>DWXU01000223.1:0-6517 GCA_019119065.1 Candidatus Microbacterium pullistercoris | reverse complement strand
GTGAACGTCACGGTCGGCGTCGCGAACGGCCTCTTCGGCGCGTTCATCATCCTCATCCTCACCATCTACCTCACGGCGTCGACGCCGACGCTCAAGAGCGCGATCTACCAGCTGGTCCCCGCCTCGCGGCGCAACAACTTCGCCCACATCGCCGAGCAGATCACGAATTCCGTCGGCTATTACGTCATGGGGCAGATCACGCTCGCGGTCATCAACGGCACCCTGAGCGCCGTGTTCCTGTCGATCATCGACGCGCCGTTCGCGATGGTGCTCGCCGTGATCGCCTTCCTCGGCTCGATGATCCCGCTCGTCGGCACAATCACGGGATCGACGATCATCGTGCTCGTCTGCCTCATCCCGGGGGTCGGCGACACGACGACGGCCCTGATCGCGGCCATCTACTACCTCGTGTACATGCAGATCGAGGCCTACGTGCTCTCGCCGCGCGTCATGAGCCGCGCCGTGTCCGTCCCCGGTGGCGTCGTCGTCGTCGCCGCACTGTCTGGCGGCGCGCTGCTCGGCCTTCTCGGCGCGCTCATCGCGATCCCTGTCGCCGCGAGCGTGCTGATCATCTACCGTCAGGTGCTGATCCCCCGAATGAACGAGCGCTGATCAGTCGTCGGGCCACTCCGTCGGCAGCGGGATGCGATCCGGCGCGACGATCTCGACGATTTCATTCAGCACCCGCGTGGTCTGCTTCTCGCCGACCCAGAGGTGCTTGCCCTCCTCGACCGCGATGAGTCGCGCGTCCGGCACGACGCCGAATCTCTCCTCGGCCTCGGCCGGCTGGAGATAGTCGTCGTGCTCGGGAATGAGCGCGATGAGCTCACGCGCATCGCCTGCCCACGCGGCCAGTTCCTCTTCGCTCGTGCGGTGCAGCGGGGGCGAGAGGAGGATCGCCCCGCGGACCGGGTGCTCGCGGCCATACTTGAGCGCCAGCTCGGTACCGAAGGACCAGCCGACGAACCACGGATCCGGCAGCTGCCGCTCGGCGACGAACGCCATAGCCGCGGCCACGTCGGCACGCTCGTCGACGCCCTCGCCGAACGCACCGTCGCTCGTGCCGCGCGGCGATGTCGTGCCGCGGGTGTTGAAGCGGAGCACCGCGAGCGAGGCCAGCGCCGGGAGTCGTGCTGCGGCCTTCCGGATGATGTGGGAATCCATGAAGCCGCCGTGCGTGGGCAGCGGGTGGAGCGTCACGAGCGTCGCGGTCGGCTCACGATCCGCGGGAAGGGCGAGCTCGCCGACGAGCGTGAGCCCGTCTGAGGTCGTCAGTTCGATGTCCTCGCGTCGGGCGGGAAGGACGGTGGCGCCGCGGATCTCCATGGTCGCTCCTTTCAGGTGCTCCAACAGTGCGAATGCCAGTGTCGGCGAGCTTCGAGGTCGGCGCGGTCGCCGAGAACTCCATCAGCGCGCCACGTCACGAGGTGTGCGAGGCCCGCCGCGATCGTCCCCCCGCAACCGGGGCACGTGTAGGGCTTGTCGCTGCGGCCGGTGCCGACCGGCTGCACGTTCCATTCGGCGCCGCGGCGCACTTCCGTGCGACGCCAGCCGGAGATCAGACGATCGAGGCGGTCATCAGCGACCGGAGGCTGCCGACGTGGGCGCTTACGCGAGCGTCCCATAGCCGAGCGCCGGTCACCACCAGTGGTTGGCGGTCCAGAACGCGTGGGCTCCTGCCCAGCTGCCGTACCGGCCGATCGCGTAGGAGTTCGCCCATGCGAGGTTCGCCACCGGATCGCGACTGTTCACGCCGGCCTTGTTGCACGGGTACATCTGCACGAGACCGCACGCTCCGGAGGACGGGTTCGTGGCGTTTGGGTCCCACCCGCTCTCACGAGTGACGATGTAGTCGACGTAACCCCAGTCGCTCTCGGCGATTCCGGCCGCGGACATCCACTCGGCGGGCGAACCGCCGCCCGTGTACGGCGCAGGCGGCTGGTAGGGCGCGGGAGCACTGCCCTCGTTCGCGTCGCCTTCGCCGTCGCCTTCGTCGGGTACGGCCGCGGGCTCGGGCTCGGGCTCGGGCGTGCGCAGCTCGGCCTCGTAGGTCACGGCGCTGAGCGCGGCGATCGTTCCACCCTCGGCCGACGCGGCGAACAGCTGCGCCTCGTCCGCCGCGACGGCGTACGTGGTCGCACGCGGGTCCTGGCTCGCCTCGGCGACCTGCGACGTGACGACGGGAGCGATCGACGCCGCGAGGATCCCGAGCGCCGCGACGCCGCCGACGACGGCACCGACCGCGCGACGCGCACCCCAGGTCCGTGTGGTGGCGCGCGCTCCGCGTCGCTCGACCGCGGCCGCGGTGCGCTGAGTGCGGCGTGCCTCGACGACGGCGGAGCGCTCGATCGCGCGGGCCTCGCGTCGGGTCATCGGGTGGGTATCGGGGTACTCGGGAGTCACAGTGTTCGCGAGTATACCCGACTGTTACCTGAACGTGACATCACCGTCACCGCACCGCCAAGATCACGTGCACCGTCGCGTCGAGAAGGGCGTCGACCTGCTCTTCGCGATAGCCGCCGCGCGCGGTGTGGAAGGCCGCCGTGCGCAGCTGCTCGGTCGTCAGAGCGTCACCCCGCGACAGATAGCGAGCGATGCGCTCCGCGACCATGTCGACCTCGACCGGCGCGTAGCCGATGTGGAGACGACTCACCCGGTCGAACCGCCGTCCCTCCGGGCGCGTCACCCGCGCGAGGATCTCCCGCGCCTGCTCTCGGGCATCCGCGACCCACTCGTCTGCGCCGTCCGCGCCGATGGCGGCCTCGCGCTCCCGCTGGGCGAAGGCGTCCTCCAGGCGAGCGAGAGCGGCGTCGACCTCGGGGACGGAGAATCCGCCGCGGACGAGCGGGAACGACGCCGTTCGGATGTCGTTGCTCGACACGCCACCCGGCACCGACTGGAACGACTCCCTGGCACGTGCCAGGAACGTGCGCACGGCCTCGGGATCGTAGCCGCGGCGCGCACGCGCCTCGCGGGTGAACGGCGTGTCAACGCTCTGCTCGGTCATCGTCCTCCTCGTCTAACCGGTCGCGATGGTGGGCAGCAGCAGCTGGTACATGGCCAGCGCCACGACGGCTGACGGGAGGATGCTGTCGAGCCGGTCGAGCACTCCTCCGTGCCCCGGCAGCCACGAACTCATGTCCTTGATCCCGAGATCGCGCTTGATCATCGATTCGCCGAGGTCGCCCATCGTCGCGGAGGCGACGAGCGCCGCGCCGAAGAGCGCACCGCCCCACCACGGGATGTCGAGCAGGAACGCTCCGGCGAGGGCGCCGGCGACGATCGAGACGATGGCGGCACCCGCAAGGCCCTCCCAGGTCTTGCTGGGGCTGATGCGTGGCGCCATCTTGTGGGATCCGAACGCCAGTCCCGACGCGTACGCGCCCGTGTCGGCGACGACCACCACGAGGATGAAGGACAGCACCCACCATTCGCCGTCGTCCTGCCGGAGCAAGACGAGCGCCGAGCTCGCGAGCAACGGCACATACAGCGCCACGAAGCAGCCGACCACGATGTCCGCGAAGATCGACGCGTACACGCGGCCGTCGAGCGCGGTCATCTGCGCGACCACCCGCCAGACGATGACGATCGCGAGCGTCGAGAAGACGGCGGCCCAGTGCACGGCGGACGGGAACCAATAGGCCGCGGAGATGATGATCGCCGCGCCGACCAGCTGTGGAACGAGATCGATTCGACGCCCTCGCGCCTGGAGCGCGCGCGCGAGTTCGAACACGCCGAGTGCGGCGATGGCGATCGCGAGTATCGCGAACGCCCACTTCACGAAGAGCAGCGACGCGAGGACGGCCGCCCCTGCGAGCACCCCCACGCCGATCGCGGCGATCAGGTCACGACCGGTGCGCTTCTTGATGCGTTCGTTGGTCGCGTCGAGCTGGTCGCGCGCGCGGTCGACGCGGTGTTCGAGATCGTCTCGCGCGCCCGTGAGCCGGTGTCGGAAGGAAGCGGACGCTTCGCCCGGCGACACGTCATCAGCGGTCGGGAGATCCCGCCGCTGATCGTCGTCTCGAGCGTCAGGCATCATCAGACCTCGAGGAGCTCCGCTTCCTTGAGCCCGAGGGCGTCATCGATCATGTCGACGTGTTTCTTGGTGAGGGCGTCGAGATCCTTCTCGCCGCGCGCCACCTCGTCCTCGCCGATGTCGTCCTTCAGCGAGGTGAGATCGTCCTTCGTCTGGCGACGGACACCGCGCACGCGCACGCGCGCGTCTTCGGCCTTGGCGCGCACGAGCTTCACGTACTCCTTGCGGCGCTCTTCCGTCAGCTCCGGCATCGTCACGCGAACGACGGTGCCGTCGTTCGTCGGGTTGACGCCGAGGTTCGGCATGTCGCGAATCGCCGCCTCGATCGCGGTGAGCGCGGACTTGTCGTAGGGCGTCACGAGGAGCGTGCGCGCCTCGGGGTTCGCCAGCGACGCGAGCTGCTGCAGCGGGGTCGGCGAACCGTAGTAGTCGACCATCAGCTTCTGGAACATCTGCGGGTTGGCACGACCCGTGCGGACAGTCGCGAAGTCCTCCTTGCCGGACTCGACGGCTCTCTCCATACGGTTCGCGGCTTCCGCCAGAACGTCGGCGATCACGGGGACTCCATTCATTCGTGGTTGCTGAGAATTCTACCGGCGAGCGTCAGCTCACACCGTGACGCTCGTGCCGATATCGTCGCCGCGGATCGCCCGCGCGATGTTCGCGGCCGGCTCCATGCCGAAGACCCGCATGTTCATCCCGTTGTCCATGCACAGGCTCAGCGCGGTGGAGTCGACGACCTTCAGTCCGCCGACGAGCGCGTCGGCATAGGTCACGTGATCCAGCTTCGTCGCGGTGGAGTCGACGCGCGGGTCGGAGGTGTAGACGCCGTCGACGCCGTTCTTCGCGACGAGCACCTCGTCGGCACGGACCTCGAGGGCACGCTGTGCCGCGACCGTGTCGGTCGAGAAGTACGGCAGGCCGGCGCCCGCGCCGAAGATCACGACGCGGCCCTTCTCGAGATGACGCTGAGCGCGGCGCGGAATGTACGGTTCAGCGACCTGGCGCATCTCGATCGCGGACTGCACGCGCGTCTCGGTTCCCGCCTGCTCGAGGAAGTCTTGCAGCGCGAGCGCGTTCATCACGGTGCCGAGCATGCCCATGTAGTCGGCGCGGGACCGCTCCATGCCGTTCTTCGAGAGCTCGGCGCCGCGGAAGAAGTTCCCACCGCCGACGACGATGGCGACTTCGGCCTCGCGCGCCGCCGCGGCGATCGCCTGCGCGATCGTGCTCACGACATCGGGCGCGACGCCCAACTGGCCACCTCCGAACGCCTCTCCGGAGAGCTTGAGGAGGACACGGCGGGTGGTGGCGTTGGCGTCACGGGTCACGTTGACTCCCTCTCGGATCGGCCGCGTGGGCATTGTCTCCACGCTAGCGCAGAAGACCGTGCTGAACCCTGCATGCGCGCCAAGAGAAACGGGGTCCGATCCGCTGAGAGCGGATCGGACCCCGTGACGACGTCGCGTCGTGTTACGCGCCGACCTTGTAGCGCGCGAAGCCGGTGATCGTGATGCCGGCCGCGTCGGCGACCTGCTGGATCGACAGCTTGTTGTCCTTCGCGTAAGCCTGGTCGAAGAGCACGACCTGCTTGAAGAACGCGTTCACGCGACCCTCGATGATCTTGGGCAGCGCCGCCTCCGGCTTGCCCTCGTTCCGAGAGATCTCCGTGACGATGTCGCGCTCCTTGTCGACGACGTCGGTCGGAACCTCGTCGCGCGTGAGGTACTCCGGAGCCGCGAACGAGATGTGCTGCGCGATCGAGCGAGCCGTCTCGGCGTCGTCCCCGGAGAACGCGACGACAACGCCCACCTGAGCCGGCAGGTCCTTGTTCGTCTTGTGGAGGTAGATCTGGAACGCGTCGCCCGAGAGCGTCGTCACCCCACGCAACTCGACCTTCTCGCCGATGACGGCCGCCTCGTCGGCGATCGTCTGCTCGACGGTCTTCCCACCGGCATCCGCCTGGAGCGCCGAGGCGACGTCGGTCGCGCTGGCGGCGGCCACCGCGTTGAGGACCGTGTCGGCGAGCGCGCCGAACTTCTCGTTCTTCGCGACGAAGTCCGTCTCGCAGGCGAGCTCGATGATGGTCGCCTTGCCGTCCGACTCCTTCGCGGCGACGAGACCCTCCGTCGCGGCGCGGTCGGCGCGCTTGGCGTTGCCCTTCGCACCCTTCAGGCGGAGGATCTCAACGGCCTTCTCCAGGTCGCCGTCCGCCTCCTCAAGGGCCTTCTTGGTGTCGACCATGCCGGTGCCGAGCTGCTCACGCAGCGTCTTGATGTCGGCGATGCTGACGTTTGCCATGTGTGGCTTTCCCTTGCTGTCGGTGGTGATTACTCGGCTGCGGGCGCCTCTGCGGCCTTCTCGTCCGCGGGCGCCTCCTCCGCGGGCTTCTCCTCGGCGGCCGGCTGGGCGGGCGCCTCCTCGGCGGCAGGCTCGGCCGGAGCCTCAGCCGGCGTCTCGGTGCCGCCCGAGGCGAGCAGC
>DWXU01000037.1:0-8049 GCA_019119065.1 Candidatus Microbacterium pullistercoris | reverse complement strand
GTCTGATGGCGAGCAAGATGGGGCCGGTCATCCGGGACATCCGTGAAGCGGTCATCAAGGCGGCGAACCGTATGGATGCCGACTTCCCAGACCTCCCGGTTCGCCATTCACGGCAGCTCGCGAAGATGCGGCGCATGATCCAGGATCGCGACCGTTTCGATGGCGGTCCGAACAGCAGTCGTCCCGACGCGCCCTCGCAGCGCCCGGGCGATTCTCCCGGAGGGAACGGGTCGAACGGCGGTCGTCCCGATGCCCCCTCGAACCGTCCGGGCGACACGCCGGACGGCGTCGGTCCTTACGACGGTCCGAACCGAAGCCGAAACAAGGGCGAGTACGGCGAGTGGGTCACGGACCGCTACATGAGCGAGCGCGGATTCGAGAGAATCAGCCACCGCGACGGTCCGAACGGCATCGACGGGATCTACGCAAACCGCAACGGCGACGTCATGATCGTCGAATCGAAGTACAACACGTCGCGACTTGGCTGGGCGTCTGACGGAGCGGGCGGACGGAACCGCCAGATGGACGATGGATGGCTGACGGGCCACTATCACAACCATGACGAGAACCGAATCCGCGATGCGATCAGGGATGAGGACCTCGCAGATGCTGTCGAGGAACTCTTCGAGAACGGTGACGTCCCGCCCGTCGTGTTCAACGTAGCGCCCGACGGGAGTGGCAGTGTCTCACTTCCGAGTTTCAATCCCGGCGGTTCAATCGCGGGTAACACCCCGTTCGACTTCTAAGTCGTCAACTGACTCGTTTCTGACTGCGTCCGCGATCCTATGGTGGAGACATGTCAAACACACTTCGCGACTCGCGCGTCGACCCGCACGAACTCGAGAACAGCCTGCAGCTCCGGCAGAAGAAGGTCAGCAAGGGCCGGATCCGCGTTCGGGAGCACGGTCGCGCGCGGGAAGCCCGTGACCTGTGCCGTGACGACAGCGCCTACATGAGCCGTCTGTACACGTCCGGGACGTCCGTCGATGAACTCGCTCTCCTGTTGGACGAATGGGCCGAGGACTTCGCGGCCTCCGTGCGTGTGCGTCAGGAGGCCGCGGGCGGCGCGCCCGATTTCCTTGCGAATGCCGAGGATCGGCGGCTCCTTTTGGCGGCGATTGACCTCGTCTTCGTCGCGACGAGCATGGGACGCGCGGACATCGCACGCGGGGTGCTGACGCACGCAGCGGTCGAGGCCGTCCCCTCCCGTGTGCTCGACGCCCTCGCGACGATCCATGACGTCTCGCGTCCGACGAGCGAGAGCGAAGTCCTGGCGGGCAGCTACGACCCGTGGCTCGAGGTCGTGAACGCGGATCCGCAGATGCGGCAAGAGGCATTCGAACGGCTCGTGCGTGGATGGCGCGCGCACGGTGAGGAAGTGCGGTCCTTCGCGTTCGTGGACGAGTACTACACCGGTGCGTGGGCCTATGAAGCAGTCGTCGCGGCTGAAGTCTTCGGTCTGGATGATGGCGTCGTGCGCGATGTGCCCGAGTACCCCTCCGATCTCGCGGATTACGCGAGCGAAGCGGGCCTCCCGCGCCTCGGTGATGTCGCGGGACAGACGTCGTCCGCGCCCGCCTCGACGACGCCGACGGCGATCGCGCCGGAGACACGTCGTGACCCGGTGATGGTCTCTGGAGAGCCGACGCTGTCAGATGTTGCGAAGCTGCTGTCGCCCGTCGGAGGCGAGGAACTGACGGCCTCCGATGGTGACTCGTTGCTGGACGCAGCGGTCGACGCGGGCACGCTGCTCCCCGTTGATGCGCGGGCGCTGGACCCGTCCGAGACGGGAGAGCTTCTGCAACTGGCCTGTCGTGCGCTGGGCCTGGCAGCTCCGGGCCGGATCCCCGACCGACTGCCGACGGATCCCGCGAGGGCGCTGTCGGCGTTCGATGCTTGGTTGGAGGATGCGGGCGTGCGCCTGCTAAGTCCCGCGACCGACACGGACGATCTCGTCTTCTTCCCCGTGCTCGCCGCCGACTACGAGACGTTCGGCGGGCACAGGGTAGCGGGGTTCCGGCTTCGTACGATGGAGCAGGTCGCGGACGACGAAACCTGACGCCGCGTCGAGCGCGTAGCATCGATCGAACGCGCCGCTGGCCGGACTTATCTGGAGGAATGATGACGGATCCGCAACTGCCTGAGACGCTCGCGGAGGCCGCGCCGCGCCTCGGACTGCGCGTGTACGGTGCGTCGACGCTGGGTGTTCGGCGCTCGGCGCTGGAGGCGGCGGGAGTGCCGCAGGCGATGCCCGCCGTGCGCCACGTCGCGGGTGACGTTTCCGTCGGTGCCGAGTACGAGCTCGACGACGGCCGCGTCGTGCCGCTGTCCGATCAGAACCTCGGGACGTGGGGCGTCGGCCTCGACGAGGTTCTCGACGCCGCCCGCGAGCGCCTGTCCGACGGCGAGATCACCGGCATCAGCGCACTCGGCGAAGGCGTCTACCTCATCGAGAACGAGCTGCTCGTCGCGGCGGCCCTGCTGGCACCGGAGCTGGTCTCCGGGCTCCCCGTCACGGGCGACCTGACGCTCCTGCCCGCCGCCGGTCCGGTGGCCGTCTGCACGGGATCCGAGCACGCCGCCGGTCTCGGGGCCGCTCTCAACATCGTCGATCAGCTCTCGGAAGCCGAGGTCACGATCGAAACCGCCTCTCCCCTCGTGCTGCGCGACAGCGCGTGGGAGCCGTTCGACGTCGCCGCGGCGCATCCAGAACTCGCGCGCGCCGTGGCTCTCGCGAAGCGACTTGCCGCCGTCGACGCGTACGGCGCACAAGCGGGCGTTCTCGCGGATGACGCCTTCATCGCGAAGGCCAAGCTCTTCACGAAGCCCGACGGCGACGCCGTCATGGTCGCGACGTGGACGGACGGCGTCGAGACGCTGCTCCCGCAGACCGACGAGGTGCTCGTCGTACGCGGCGAGAACGACGTCACGCCGTACCCGTTCGCTGAGTTCCTCGAGCGCGCTGGCAGCTCCGCGGTGCGTGGCGACACGGTCCCCGTGCGCTATCGGGTGTCCGCTGACGCCCTCTCAACAGCCCGATGACGGAGAGGCTCGACGCCTGATGGCGAGCAAGCTGGGCCCCGTGATCCGTGAGATCCGCGAGGCCGTGATGAACGCCGCGCGCCGCGCGGACGACCGGCTCCCCGACCTGCCGCTGCAGCACAAGTCGCAGCTCGCGACGATGATTCGCCGCATCCGCGGACGGGACTACTTCGATGGCAACCCGACCGACGTGACCAGCGGCGCGCGGCCGCGCGGATGGGGCGATCGCAACACGCGTCCGTCGGACGTGCTGGACACCGACAAGGGCACGCGGCCCGACCCGGATTCCTACCTGACCGACGGCTACATCCAGCAGCACCGACGGCAGTTCGACGATGGCGCCTCGCGGTTCCAGGACCTCGGCGGCTACCAGAGCTACGGCCCGTACCGCACGGACGGAGACGGCAAGGGGTTCGTGCTCCCGAGCTCGGAGGTCGATCGGATCCTGGCGCGCGCCAACGGCGACCTTCGCGTCATCGAGCGGGAGCTCGGACTGCCGGACGGCATGTTCGGCGATGGGCCGGTCACGGTCGTCGACTTCCCGGACGCGACGCCGGATGACATCCGCATCCCTTCCGGAAACGAGACGGGCGCGAGTGACCTCTGGGAGCCCGGTGGAAAGACGTCCGGCGGTGTCCCCGAGGGTGTACTCGACGGCGATTCGCCGGGCGGTGGCAACCACGGGGCGCGAACCGGTGACGACGGGCTCCCGTTCGTCATCGGCGGAGCGTAACGCGTGATTCGGCTCCGGCGGAGATCCGCGCGCGCGAGCCTGCCGTGGCCGCTGCCGCGGTGGAACACGCTCCACCTGCGGCTCTACGGGGCCGCCGACCTCGGAATGCGTGCGAGCAGTGGCGACGCCGACGACCTGCCGCGGACGAAGCACGTCGGCGGTGAGCTGTTCGTCGGCGTCGATGTCCTCGGTGGCCGCCGCACGACCGTCACGCGGGCACAGGATCGCGTCTGGTACGAGCAGTCGGACGTGCGCTTCCCCGCCCTCACGCGTGATGCGGCATGGCGTGCGCCGTATGGCGCGGAGGAACGGCACGGGGGCCATTGCGAGATCTCCGACGAGGAGCAGGCGGCCGCCTTCCTCGTGAACCGCGACCACACGGCACGGGTGATCGCCCGCCTCGATAAGCGAGGCGACACGGTCGTGATCGCGCTCACCGCGACCAGCGTGATCGTGACCGGCAGTCACGACGAAGACGGCATGCGTTTCATCCTCGATCGCGCGCGGCAGCTCATCGATGGGGGCGCGGACATCCTGAGCGTCCATCCGCTGGTCTGGCGCAACGGCCAATGGCTGCCGTTCGATTGGCGCGGCGACTTCCCGCAGCTCGCTGCGCGGATCGACGCCGTCGTGCGGCGAGCAGGCGCGCTGCACTACGCCGCTCAGGTGCCGGCGCTCGCACGTCGCGGCGTCGTCGTCCCCGAGGCGGAACTCGTCGAGCATCCCGGCGGCGCGGTCACGACCCGCGCGGTGTGGCGGCGGGGCACGCGAGCGCTTCTGCCGGTCGTCGACGAGATCGTCGTCGAAGACACGAGGGGATCCGCCACAGTCATGCCCATGGCGGAGTTCCTCGAGCGCGCCGGCTTGGACGCGACACGGACGGACGCGGCGCCTGCGCGGTACGCGGTCGCGAGAAGCGCGTCGGTGTGACGACCGCGACAGGCAAGATACCGATCCTGTGACGGATAGTGTGGCAGGCAGACTCCCGGAGAAAGGTGATCCACGGATGACGACCGTTGACGCGAATGCGACAGCGCCGCGCACCCCGCGCCTGTATGGCGCGAGCGAACTCGGTGTGCTCTCGCTCGTTGCTCCGGGTGACGCCCACCCACGAGTGCGGCACCTCGGCGGCGAACTCTTCGCGGGGCTCGATGAGCAGGGTGCGGCGGTGACCGAAGGGCAGACGGCTCCGTGGATCCCGTCGTTTCCGCAGGTGCTCGAAGAGGTCGTCCGGCAGGCGCCCGGTCTCGCGGTCGCGGCGGACGGCGTGATCGAGGTCGACGACGAAGCCCGCGCCATCGCGGCCCTCCTTGATCCGACACGGATCCCGACGGAGGGCCTGCGCGGCGCCCCGATCGTGTTCGCGCTGGCGCGGAACCGCGTGCTGATCACCGGTGCCGACGATGAGGGGGCGGTCGCGCGGATCCTCGACGTCGCGGAGGAGCTGTTCGAGGCGGATGTGACACTCGTGAGCGCGCACCCGATCGTGCTCGCCGGCGGCGCGTGGGATCCGTTCGACGCTGTGGCCGCGTTGCCGGCTCTCGAGGGTCGTCTCCAGCGGGTGCTGCGCCTCTACGGCGTGCGGGCGTACGAACGGCAGGGCGACGCGCTGCGCGACGAGAAGGACGTGCACGTCGCCGCCCCCAAGCTGCACGTGCGCGAAGACGGCGTCACGGTCACGTTCGCGGCGTGGCCGCAGGGCACCGCGACGTTGCTGCCCGTCGTCGACAACGTGATGATCGCCACTCCCGAGGGCAAGATCAGCACGACCACGATGAACGATTTCCTCGACGCGGCCGGCGACCGCATCACGCGCACCGGACTGTCGCCCGCACGCTACTACGTGCCCGGCGATCGGCCGCGCGCCGCGGAGTGATCGTGAAGCGCCTGCGTCGCGCTGCCGCGCTGATCCTCGTGATCGGCGCCGCCCTCGCCACGGCCGCGTGCGGGGGAACGCCTCTTCCCGCATCCGTCATGCCCGGGAGCGTCGTCGACGTGGCGTGGCCCGGTGCGCTGACGACACTGAATACCGCCACAGCGACCGGCGTGACGCCCGGCGACCGCGACGTGTCGGCGATGACCCGCTCGCAGTTCTCCCGTCCGGTGCTCGGTCTTCCCGCGGAGGACGCGTCATTCGGAACCGCGGAGATCGTCGCCGAATCCGATGACGCGATGACCGTGGCCTACGACCTCGCCGACCCCACATGGTCTGACGGCATCGCCCTCGACGCGGCCGACCTCCTGCTCGCATGGGCAGCGGGCGCCGCGCACGGTGATGTGCCGGAGGAGACGGCCTTCGACGCAGCCCCTTCGGGACTCGTCCACAGCTCCCACGTTCCATCGTATGACGAGTTCGAGCGGCGCATCGAGGTTACGTTCGACCGCCCCGTGATCGACTGGCAGACGGCGCTCGACGTCGCCGTGCCCGCACACGTCGCGGGACGGATCGCGTTCGGCCTCGACGACCCCATGGTCGCCAAACAGGCCGTCATCGACGCGATCGCCGGCGGCGATGACGAGGCTCTGGCCAAACTCGCCACGGTCTGGAACGGGGCGTTCGACATCTCGGCCGGGACGCCGCCGTCCGACATGGCGCTGCTCTCGAGTGGCCCGTACCGCATCGATGCGGTCGACGGATCCGCAGACGACGGCGATCAGCGCGTCTCGCTGAGCGCGAACCGCGAGTACAGCGGCGAGACGCCGGTCTCCTACGAGCAGATCGTGCTGCACCAAGCTCGCGGCGTCGACGCGATCGACGCCGTCGGATCCGAATACGACGTCGTGCAGCTGCCGGCCGAAGCCGCGGATTTCGAGCAGGTGCGCGACTACGAGCGCGACGACTTCGGCATGACGACCGCCGACGCCGGAAAGATGTGGGCGCTCTTCGCGCGCGTCGACTCGTGGCCGCTCGACAGCCGCGCGGCACGGACCGCGTTCCTCAGCACCGTTCCCCGTGATGCGGTCGCCGAGGCGAGCGGAGAATGGAAGTCTGCGTACAGGTCGACGTCGGCCGCGGTGTTCTCGCCCGACAGCGACGGGTACGACATCGCCGTTGAAGACGCGGGGTTCGAGGAGGCCTTCGCCCCCGCGGACGATCCCGCCGCTGCTCGGAAGAAGGCCGGCGTGCCCGAGCACACCACGGTCTGCATCCTCTACGACACCGACTCGGAGATCGCGCGCGACGCGTTCGACGCGATCCGGAACGGCGTCGCGGAGGACGGGTGGATCGCGCGCGACTGCGGTCACCCCGATCCGGACGAGGTCGTCGAGGTCGGCGGTGCGTACGACGCCATCTTGACGACCGTCGAGGTTCCTCGCACCCCGGCGGACATCGCACGCCAGTGGGGAGACACTGCGGCCAACCTCACCGGCGCCACGAGCTCGGACCGGGACGAGCTCATCGAGGAGCTCTCGCGTGCGACCGACCGCTACGACGCGCGCGACCTGCGCGTCGAGATCGAACGGACGATCGTGGACCAGCGCGTCGTGGTGCCGTTGGCGATGGATCCGTCCGTGATCGTGGCGAGTCGCGATATCGCTCCTCCGAGCCCGGCCTCGGGGCGCGCGGGTGCGCTCCGGACGGACCCGCTCACCTGGGCGCCCGTCGGCACGAACCCTTCCGCCGCTCCCTAAGGTGGGGCGAGGGGCCCGATCAGAGCTCGGGATCCTCCTCCGCGGCGCGGCGTGCTTCATCCATGTACGGCTGCGCTGCGTCGCTGTCGAGCCAGGCGCGCGCGTGCGCCATCAGCATCTCGGGGGCTTCCGCTGCCTCTTCGGCTGTCGCGAACGGTCCCAGAGACGCGCCCTCGGGGCGCTCCTCCGCACGCTCGACGGATCCGCTCGCGACGTCGTACCAGAACGATTCCGTGCGCTTCATCTCGGCTCCTCCATGTCGATTCGCGACTCCACCGGGCTGACGCCTCAGCGGCCATCAACGCTACCCGCGGTTCGAGGATCCCGCCACGCGCGACGGCCTCACTGCCGCCGCGGTGGTGCCTGCGGATCGTCGTACGGGTAGGCGGGCGGCTGGGCGCCGGGATACATCAGGAACCGGTCGGACGGCCCTTCGTCGGGCGGAAGCTTCGGGTTGATTCCGGGAGCGTCACGCGGAGGGAGGTCCTTCCAGCCGGTGGCGTAAGGAGCGAAATAGGTATTGATCATCCGATCCGCCGCGACCCGCCACCCGTCAGAGGTGGCGACGTAGACATTGTCGTAGATGCCGCCGGCCCAGCGCGAGGATTCTCCGAACTGGCCCATCATGCTGAACGACCGGG
>DWXU01000036.1:0-4441 GCA_019119065.1 Candidatus Microbacterium pullistercoris | reverse complement strand
CTCGGACCGCACGCCGAGCCCCGCATCAGCGGCCCGTTCCCCCTCCCGATCCGGGGAACGGGCCGCCTCACTCTTCACCCACGCCTTTGTATGACACGAATGGCTCAAAAACGCCATGTTTTCGAGCCATTCGTGTCATATAGAGCGCGAGGAACGGTCGTCTGTGCCGCGCGCTACGCCAGCAGCTGATGGCGGGCGAGGTCGCGGTAGAGCGGGGTGGACTCCACCAGTTCCGCGTGCGTGCCCTGGCCGACGACGGCGCCCTCGTCGATCACGACGATCTTGTCGCTGTCGACGACCGTCGAGAGACGGTGGGCGATGAGGATGAGCGTGCGGCCCTCGGCGACGGCGTCGATCGCCTCGCGCATGCGGCGCTCGTTGAGGCCGTCGAGCGACGAGGTCGACTCGTCCAGCAGCAGCACCGGCGGAGCCGACAGCAGGGCGCGGGCGATCGCGAGGCGCTGGCGCTCGCCGCCGGAGAGCATCACGCCGTCCTCGCCGACCGGCGTATCGATACCGCGTTCGTCGCGGTCGACCACATGGCCGAGATTCACAGCCCGCAGTGCACGGTCGCACGCCTCGTTTGTGGCGGCGGGGGAGGCGAGGCGCAGGTTGTCGGCGAGAGACCCGGCGAGTGTCGGCGCATCCTGCTCGACGTAGCCGAAGCGGGCCCGCAGTGCTTCGCGCGGCAGGTCGCGCACATCGTGGCCGTCGACGCGGATCGCGCCGCCCGTCACGTCGTAGAAGCGCTCGATGAGCGAGAGGATCGTCGACTTGCCGGCGCCGGACGGGCCGACGAGAGCCACACGGGATCCGCGCGGCACGTCGAAGCTGACTCCCCGCAGGACCTCGCCATCGGCCGGGGCGACGATCTCCTGCTGCAGGTGGGCGTCGCCGGCGCTCGTTCCGATCTCCGTCGCGGCCTGACGTCGCGCTTCGACGACGTCGCGTGGGTAGCGGAAGCGCACGTCTTCGAACGCGACGGCGACGTCCGCGGCTGCATTCTCGCAGGAGGACGGCAGATCCTGCACGGATCGGGCGGATTCCGACGCTTCGGGACGCGACTCGGTAGACGATGCCGTCGTTGTGCTCGCCGCGTCGTCGGTATCCTCCTCGGGCAGGTCGAGCACCTCCTGGATCCGCCCCAGCGCGCCGAGCGCCTGGCCGACGCTCGTGATCGCGCCGAACGCCGACGCGAGCGGCATGATCATGAGGAACAGGAACATCGCGAACGTCACGAGCGAGGCGACCGAGACGGCTCCGGTCGCGACACGGAGGCCGCCCACACCGAGCACGACGAGCAGCGAGACGTTCATCGCCAGGCCGGCGACGGGCACGACGAACGCCGACGCGCGCGCGACGTCGAGACCGGCGCGGTAGGCGCGCTGAGCGGATCCGCTGACCGCATCGAACTCGCGCCGCGTCGCGCCGGCCGCGCGGATCGTGCGGATCGACCCGATGGCACGCTCGATTCCGTTCGACAGGTCGCCGACGCGCTCCTGCTGTCGCTCGGTGGCCGAGCGGATCCGACCCGACAGCGCGACGACGGAGATGACGGCGACGAGGAGCACGCCGACGATCGTCGCCAGCAGGATCGGGTCGATGATGAGCATCGCCACGAGCGCGCCGATGAAGATCAGCGCGTTGCCGACGCTGTCGGCGAGTCCCTGCGTGAGAACGGCGTAGAGGAGGGTCGTGTCGGTTCCGACGCGGCTGACGAGGTCGCCCGTTCGGCGCGCATCGAACTCGCTGATGGGCAGGTGCAGGATCCGGCGGATCAACTGCCGACGGCTCGAGAGGACGACCGCGGTGCCCGCCTTCTGCAGCAAGTAGTGCTGGTAGGCGCTCACGCCCGACTCCACGACGACGAACGCCACGAGCCCGTACAGCAGCCATCCGAGCGGCTCCTGCGTTTCGACGTGGCGGATGACCTCACCGATCATCACCGGCTGCACGAGTGTGAACACCGCCGCGATGACCGACAGGATCGCGACCACGACGATCGCTCTCCGCTGCTCGAGGATGTACGGCACGAGCTGCCGGAAGGAGGCCCGCGGCCCGTCCCCCTTCTTCGGGCGGGAGAACGGGGATCGCCGGCGCGTTTCAGCCATGGGCGGCGTCACTTCTTTCCGTACTTCTTGTGTGCGGCCTGCTTCGTGATTCCGAGGGCGTGCGCAATCGCCTCCCAGGAGAACCCGCCCACGCGAGCGCGGCGGACGAGGGCTTCCTCTTCGCGGTTCAGCGCACGCCGCGCCTCGGCGACCTGCGCGAGCGCGGCAAGGGGCTCTCTCGGGGCACCACCCGAAATGGTCCTGACGGCCATGCGTCAACTATAGTTGACGTTGCGCATGTCGTCCAGCGGGCGACCTACCAGAGGATCGCGATGGACGCGTTGGCGAGCGTCAGCAGTCCGATCAGCCAGAAGATCGCCGCGGGAACGGATCCGGTGCGCTTCTGGCGCGCCCCGCCGATGCCGAGCAGTGCGCCGACCACGACGACGACGATGAGCTTCACGCCGATCTTCATGTAGTTCATGTCGCCGTCGAGTCCCCACGGCGCGGCGAGTGCGAGGCCGGCGACGAGGGCGATCACGAGACCCCATTGCATGACCTTCGAGACACCTCGCTTGCCGAAGAGCTCGACGATCCAGCCACCGAAGAGTACCGCGAACCCGATGAGGTGGACGATGATGACGACGTCGCGCAAGATATCCATGCTTCTACCTTACGTAGAATTACGCGGAAAGGCCACGCAGCGCGATCACCGCGCGCACCGCGGCGTCGGCGGCCTCGAAGCCCTTGTCCTCCCGGGATCCGGGAAGCCCCGAGCGATCGAGACCCTGCTGCTCATCGTCGACCGTCAGCACGCCGAATCCCACCGGCTTGCCAGTGTCGAGGGCCACCCGCGTCAGGCCGTCGGTCGCCGAGGCCGAGATGTACTCGAAGTGGGGGGTGCCACCGCGGATGATCACGCCGAGCGCCACCACCGCGTCCGCACCCTGCTGGAGGGCGGCCTTCGACACGACGGGCAGTTCGAATGCGCCGGCGACACGGACCACGCGATAGTCGGCATTCGCCTGCTCGAGCATGCGCTCCGCACCCGCGACGAGCGCGTCCGAGAGCGTCTGGTGCCAGGCTCCGGCGACGACGACGATCCTCATTCCGGTCGCGTCGACCCCACCCTGCTGAGGCTGTCCGGTACCGCTCACTGGTCTGTCCCTTCGTGCATGCGCGCGACGGCTTCGTGCAGCGCGTCCTCGCCGATGATGTGGCCCATGCGGTCGCGTTTGGTCTCGAGATACTGATGATTGTTCGGGCCCACGCCCACGATGAGCGGCACCTGTTCGTCGACGTCGATTCCGAACGAGCGCAGCTGCTCGACCTTGTCGGTGTTGTTCGTCAGCAGACGGAGGCGCGCGATGCCGAGGTCGGCGAGGATCGATGCCGCGGCGGCGTAGTCGCGGGCGTCGGCCGGGAGCCCCAGCTCGATGTTCGCGTCGAGAGTGTCGAACCCGCGCTCCTGCAGCGCGTAGGCGCGCAGCTTGTTGATGAGGCCGATGCCGCGGCCCTCGTGCCCGCGCATGTAGATCACGACGCCGCCCTCGGATGCGATGCTCGCCAGCGCCGCGTCGAGCTGCGGACCGCACTCGCACTTGAGGGATCCGAGCGCCTCTCCCGTGAGGCACTCGGAGTGCACGCGCACGAGCGGCGCCGTCGTCGTGAGGTCGCCCGACACGATCGCGAGGTGGTCGGTTCCGGTCGCGCGATCCCTATATGCCAGGAAACGCATATCACCGTGCTCGGTCGGGATCACGGTGTCGGCCCGCAGACTCACCGTGCGCGTGGCGACGGGGTCGCCGCTGCGCGGATCCACGGCGTCGAGGTGCGCGGCGAGCTCCTCGATCGTGATCACTGGGACGTCCGACTCGCGACCGAGTTCGAGCAGCTCCGGCAGGCGCATCATCTCGCCGTCGTCGGCGATGACCTCACCGATGACCGCCACGGGCGAGAGGCCAGCGAGGCGCATCAGGTCGACGGCGGCCTCGGTGTGGCCAGCGCGCTCGCGCACGCCGCCGGGGCGCGCTCGGAGCGGCAGGATGTGCCCGGGGCGGATGACGTTGGCGGAGGTGGCATCCGGGTTCGCGAGCACGTTGAGCGTGCGGGAGCGGTCACTCGCGCTGATTCCCGTGGTGATGCCCTCTGCGGCGTCGACGGACACCGTGTATGCGGTTCCGCGCATGTCTTCGTTGCGCGCCACCATGGGCGGGAGGTCGAGGCGGTCGGCCCATTCCTCCGGCATCGGAGCACACAGGTATCCGGAGGTGCGGTGCACCATCCACGCGATTGCCGCCGGCGTGGCGAGCTCGGCGGAGAGGATCACGTCTCCCTCGTTCTCACGGTCCTCATCGTCGGCGACGAGGACGGGACGCCCCTCGCGCAGC
>DWXU01000222.1:0-34708 GCA_019119065.1 Candidatus Microbacterium pullistercoris | reverse complement strand
AGCGCGGTGAGGTCGGCGCATCCCTTCGCGCCGAGCTCGAGGAGTCGATCGAGCTCCGCCTTGTCGAACGGCGCCTGCTCGGCGGTCCCCTGCACTTCGATGAAGGCACCGGATCCCGTCATGACGATGTTCATGTCCGTCCCGGCGCGCACGTCCTCCTCGTAGGGGAGGTCGAGCATCGGCGTCCCGTCGATGATGCCCACCGAGATCGCCGAGACGCTGTCGGCCAGCGGGGTCGCCTTCTTGGCGACGTAGCCGCGCTGACGCCCCCACTCGATCGCGTCGCTGAGCGCCACGAAGGCCCCCGTGATGGATGCCGTGCGGGTGCCGCCGTCGGCCTGCAGCACGTCGCAGTCGATGACGATCGTGTTCTCTCCGAGCGCCGAGGTGTCGACGACCGCGCGCAGCGCGCGTCCGATGAGGCGCGAGATCTCGTGGGTGCGTCCGCCGATCTTGCCCTTGACGCTCTCACGCGGCGATCGGTCGTTCGTCGCGCGCGGCAGCATCGCGTACTCGGCCGTCACCCAGCCCTTTCCTTGTCCCGTGAGCCAGCGGGGCACACCGTTCGTAAAGCTCGCGGTGCAGAGCACGCGCGTGCCGCCGAAGCTGATGAGAGCGCTTCCCTCGGCCTGGCTGCTCCATCCCCTCTCGATCGTGACGGGGCGGAGTTCATCGAGCGATCGGCCGTCGGCGCGAGTTGTCATGGGCGTCCTTTTCGTGTGGAGAGGTCGCGGAACAGGCGATTCCGCGGACAGGCTTCGACCCTACCGGTCGGCTCGCGACCGGCACGTTCAGGCGGACTGCGCCGCCGCCCGGAACACGGCCGAGCGCTCCTCGTAGTCAGTGAACTCGTCGAAGCTCGGCGCGCCGGGCGAGAGCAGGATCACGTCGCCAGGCTCCGTCACGAAGCGGGCACGCCGCAACGCGTCGGCGAAGTCACGGGCGATGCGGATCCGCTCGAAGCGCCCTTCCGCTTCGGCTGCCAGCCGCACGCCCGCCGGGCCGGTCGCGACCACGTCGACATCGTCACGACGCGCGAGCGACTCGACGAGCGGCGCGAACGGGACGTCGCGCTCCGCTCCCCCGGCGATCAGCACGATGCGCTGGCCGGGCAGGCTGTCGAGGGCCGCCGCGACGGCCTGCGGCGCGGTCGCGAGGCCGTCGTCGATCCAGGTGCGGTCGTCGGACGACGCGATCGTCTCGAGCCGATGCGCGAGCGGCGTGAACTCCGCAACCGATCTGAGCGCCGCCGCACGATCGACTGTCCCGCGGTACTCGTGGACGGCGGTCAGCGCGAGCGCCGCATTGTGGAGATTGTGGGTGCCGTTCATCGCGATCTCGCCGAGGTGGATCCGGCCGACGCCGGCCCAGATGAGTGCGTCATCTGTAACGGTAACCCCGAGCGAGGCGGGAGACACCAGGCGCGATTGCTCCCTCGCGACCTCCCGTACCCGGCGTGCGAGATCGCCCTCGAGATCCGGCACGACGATGGCCTCGGGGCCGTAGGCGACCAGGCGCAGCTTGTCGGCGACGTACTGGTCGAAGCCGCCGTGCCACGGCAGGTGCTCGGGATAGAGCGATGTCACGACCGCGACGCGCGGGGACGCCGTCAGCTCCGCCGCCTGGTAGCTGGAGACCTCCGCGACGGCGCAGTCGACGTCGACCTGCTCGCCGACAGGGATGCCGATGTTGCCCGCGAGTCGCGAGGTCGCGCCGGTTGCCGTCAGCATGTGGTGCACAAGCGCCGAGGTGGTGCTCTTGCCCTTGGTTCCCGTGATGGCGATCACGCGGTCGCCGTTCTCGGCGAGCCAGAGGTCCATCAGCGACGTGAATCGCGCGCCGTCCTCGCGCAGGCGCGCGTACTCGGGCGAGGTGTGCGGGATCCCTGGTGACTTCACGATCGCGTCGGCGGCCGCCAGCAGCGCGAGCGCCCCGTCGCCGGTCACGACGCCGTCAGGTGCGGTCGCGGATCCGGTCACCGCGACAGTGGCCGCCACGCCACGTCGGGCGAGTTCGTCGCGCGCCGCCATGCCCTCGCGGCCCGCACCCCAGATGACGACCTTGCGGCCGCTGAGCTCGTCAAACCTCACGGACAACCGCCTCGAGCGCCGACGACAGGAAGTGCTCGTCGTCGTGCCAGGCGAACACCGACTCGCGTTCTGCATCCGTCGCGGCGAGAGCCGCGATCTCGTCCCGATCGAGAAACGGGTGCCCGGCCCAGTCGTCGTGCTCGCGCAGGAGGGCGAGGGCGACGCGACACTCATCGGGTTCGCCGACGCATTCGAACGGCTTCAGGAGTCCGTCGGCGCCGAGCAGCTCCAGGAAGCCCGTCAGCTGCGACTCATCAGCGAACAGGTCGCGGCCACCGAAGATCTCCAGCAGCTCCTTGCGCGACAGGAATGGGGCGAGGACGAGGAACACGAACCGGCACTTCGGGCAGTCACCGCACCACGTGGCGTTCGCTGCGGCACTGAGGCGGAACGCGCGATTGCAGCTTGTGAAGACGCCGTGGTACGCCGTCATGCCCGCGAACGCGCGCGCGATGCGGATCTCGGTCAGCGGCCGCAGCAACGACAGGTACTGCGGGGATCCGTGGGGCAGGCTCTCGCGGAGCAGCCGCTCGAAGTCCGCGCTCTTCGACCACTGGTGATTGATGTCGCGTCCGGCCCAGTGCTGGTTGCCGAACGACGCGCTCGCCTCGTTGCTGAACACGACCGTGTCGAATCCCGTGGCGGCGGCGGAGATGAGCGCGATGAGTGAGTTGATCGCCGTGACGGGCACGTGCCCGTTCGGAGCGCCCTCATCGTTCAGCCGCAGCAGCTCGGCGTCGATGGCGCGCTTCGCGCTATGGAGCGGCAGCCCGGCCGTCGCGGCCGTGCGCTCGATCGGCAGCCGGGGGTTGACGGCCACCAGGCCGAGCTCGACGTCGGCGCGGCGGAGCGTCTCGAGCGAGACGATCGAGTCCTTTCCGCCGCCGACAGCCACCAGCAGCCGCTGCTCGGCGACGATCGGCGACCCGACCGGCTCGGGGTCGCGTTCCGGGCCCGTCACGGTCGGCTCCAGCGCTTCCGGCATGTCGTTGACGACGGCGAACTCTCCGAGCCCGTTGCGGATCAGCTCGGTCACGAAGTTCCGTTCAGCGGGTGTGAGGCCCGACGGCACCGAGAACGGGACGGGTGCGAACGCCTTGTAATAGCTCAGCGAAGCCGAGAGCGAGAGCAGGCGAATCAGCCCCCTCGTCACCGGGCCGTCCGTGACCTCGCCGGGGAAGACGATCTCCTCGGTGAAGCTGTATCCGGCTCCGTCCTCGCCAGTCGCGGCATAGGGCAGTCGGACCGTGGCTCCGACGAGCTCCGGTTCGCCGCATTCGAATCGCGTGATGCGGGGACGTGTCTTCGTGAACGCCGTATCCATCGCGGTCAAATCTACACGCGCGATCTGGGCACGGACCCGCCAGTAGAGTAGCCGTCATGGCACCCTCGACCGCGCTCATGACGGATCGGTACGAACTGACCATGCTCGACGCGTCGTTGCGCGACGGGTCCGCGCATCGCCGGTGCGTGTTCGAGCTGTTCGGTCGGCGCCTGTCCGGCGGTCGTCGGTTCGGCGTGGCTGCGGGCCAGGGGCGACTGCTCGGTCTGCTGCGCGACTTCCGTTTCGGCGAGGGGGAGCTCGCGTTCCTCCGGGATGAGAGGGTCGTCAGCGACGAGACCGTGCGCTATCTCGAGAACTACCGTTTCTCGGGATCCATTGCGGGTTACCGCGAAGGCGAGCTCTACTTCCCCGGTTCGCCGCTCCTGACCGTCGAGGCGACGTTCGCCGACGCGGTCATCCTCGAGACTCTCGCCCTCAGCGTTCTCAATCACGACTCGGCGATCGCCACCGCGGCCGCCCGGATGTCGATCGCGGCCGGCGATCGTCCGCTTGCCGAGATGGGTTCCCGTCGCGCGCACGAACACGGTGCCGTCGCCGCCGCGCGTGCCGCCTACATCGCGGGTTTCACTTCCACCAGCAACCTCGATGCGGGGCGACGCTGGGGGGTGCCGACGATGGGCACGGCCGCCCACTCGTGGACGCTCCTCCATGACTCCGAGGAGGACGCGTTTCGGTCGCAGGTCGCCTCGCTCGGCGCGGACACGACACTGCTCGTCGACACCTACGACATCGCCGAGGGGGTGCGCCGTGCGGTCGAGATCGGCGGTCCGCGCCTCGGCGGTGTGCGCATCGACTCCGGCGACCTGCCACTCGTCGCCGCCGACGTGCGGGAACAGCTCGATCGCCTCGGCAATCGCGACACGCGCATCACGGTCACCAGCGACCTCGATGAGTACGCGATCGCTGCACTGGCGGCGTCGCCTGTCGATTCCTACGGCGTCGGAACCTCGCTGGTGACGGGATCCGGCTACCCCACCGCGGGCCTCGTCTACAAGCTCGTCGCGCGCGAAGACGCGTCGGGCACGTGGATCCCCGTCGCGAAGAAGGCACAGGACAAGTCGTCGACGGGAGGCCGCAAGAGCGCCTTCCGCCGCCTCGAGAACGAGCGCGCGGCCGAGGAGATCGTCTGCCCGGCCGACGCCGCCGCACCCACCGATGCGCGGCCGCTCGTGAAGACACTCGTCGAGGGCGGTGACATCGACGCCGCGGCAGAGGGAGCGGCGGGCGTCCGCGCCGCGCGGAAGCACCATCTCCGCGTGCGGAACGAGCTGCCCGTGCGCGCCCTCGCGCTCAGCAAGTCGGATCCGGCGCTGCCGACTGTATCGGCGTGATGTCGCGGCGGCTCACGCCGCGGTCGGTCACTTCTTGAGTGACTCGTAGATCTCCTTGCACGTCGGGCAGACAGGGAACTTCTCGGGGTCGCGCCCCGGCGTCCACTTCTTGCCGCAGAGTGCGCGCACGGGCTTCCCCGTGATCGCGGACTCCATGATTTTGTCCTTCTGGACGTAATGACTGAATCGCTCATGATCGCCCGGATCCTGCGTCTGCTCTTCGATGAGCTCCTGCAGTTCACGGTCGAGAAGCGCGGTACCGCCCTGGTCCGGGCTGTCGAGTGGCGTGCTCATACGATCGATTTTAGTGGGGTTCTGACCACGGTGGCCGCCGCGGGTCATCTCGTCTGCCCGATTTCGATCAGGCGGTGTCCACGCCGCTCGAAGACGAGGGCCCCGATCAGGGTCCCGAGGAGGAGGACACCCGCCCCGGTTCCCGCCCCGATCCACAGCGCATCGACGTCCTCTCGCGTGCGCGACACGACCGCTTCGAACGCTGCGACGAGCGTCGGGACCGACACGCCGAAGGTGCCGAGCAGGACGACCGCCGGCGCGAGCACGCCGCGCCCGCCGGTCCGCTGCGGCTGGCGGAACGGGCTGTCGCCGGGGCGCGCGACCGGGTAGGCCGCCGCCGCCGAGGAGACGCTCGATAGACCGATGCCCGAAAGGGTGAGGGCGAGCGCGACGCCGATGAGGGCTCCGAGATGCTCCCAGGCGCCGGCGACGGCGGCCGTGACGGCGATCGTGATCGCGAGCATCGGGATCGCGATCACGACGATCGGCAGCAGTCGTCCGATGCGATCTGCGACGCCGCGTACGCTCGTGACGACGTGCAGCCAGATCGCCTCGGAGTCGTACGCGAGGTCGTTGTGGATCGTCCAGCCGAGGAATGCGGCGATGATCGGCAGCGGGATCAGCGCGACGACGTCGACCGGGACGCCGGCGATCAGCAGGGGGAGGACGGGGACGAGGCCGGCGATCGGGATGATCGCGACGTTTGCGAGGTAGCGCACGTCGCGCGACCAATAGATCATGCTGCGCGCGGCGATCACGCCCGTCGCGGTCGTCGGAAGGATGCCGAGCCAGCCCAGGCCCGCCTCCTGCTGCTGGACCGAGCGCGGCGGCGAGGCGAGGGCGTGCCGCACGATCAGCGCCCAGCAGGTGATCGCGGCCACCAGCGTCGTCAGCGCGACGGCGATCGCCGCGGACCCACCGCCGGCCAGGAGCGCGGGGGCGGCACCGATCGGTGTGAGCGCGGCGATCTGGGCGACGGAGACGATCAGCGCGGGTGCGCCGAGCTCCCAGGATGCCGACAGCGCATATGCCGCGGCGGGAATGACGACGGCGATGCCGAGGATCGCCACGATCGTCGCTCCCTCGCGGGTCCGACCCCCGACGCGCACGCGCACGGCGAGCGCGTAGCCGAGTCGCGCGCCCAGCGCGCACGTGAGCGCATGCGCAGCGACGCCGGCGACCGCTTCGATCACGGGGCGGCCCAGGGCGACCGCGGAGCTTGCGGCGGCGATGTCGACGGCGATCACGGCCACCAGGGGAAGACTGGTGAGTGCGGCGAGCGTCGTCGCGCCCGTCAGCGCGGTCGGAGATAACGGCAAGAGCGCGAACGCGGCGGGGTCGAGCGGATCCGGCCGCGACGATCCGAACGGCGCGAGGAAGAACCCGAGCGTGATCAGCGATCCGCCGAGCACGATGGCGACGTCGAGCGCCTCCGCCGACGCCGACTGGAGCGCCACGGCTCCCCTGGCCGCGACCGCCGCGGCGAGCACCACGAGGACGGCCGCGCCGATTGCGGAGCCGCGGCGTCGAGTGCGCAGCGGGGCGAGCTGCTGCGCGATCCTCAGCCGGAGGACGTGTGCAACCACTCCAGGCCGCCCCCCTCGACGCTCCCGCTCAGATCCACGAACCGCTGTTCGAGCGTCATCTCGCCGCGCACCTCGTCGACCGTGCCCTCGGCGAGCACCTGTCCCGTGACGAGAACCGAGATGCGCGAGCAGATGCTCTCGATGAGGCTCATGCTGTGCCCCGACAGGATCACCGTGCCGCCGCCGTCGACGTACGTGCGCAACACGTCGAGGAGCGTCTGCGACGAGACGGGGTCGACGGACTCGAACGGCTCATCGAGCACGAGCAAGCGCGGGGAATGGATCATGGCGCACGCCAGCAGCAGCTTCTTCGTCATGCCGGTCGAGTAATCCGATACGGCGCGGCCCATCGCGGGGATGAGCCCGAAGGCCTGCGCGAGTTCGTCGGCGCGCTCCCGGACAACGGGACCGGACAGACCACGGAGCGACCCGACGTAGTGCAGCAGCTGACGCCCCGTGAGGCGGTCGAAGGTACGCATCCGATCCGGCAGCACGCCCATGGCCCTCTTTGCGTCGCGCGGACGTGCGATCGCATCCACGTCGAACACGCGGATGTCGCCTCGATCCGGACGGAGCAGGCCCGAGATCATCGACAGTGTCGTGGTCTTCCCCGCGCCGTTCGGTCCTACGAGGCCGTAGAACGTGCCGGTCGGCACGCTGAGGTCGATTCCGGCGACGGCCGGTTCGCCGCGATATGTCTTGACGACACCGCGCAACTCGAGCGCCGTGTGCGCCGCGTGCGCGGGCGATTCCTCCTCGCGCACGTCAGGCCTGTCCTCCCCCGACGTGACTGTCACCCGTACAACCTATCAATCCGGGCACGCATATCCGCGCGCGAACGCACCGTCCTGACACGGCCCGTAACCTCCGCATCCCCTCGGAACTCCCAGGAAAATCCGGACGCGTTGGTATCCTGGCATGAGACAAGGGATGAACTCCGAGTAAACACGTCGCGCGGTCCGCGGTGGCGGGGTTCCCGGGCGTGGCCCGTCCCGCAAAGGAGTATTCGCATGACCCTCCAGACCGTCATTCTTGCCGCCGGCATGGGCACGCGCCTCGGCCGTGCGTTGCCGAAGTCGTTGACGACGCTCTCCGACGGCCGCACGATCATGCAGCAGCAGCACGAGAACATCCGTGCCGCTTTCGGATCCGATGCGCGCATCACGACGGTCGTCGGCTACCGCGCTGAGACGATCATCGATGCGTTCCCGGACGCCGACTACGTGCACAACGAGAGCTACGACGAGACGAACACCTCCAAGAGCCTCCTGCGCGCGCTCACGGCGACGGGTCGCGGTGGCGTGCTGTGGATGAACGGCGACGTCGTCTTCGACCCGCGCGTGCTCGGCCGCGCCGTCGAGCTCATCGAGCGCGAGCAGTCGTTCGTCACCGTCAACACGTCCAGTGTCAGCGACGAGGAGGTGAAGTACACGCTCGATGAGCGCGGCTTCATCACCGAGCTGTCCAAGACCGTCGAAGGCGCCGCTGGCGAGGCCGTCGGAATCAACTACATCGCGCGCCAGGACAAGCGTGCCCTGCAGGCACAGCTGCAGCGCGTCGACGACCAGGACTACTTCGAGCGCGGCCTCGAGCTCGCGATCGCCGAGAACGGCGTCCGCGTGAGCGCGATGGACATCAGCGACCTGTACGCGGTCGAGGTCGACTTCGCCGAGGACCTCGAGCGAGCGAACGAGGTCCTCGCCTGACGCCTCGCACACCGTCAGCGGCCCCCGCACACCGAACTTCGGCTCGCGTGTCGGGGGTCCGCTTTATTGTCTGCGCATGGAAGCACACGTCACCCGCCCAGCTCGTGCGAGCCCGTGGCTCGTGCACCGCTCCGCACCGCACCCGGTGATCCGCAACGCCTCGGCCGAACCGCTCTCCTACGCCCGCGCGCTGATCAGAGTCGGCGACGACGTGATCACCGAACGCTGGGGCACAGTGCTCCCCGGCGATGAGGGCGAGATCTGTCTGTGCGGGCTTGATCCGGCCGACGTCTGCGTCACGGTGTCCTGGCGCCCCGCCGGCACCGACGAGGAGCTCCTCTGGCAGTTCGTGCTGTAGCGACGGCGCGGTTCAGTAGGTCGAGCGCATGCCGCGTCGTCGATGTGGGATCTCGGTGTAGCCGTACGGGTAGCGACCATTCTGCAGGTCGTCCGCGCCGATCCCGGCGACGAGCTCCGACACGTCGACCTCGAGCGCGACGGCGATCTGTACGAGCGTCGAGATCGTCGGGTTGCCACGCCCTCGTTCGATGCGCTGGAAGTTCGTCAGATCCATGTCCGCACACTCCGCGAGGGCGCGAGCGCTCACGCCCGCGTCCGTGCGCGCTTTCGCAATGCGCCGGCCGATCTTCTCCGAAGCCGGTGAATGCGTGACTGCCATTCATCGATCGTGTCGAGACCACGGCGCAGACGCCTACGCATATATGAGCTAGCTTTTATGCCACCCCATGGAGGGAGCCGCGCGCCAGCATCGTCTGTCGCTCCTCCCACTGGCTCATGAGCTCCTCGATCGCGGCGTGGAAGCGCGCGGTCGGTTCCCCGGGCCGCGCATCGCCGAAGTGGTGTTCGACCCACCACTGCAGGCGCGCGGTCGTGTCCGGATCCTCCTGGACGCGGGAGATCTCGCGTTCGACCTGCTGCGCGGCCTCCACGGTCAGCCACTCGCAGGCGGAGAGGTATCCTCGCTCGTCGATCACGGCGTCCGGATCGGCGGGACGCGTGACGAGCAACGGTTTGCCGGTCGCGAGGCGGTCGTAGACCATCGCCGAGACGTCGCTGATCGCTACGTCCGCGGACGTGAGCTGCCACCCCATCTCCGGATCGACGTCGTGCACGTGGTGGGCCGTGGGATCCGCGCGATTCGCCTCCGCGATGGCATCTACGATGCGCTCGTGCGCGGCGAGGTAGTCCGGATCCAGCACGCCGGTGCGCGGGTGTGCGCGATAAACGAGGCGATATCGCGGGTCCGCGACGAGTCTCTTCACGAGCGCCTCCCCGTGCGTGACGACGGACCCGTAGCTCATCGAACGACGATCGCCCTCCCACGTCGGCGCGTACAGCACGACGGTGCGGTGATCGCGCTCGTACGGCGGGTTCCCCGTCATGTGGTCGGTCTGCGGCCGTCCGATCTCGAACGTGCGCCGGTCGACGTCGTAGTCCCACAGCGTGCTCGCGAGGCGGTCCCGGGCCGCTCGCCCTGCGACGAAGGCGTAGTCGTAGGCCTTGTGCTGGCTGCTGACCATGTACGCCTTGTCGGATTCGCCGTGGTTGATGAACACGTGCCACCGGTGACCGTAGCGGAACATCTGGAAGTTGCGCCGGTTCTGGTTGACGTACAGCACGATGCGCACATCCTGCTCGTCGAGGGTCTCCTCGACACTCGTGATCGTCGGCACGTACGTGACCGGGAGCGCGCCATCCTCCAGGAGCATCCTGGCACCCGATGCGCTGCGCGCGAGGACGAGGATCGGGTGACGCTCGCCGAGTTCGACGAGCGGCGCGTACCACTGACGGATCTGGTAGGCGTTGACGGCGCGGTCGGCGAAGTACACGGCGATGCGGTAACGGCCGCGTTCGAGCGGTGGGAGCGCGCGAAACTCCCGTTCGACCGACTCGATCACGCGGCGTCGCCTGGCCGCGCGCCGGACGAGCCGAACGGCCTTCTTCGCATCCGTGAGGAGCGTCATCTTCGCCACGCTAACCGCCGCGCCGGAGTCCGTGGCGCGTATTGATCCAATGCCCTGCAACCGTTCGTCTCGCTCTCAGATGCGGCTTACGCCGAGACGGATCCGTGCACGTCCCACTCGCGCATGAGGCGTGCGATCGCATCGTGGAAGCGCGCGGTCGGCGCCCCGGGGCTGGTGTCTCCGAAGTATCGGCGCACCCATTCCTCGAGGCGGCTGACGGTGTGCGGATCCTCGAGCACGCGCGTGATCTCCGGGATCACGTTCACGGAGGCCTCCGCTGTCAGCCACTCGCACGCGCCGAGGTAGCCGGTCTCGTCGATCTCGGCGGCTGGATCCGTCGGCCGGGTCACGAGCAGCGGTTTGCCGGTGGCGAGGCGGTCGTAGACCATCGCCGAGATGTCGGAGATCGCGACGTCCGCTGCGGCGAGCTGCCACCCGATGTCGGGGCCGTCGTCGAAGACGTGCTGAGCCGAGGGATCGGCGTTGTTCGCAGCGCGGATCGCGCCGATGATCCGTCGATTCGCTCCGCCGTACGCGAGGTCGACGACACCGCTGCGCGGGTGGGGGCGGTAGATGACGCGATAGCGCGGGTCCGCGAGCAGCCGTTCGACGAGCGTCTCGCCGTGGGTGACGATAGAACCATAGGAGGCGCTCGGCCGGTCGCCCTCCCACGTCGGAGCGTAGAGGACGACGGTGCGCTCATCCGGAGTGAACGGGGTCGTGCCGGAGTAGTGGTCGGCCTGGGGGCGGCCGATCTCGATCGCCTTGCGGTCGAGATCGGCGTTCCACAGCGTGCGCTCAAGACGATCGCGTGCCGCCTGTCCCGCGATGAATGCGTAGTCGTAGGCCTTGTACTGGTTCGTCGTCATGTACATCTTGTCGGACTCGCCGTGGTTGATGAACACGTGCCAGCGACGGCCGTAGCGGAACATCTGGAAGTTCCGCATGTTCTGGTTGACATACAGGACGATGCGAATGTCCTGTCGCTCGATGAAGCGCTCGACGCCGCGCACCTCGGGGACGTACGCGACGGGCAGCGCACCATCGTCGAGCAGCGCCTTCGCGCCCATCGCGTTGCGTGCCATCACGACGACGGGCCAGGTCTTCGCGAGCTCCTGCAGCGGCCGATACCACTGCCTCATCTGGTACATGTTGACGTCGCTGTCGGCGAAGTAGACGGCGATCTGAAAGCGGTCGCGCTCCAGCCGTCCCTGTTCTCGCATCGCCGACGTCACGTGGCGGTAGGCGGAGCGACCGCGCGCCGCCTTCCGGACGACGGCCACCGCGTTCCTCGCATCGCTCAACACACCCACACCCTCCACGGTATCCAGGCACCCTGCCCGCTCCCCGTGGGATGATCGAGAAATGCGTAACGATCCGGGCTCGATGCGACCGCGAACGATCCGGCGCGACGCGCCGGCGGTGCCAGCCGGATCCGGAGTGTCCTTCATCATGCCGGTCCTCAACGAGCGCGACTACCTGCCGCGGGCCGTGGAGTCGACGCTCGCCCAGGAGGTCGACGGGCCCATCGAGCTGATCCTTGCGCTCGCCCCCTCGACGGACGGTACGAACGAACTCGCGCACAGCATGGCGGAGTCGGATCCGCGCATCACGCTCGTCGACAATCCGGCGGCGGACATCCCCGTGGGGCTCAATCTCGCCATCCGCGCATCGCACTACCCGACGATCGTGCGCGTCGACGCCCACTCCGAGCTCAGCCCGGGATACACGATGCAGGCGCTCGACACCCTCGACCGCACGCGCGCGGCGAACGTCGGCGGCATCATGCACGCCGAAGGACACAGCCCCTTCCAACGAGCCGCGGCGGCCGCCTACAACTCCCGCATCGGCCTCGGCGGCGGTGCCTATCACGGCGGCCGACAGGAGGCCGAGGCCGAGTCGGCCTATCTCGGCGTCATGCGACGGGCGGTCCTCGAGGAGGTCGGTCTCTTCGACGAGACGATCCGACGCGGCGAGGACTGGGAGCTGAATCTGCGGATCCGCCGCGCAGGTTATCGGGTCATGTTCGACCCGGAGCTCGCGGTCACCTACCGTCCGCGCGAGACCTGGCCCCGGCTCGCGCGGCAGTTCCTCGCGACGGGGCGATGGCGGGGCGAGCTCGTGCGCCGGTACGGATCCCGCAATTCGCTGCGCTTCTTCGCACCGCCCGCACTCGTGGGGACGTTCGTGGCCGCGCTCGTCGTCGCGGTGCTCCGCGGCACGCGCGCGCTGACCGGAGCCTCCGCGGCCGTCGCGGGGCTCGTATTCGTCCCGGTGGCCGCCTACGCGTCCGTCGTGGCGGCATTCGCGGCCGCACGACGTGGCGCCGGGTGCGCCGAGCGGGCATGGATCCTCGCGGTCGTCCCGACGATGCACCTCGCCTGGGGCGCGGGCTTTCTCGCGGGACTCGCCCGCGGTGCGAGCGACACGGTCGACACCTCGCGCCTCGACGGGCGCAACACCCCGTTGCCGTAGCGCACGTCAGCGCGGCAACAGGCCCTGGTCGATCAGCCGTGCGACGACGCGCTCCGCAGCCCGTCCATCGTCGCGCGCGTTGAACACCGCGCGCCACGCGGCGTACTTCTCTGCGTGCTGCGACGCGTCCTCGTCGAGCGCGGTGACGAGCTCGTCCTGAGACCGGACGACCGCTCCCGGCGCGCGCGCGACGAGGTCGAAGTAGAACCCGCGCAGGCGGCCGCGATAGTCCTCGAGGTCCGGCACAAGGAAGTACATCGGCTTCCCCGTGATGCTGAAGTCGAACATCACGGACGAGTAGTCGGTGATGAGCGCGTCCGCGGCGAGCATGAGGCGCGAGACGTCGGCATAGCCGGTCACGTCGATCACCCGGGGCCCTGAGGCGCTGCGGCCGGGCACGAGCGTGCGACTGTGCCCGCGCACGAGCACAACCGCATCGGCCTGTTCGGCGAGCGTGATGGGATCCACGTAGTCGACCATCTCGCTGCGATCGTCGCGCCACGTCGGTGCGTACAGCAGCACGCGCTCGCCCTCGCCGATGCCGAGCGCGCGACGGGTCGCCCCATCGTCTCCGCTCGCGAGGCGATCGTTGCGCGGATAGCCCTCGACCCACACGGGGCGGCCAAAGAATGCGTAAGCCTTCGACAGGATCCGCGCACCGTACGGGTTCTGCGCGAGCAGCACGTCCCAGCGGCGTGATTCCTTCAGCACTGCTCCCCACCGGCGCGGCGCGAACCCACGACGGTGCAGCGCCAAGCGCTTGAGCGGCGTGCCGTGCCACGTCTGCAGCACGTGCTGCCCGGAGCGCGGGACGTAGCGGCGACGCAACCAGTCGTTGATGACGAGCAGGCGCGAGACGCTGCGCGCGCGCCACCAATCGGCGGATCCCTCGATGACGGGCACCGCGCCAGGCGGCACCTCGACCGAGAGGTCGATGACGCTCCAGTATCGCGTGAGGTCCGGGCGCACGCGTGCGATCTCCCGGTCGAGCGCGAGCGGGTTGTCGCCGGCGACGCGCCCGTAATAGCTCTCGAAGAAGACGGCATCCTCGAGCGCGGACGCGTGGACGGAGTAGCGGTGCTCGAGCGCGGCGGCGGCTTCCAGCGTCTCGATCGACGGATCGAGCGGCGGGCCGACGCGCACGATCTCGCCGTCGACGGAAACCCGCACCTCGTCGTCGATCGACAGCGGCAAGCTGCCCGCGATCTCGATCCCCGGGATCTCGATCCGATACTCCCCCGACGGCAGCGGCAGCTCGGGTCCGCCCCACCGTGAGGTGCGGAGTGGGAAGCGCACCTTCCAACTCTTACCGCGACCCGTGATCCGTCCGTCCACAGCGGCACGCGATCCGGTGAGTGCCGCGCTCTCGGGACGATCGCCCTGTCCCGCGACGACGAGCACGCGCGTCTCCTCGACGATCTCCACAACGGTCCCGGTCCTCATGGGCTGGCCTTCCCGATCCGCCTTCGGATCTCATCGAGCACGCGGAAGGTGTTTCGTCCGTCGTGAAAGTCGTGCACCGACCGGCTGAGGGCACGAGCCCGGTCCGCGAGGCGCTCGCGCTCCTCATCCTGCCCGAGAAGGCGGTCAATCGCCGGGACGAGTTCGCGCCATGTCGTGGCGACGTCATCGCCGGCCACAGCGGCATACGCGCCGTAGAAACCGCGCGTACGCGCATACTCGGCGACGTCGGGGGCGAGGAAAAGCGCGGGCAACGGCACGAGCGCGGAATCGTAGGCGAGGGACGAGTAGTCGGTGATAAGCGCCTCGAAGCCGGGGAGCGCGGGGGTCACATCGGTCAGCACGTCGGAGCCGAGCGACACGATGCGGTCGGTCGCCACGGGCGGACGATACTCGCCTTCCCCGAGCCGGTGAGATCGCACCGCGAGGACGGCGTCGTGCTTCTCGAGCAGCGCGATGATCCGCATCCATTCCGCGGCGGAGGGAATGCCAGGATCAGCCGTGCCGTCACGCCACGTGGGTGCGTAGAGCAGGATCCGCCTGGAGGTATCGAGCGCGGGCGCCGCCTGCCGTAACACCTCGCGTGCACGCGCCGCGCGCGCCGGCGCCGATCCGCGGGACAGTACGTCGACGCGGGGTTCGCCGGTCACCGCGATACGCGCATCGGAGATGCCGAACGCTGACTCGAGGCGGCCGCGGACGAGGTGGCTCGCGGCGGGCAGGACGCCGATGCGCTGCGCCGAACGGCGGTACAGCCACGCGAGCAGGCGGCGCACGAGGCGTGAGTCCGGCAGGAAGGAGCTCGTGACCATCACGGGGGCGTCGAGACCGAGCCTCTTGAGCGGGATCCCGTGCCAGAGCTGCGCCACGAAAGCGCCGGTGACCGCATACGGATTCACGTCCCCGAAACCGTGCGAGACGACTGCGACGCGCGCTCTCGCGGTCGCCCAGAAACCGCGCCAAGACGACTTCGGAAGCGTGGGGATCCCCCACTGCCGCGCATCCCGCTCTTCCTCGCGCGACGTCGTCAACCACACCGCGTCGATGCCCAGCGACCGCGCCGCGTGCCAGAGGGCGAGCGGGCCGTCGGCGATGCCCGCGCCACAGCCGAACACCCACCGGTCTCCGCGCGGTGTCAGGGCGGTGACGAGGCGTCCGAGCACGTACAGCGGGATCCGCGCGAGCTTGCGCGCGTTGCCCGTGTCGAAGGAGAAGGACGCCACCCGACGAGCCTAGTGGCCGCGGGTGACGTCCTCCGTGTGATCTTCGCCTATTCGAGCGTGCCGAGCGTGACCTCCGTCTCGTGCTCTTCACCGTCTCGGACGTAGGTGATCGTGGCGGTCGACTCAGCGGCCGCGGCGCGCACTTGGGCGGTGAGATCGATCGCGTCATTGACGCGCAAGCCGTTGAAGGTCGTGACGACGTCGCCCGACTCGAGCCCGGCAGCTTCGGCGGCGCCGTCGGGCACGATGTCGTCAATATAGGCGCCCGTCGTGGTCGTCCCCTCCATCATCGAGGCGGGTGCGACCGTCGCGCCGAGGAGGCCGTGCGTCGCCGCCCCGTTATCAATGATCTCGGTCGCGATGCGTTCGGCGATGTTCGATGGGATCGCGAACCCGAGCCCGATGGATCCGCCCTCCTCACTCGAGGAGGCCGCCGTCGCGATCGCGACGTTGATGCCGACGAGCTTGCCCTCGTCGTCGACGAGCGCGCCGCCGGAATTGCCGGGATTGATCGCGGCGTCGGTCTGCAGCACGGCGATCTTGATCGACTCGTTCGACTGGCGCGGCTCGTCCTGGCCGGGCAGGTCGAAGAACCACGGTGTGCCGGAGTCGCCGTCGTCGGGAGACTCGGTGTCGTCCCCCTCCGGCGCGGCGGCCGAGGCGATCTCGATCGAACGGTTGAGGTTACTGATGACGCCGGTCGTCACGGTATTCGACAGCCCCATCGGCGCGCCGATCGCGACGGTCGTGTCGCCGACGTTGAGCTCCGACGAGTCAGCGAAGTCGACCGGTGTGAGATCGGAGGCGCCTTCGAGCTTGATCACGGCGAGGTCGTAGATCGGATCGGTGCCCACGATCGTCGCGTCGTAGAGCGTGCCGTCTGATCCCGTCACGCGCAGCTGAGCATCGCCAGACGCACCGCCGAGGGTCACGACGTGCGTGTTCGTCAGCACGTAGCCGTCTTCACTCAGCACCACGCCGGATCCGCTGCCGCCACCCGACTGGCTTGCAGCCTCGATCGTGACGACGCTCGGCAATGCGGCGGCGGCGATCGCCGCGGTCTGATTAACCTCGTCGGGGTTGTTGATCGTGATGTTCTCCGAGCCGCCCGCGGGTTGGGCCGTGGGCGTCGTGTCGTCTCCCATGAGCGACATGCCGAGCCACGCTCCGCCGAGGCCGACGCCTCCGCCGATGAGGGCGGCGACGACCACGAGGCCGGCGAGCTTCGCCCCGCCACCGGTCTTCTCCTTTGTCCGCTTCGGCTCCTGGGGCGCCCACTGATATGAGGGCGCCTGTCCCTCCGGCACCGGCGCCGTCTCCGGCGCGGGCGGCGCCCCGTGCACGGGTGGAGCACTGTGACTCGGGGGTGCGTACGGCGGTGCCGCGTACGACCCGTGGGCCGCGGCGTCGGCAGCCGAACGCTCGGGGAGCGGCGGAATCGATGATCCGTTGTCGTTGCTCATGGCCTCTCCTTCTGCCTGGTTCCCTCAGCGTGCATCCGAAACCTATGACGGCCCTATGTCCAGGGTACGGCGATCTTGTGAGCTCGGACGCGTGTGCCGGTAGCCTGCAGGAATGACGCAGGTACGCGGATCCTGGCACCTCGCCGCGCGCGGCGCTCGGCTGCTCGATTCTGACGGTGCGGTCGCGCCGACGATCTTCGCCGAGTTGTCGGCCCGCGCGGCGGAGACGGGCGCGATCAACCTCGGTCAGGGGTTTCCGGACGAAGACGGGCCGACGGAGGTTCTCGAAGCGGCGCGCTCTGCGATCGCCAGCGGGAGGAATCAGTATCCGCCCGGACGTGGCGTCCCGGAACTGCTCGAAGCAGTCGCCGAGCACCAGGAGCGGTTCTACGGGATCCATCTCGATCCGCGCACCGAGATCATCGCCACCGCCGGCGCCACCGAGGCCCTCACGGCCGCCCTGCTCGCACTTCTCTCCCCCGACGACGAGGTCGTCGTCTTCGAGCCGTTCTACGACTCGTACGCGGCCGCGATCGCGTTGGCGGGCGCGCGCCTCGTGCCCGTCCGTCTGACGTGGCCGGACTTCCAGCCGGATCCCGCGGAACTCGAGCGCGCCGTGACGGGCCGCACACGCGCGATCCTCGTGAACGATCCGCATAACCCGACGGGAGCCGTGTTCTCCGACGAGGTCCGGCGCACCGTCGTCGACCTCGCCGTTCGCCACGACGCCGTCATCATCACCGACGAGGTGTACGAGCACCTGGTGTGGGGCGCGCCGCACACGCCGATCGCGACGCTGCCGGGCGCGGCAGAGCGCACGGTGTCGATCTCGTCGGGCGGCAAGACCTTCAGCGCGACCGGCTGGAAGATCGGATGGCTCACCGCGCCGAAAGACCTCGTCACGGCCGTGCTCACGGTCAAGCAATACCTCACGTACGCGAACGGATCTCCGCTGCAGCCCGCCGTCGCGCGCGGCCTGCGCCTGCCGGATGAGTTCTTCTCCGAGCTCGCCCGCGACATGCACGCGCGCAGCACGGTGCTGGGAGACGGTCTCGAGGCCGCCGGTCTGTCGATCTCGCGCCCCGCCGGCACCTACTTCACCGTCGCCGACGTGTCGTCGCTGGGATACGAGGACGCGGCCGTGTTCTGCCGCGAGCTGCCCGAGAAGGTCGGCGTGATCGGCGTGCCCGTTTCGGCGTTCGTCACGCCCGAGCACGACGAGGAGTACCGCTCGCTCGTCCGCTTCGCCGCCTGCAAGAAGGTCGACGTGCTCGAACAGGCGACGTCGCGGCTTGCAAAGCTGCGCGACTGAGCGTCAACCGGCCGGTTCGACCCGGTACCGGCGCAGGTCGAGCGCAGGATTTGCGCGACGGACCTCGTCGATCGCACTGCGGGAGGCCCAGCCGACGGCGACGCCGCGCTCGGGGCCGATTCCCGCCACCTGCACGCCGCGCGGGTCGATCACCATCGACCGTCCGACGCCGATGGGGGCGGTGTGGTCCGCCGCCGCGATGTAGATCGTGTTCTCGATCGCGCGAGCCGCGACGAGCGTCTCCCAGTGAAACTCCTTCAACGGACCGCGCACCCACTCGGCCGGCATAAGCACCACGTCCGCTCCCGCGTCGACGAGCGTCCGTGCGACCTCAGGGAATCGCAGGTCGTAGCAGGTCATCAGGCCGAAGCGCAGGCCGTCGACGACGAACGTCTCCGCGGATTCGGTCTCACCCGGCTCGACCCACGCGCTCTCGGTCTGCCCGAACGCGTCGTACAGATGCTGTTTCCGATAGGCGGCGACCACGCCCGTGCCGTCGACGGCGACAGCGGTGTTGCGGACGCGATCGCTCGTGCCCTGCTCGACGAGGCCGGCAACGATCGTCAGGTCGTTCTGCGCGGCGATGGTCGCGAGCGCGCGCGTGAACGGCCCGTCAAGCGGCTGAGCGTTGGCGGCAAGGGTGGTATCGAACGGATCGACGAAGTAGCTCGCGTACTCGGGCGCCACGACGACACGCGCTCCACGCTCCGCCGCGGTGGACGCGAGCTCGGCCAGCGTCGTGAGGTTCTCATCCGCGTCGGCCCCGGGGGCGAACTGCGCCACGGCGATCCCGACAGCGTCGTGCTCGATCGTCATGCGGCTCATCCTGCCATCTTTTCCAGCGTTCCCACAGACACGCCCGGTGAGTGCCTCGCGACGCGCGATTTGCCGGATCCTGAACCACTGGTAAAGTAGACATTGCGCCGCGGGGTGGAGCAGTTCGGTAGCTCGCTGGGCTCATAACCCAGAGGTCGTAGGTTCAAATCCTGCCCCCGCAACCAAATCCGAAGGCCCGGTCCCTCCTCACGAGGGCCGGGCCTTCGCCGTGTGCCGGGTCGCTCCAGGATGTGGTCCCAGAGCTCGGCGCAGCGGCCCCGACAGTGACCCGGCGAGACCCTCAGCGGGTCGTCGGAGCAGCGTCTTCGACGAAGCGGGGACGGCACGCGAACCAGCCCGCAACCAGACCGGGCACCGTCGTCGCCGCGAGGACGAGGAGTGGGATCGTCCACGACCCGGTCGCCTCATGAAGCAGCCCCAACCCGATCGGGCCGACGCAGGCGATCGCGTAGCCGATGCCCTGGACGAAGCCCGAGACAGCTGAAGCGGTCTGCGAGGTGCGCGTTCGGCGGTTGATGAGGGTCATGCACAGCGGAAACGTGCTCACTCCGATACCCAGCGCACACACCCAGGCGAGAGTCCCAGCGACGGGCGACAGCAGGAGCCCGACGTACCCGACGATCAGTGCGATCGCGCAGATCACGACGACGATGAACGGGTTCGCCATGCGGGTCGCCAACTGCGGAACGACCAGCGCCGCGACCATGCCCCACGCCGAGTACAGTGCGACCATGGTTCCGCCCAGCTCCGCGCTGCCACCTGCGTCGGTGAGCACCGACGGCAGCCACGTGATGATCGCGTAGTTCGACAGCGACAGCATCGCGAAGAGCACCATCAGGCCCCAGACCGTCGACGATCGCGCGATCGTCGGCGCCCGCTCCGTCGTCGCCGCTGCGGCAACCACGTGGTGACCGTCTGCGGGGAGCGTGATCGCGAGGACAAACCATGCCACCGCGGCCACCGCGGCGGGTGCGGCCCACATTCCCACGGAGACGCGCCACGTCGCCCCGACTGCTAACGGAACCGCGATGAGAGGAGCAAGGAACTGCCCCGTCTGCATGAGGATCAGGTAGAGGGAGGTCCAAAGCGCCAGTCGGTCGGCGAACCACGCCTTCACCAGCGGCACCACCACGACGTTCGCCGCCCCGATGCCGGCGAGCGCCAACACGGTCGAGAGGATGAGAACGGCGGAATTCGGCGCGAAGGCGCGCAGCACCAGAGACAGGGCGGTCATCGCGAGTGCCACCGCAGCCGTACGCTCGAGTCCGAACCTCTTCGTCACCGCCGGAGCCAGGAATCCGAAGACACCGAATGCGGCCGCGGGAATGGTCCCGAGCAGGCCGGCCAGCATGACACCGAACGCGAGATCGGATCCGATGATCTCCAGCAGAGGAGTGAACCCGGTGACCGCCGTGCGAAGGTTGAACGCGGTCACCACGATGGCGAACCCCGCCCACAAGAGCTGGTGCAGGCGGCGCACCGCGGCAAAAGGACGGGAGGGCGCGGTCACGGTAGGCTCCAAGAGACGACGATGAGTGATGGGATCATGGGATGAATCGCGACGAGTCTGCCACAGCTCAACCGATGCGTCGAGTCGGGCTCATCGATCAGGCGGCTGAGCGCTTCCGCGAGGAGGTGGTCTCCGGACGTTGGCCGATTGGCGAGCGGATCCCGACCGAACCCACTCTCGTCTCGATGTTCGGCATCGGCCGCAACACAGTTCGCGAGGCGCTGCAGTCTCTCGTGCACGCCGGCCTGTTACGCCGTGAGCAGGGGCGCGGCACATTCGTCATCTCGGCATCCGAACTCACCGGCACGCTCGAACGTCAGCTCGGCGGCGGCACGCGTCGCCACTATCTCGAACTGCGCCTCGCTCTCGACTCAGCGGCGGCCTCGCTCGCCGCCCGCAACCGTTCCGACGCCGATGTCGATCAGCTGCGCGAGCTGCGCGACCGTCGACGAGCGAGCTGGTCGACAGAGGATCCCAAGCGGCGCGCGAGCGCGGATCTCGCTCTCCACCACGGCATCGTGGCCGCGACGCACAATCCGCTCTACGTCACGCTCTACTCGAACATGCTCGACGTCTTCGCGGAGCACATGCGTGACGAGGAGAGCGACGATCCGGAAGTCGCGCACCGCCACCACCATGACCTGATCGAGGCGATCGCCGACGGCGACGCCGACCAAGCCACCGCAGCGGTCGCCGCGATCTTCACTCCGTTCGTGGAGTCAGCGACGTGACAACTGAGTTGCACTCCTGCGCGTTCCCGATCGGTGCGCTCCGGCCGACCACGCGCCCCTATTCGTTCGCGTAGGTGAAGGTCGGCCCGGTGAAGTGAGGAGTGCGCACGCGAACCAACCAGTAGCCGCCTTCGCTGCCCTCGGGGACTTCGAACACATAGTTCCCACTGTCGCTCTGCCCGACGGGCGTCTCCGAGAGCAGGTACGCGTCATCGGGAGCGACCGCCGTCGACGTGAGGAACTGCTCACCGCTCTCATCGACGTACGCCATGGCGATATTGTTATAGATTTGCGCCGCTTCGTCGCCCGTGTTTGTGGCGGTGAGGGTGATGGTCACGTAAACGGTGCCCTCGGGCGGCTCGGGGTTGCCGCCGTCGAGCAGATCACTGGTCGCGTCCATGTTCGGATCATCCACGACGACTTCCCAGTCCTCGCCGATGGCCACCGACTCACCCAAGGCCAATTCCTGTCCCGGCTCGCCCGTGTTGTCGCTCGGAGGCTCGTCCGCTCCTTCGTCCGGCTCTTCCCCGGGCGTTCCGCCACTCGGGTCGTCCTCGGGCGGGGGCGACTGCGTCGCGGGCGGACGCTCCTCGCCACCGGTCGCACCGAACATCGACGGCCCGAAGATGATGGCCGCGGCGATAGCCGCCCCCGCGACGATGACCGTCGCAACGGCAACCCACAGATACCAGCGGGCATACCACGGGGTGCCGCGTCCGGGACCGGTCGGCGGGACCGTTTCCGGTCCACGACGGGGGCCGTAGCCCGACTGCTGGCCCTGCTGATCGTACGGTGCCTGCTGCGGTGCTCCGTGCCCCGGCTGGTGCGACCCTGCATCCCCGCTACCGGGATCGGGCACGTGGCCGTATGGTCCTTGCGGCTCGCTCACCTCATCCACGCTACCCACTCAGCCGCCATTCGTGCAGGTGAAGCGGTGGGGAGATCTCCCCACCGGTGGCTCTGCTCCGAGCGCCGCTTCTTTAGGTCCTCGAGGTCCTGTGCCCGGACGTGCGGGATGAATACCTCGCGAGAGAGGTCGCGGCCCGGGAAGACAATCGCGTCGTCGCCGGCATCTCCCGCCACGTTCCGCGGCGGCAGAGAGGTTCAGTCCGCGGCGAGCTGCTCTCGCGCGGCGGCGACGACGGCGTCGACGGTGAGACCTGCGCGCGTCAGCACCTCGGGACCGGATCCGGACTCGCCGAACTCTTCGACGCCCACGACCCGACCGGACGCACCCACCCATCGGTACCACGCGTCGCCACGTCCCGCCTCGACGGCGACGCGTGCGCACACCTGAGCCGGCAGCACCCGCTCCTGCACGTCCGCTCCCGCGCGTGCGAACCATTCCACGCTCGGCATCGACACGACCCGCGCCGCGACACCGTCGGCGGAGAGCACGCGCGCCGCCTCCACCGCGAGCGCAACCTCACTGCCCGTCGCCAACAACGCGACATCCCGTCCGTCACCGTGCTGCCAGACCACGTATCCGCCCTGCCGCACGCCAGCTACCGCGTCGACGCGCGCGGGCAGCACGGGGAGATCCTGCCGCGAGAGCACGAGCGCGACGGGACCATCCGGCTCCGCGAGGATCGCTCGCCATGTCGCAACGACCTCGACCGCGTCCGCCGGACGCACGACGGTAAGCCCGGGCACGGTCCGCAGCGACGCGATCTGCTCGACCGGCTGGTGGGTCGGCCCATCCTCCCCCACCGCCACCGAATCGTGGGTGTAGATCAACACCACCGGCAGGTTCATGAGCGCCGCCAACCGGATCGCCGGGCGCTGATAGTCGCTGAACGCAAGGTACGTCGAGCCGTAGGGGCGCCAGAGCCCGTGTAACGCGATCCCGGAGAGGATCCCGGCCATGGCGTGTTCGCGCACGCCGAATGCGATGACGTCGCCCGCTGGGTTCTCCCTGGAGACCGGCGACCCTGGCACCGCGACCGCGGTCGACTCCGACAGGTCGGCGGATCCGCCCCAGAGCCCGCCCCACGACTGCAGACCGCGCAGCACGGCGCCGCTCGTCTTGCGCGTCGCGATCCGCTCCCCTTCGGGCGGCGCGGCCATGCCATCGAGGAGCGCCAGCGCCTCGGCTCCCGGGGCGGCGAGCGCGTCTCGGCGACGCGCCGCGTCCGGGCGATCCTCCCGCCACCGTGCGCGGCGGTCCTCCCACGCGTGGCGCAGCGCGATGCCACGCTCGCGGGCGGCACGCGTCACCGCGAGCACGTCGTCATCGGCGAGCTCGTCGAGCGCGGCGTCCGTGGCGTATCCCAGCGCTTCGAGTACGCGGCCCACTTCATCTGCGCCGAAGCCGCCGGCGTGCGCGGCGCTCGTGCCTCCCCGGTTCGGTGCGGGCGCGCCGATCACGCTCCGGACGGCGACGAACGTCGGTCGGCCGTCCCGCGTCTGCGCCGCCGTGAGCACCCTCTCGATCTGCGCCAGATCGCGGAAGTCGTCGATCTCCAGCACCCGCCAGCCGTACGCGCGGTAGCGCGCGCGGACATCCTCATCGAAGGCGAGGTCCGTACCGCCATCGATGGTGATGCGGTTGTCGTCCCAGATCATCACGAGGTTGTCGAGCCCAGCGGTCGCCGCAAGACTCGAGGCCTCGCCCGAGACCCCCTCCTGGAGGCAGCCGTCGCCGGCGAGGACGTAGACCGTCGGATCCCACACGTCGTCTCCGCCGTGCAGCGCGGCGTCCCGTCGCGCGGCGAGGGCGATGCCGACCGCACTGGCGACCCCCTGACCGAGGGGCCCCGTGGACATCTCGACGCCCGGCGTCACGCCGAGCTCCGGGTGCCCGGGGGTGCGCGCGCCGAGCGTGCGACTGGCGGCGAGGTCGTCGATCTCGAGGCCGTAGCCGGTGAGGAACAGCTGCGTGTAGAGCAGCATGCTCGCGTGGCCCGCGGACAGCACGAACCTGTCGCGCCCCGCCCATGCGGGCTCGGACGGGTCGTGGCGCAGAATACGCTGGAACAGCACGTGAGCCAACGGAGCGAGCGCCATCGCCGTCCCGGCGTGACCGTGGCCCTTCGTCTGCACCGCGACGGCCGGGATCGCGATCGCCGCGGCGACGGCACGCTCCTCGGCGCGATCGCGAGCGCCGACGATGGCTGTCGGATCGGGACGGGACGCCGGGTTCGCCGCACGGGATGACATGACGCCCACTTTGGTATACAACTATCCATAAGTCAATGCGGGCCGATGCAACAGGAAGGGACACCATGTCGCGAGGTGCGCCAACCGGATCCGGAGTGGTCCTCGACCTCATTCGCAACGGGGTCACGACGCGCACGGAGCTGCTCGAGCGGCTGGGGTGGTCGCGCGTCACGCTCGGCCGACGCCTCGACGAGCTGCTGGGTCACGACATCATCGCACCGGCCGGCTCCCGCGCAAGCGGCGGCGGACGGCCCCGAGAATCCTTCGCGGTGAACGGCGACGCCGGCGTTCTCCTCGCCATGGACATCGGCAGCTCCCACACCCGCGTCGGCATCACCGACCTCGTCAGCGAAGTTCTGTGCGAGGACGAAGCAGACATCGGACTGTACGACGGTCCGGACGAGATCTTCTCCTGGGCGCGCCAGGTGTTCGACTTCCTCCTCCGCGGCCTGGGGCGCTCGCACGCCGACGTGCGCGGCATCGGCATCGGCGTTCCCGGGCCCGTCGACTCGGCGACCGGGCGCCTGGGCAGCCCGCAGCTCGACCCCCGGTGGGACGGCGTCGAAGTCCGCGACCGGCTGTGGCCGATGCGCGACGACGCCGTCATCGTCGTCGACCGGGACGTGAACATCCTCGCCGTCGGCGAAGCGCGACTCGGACGACCGGACCTCGACGACCTCATCGTCGTGAAGGCCGGGATCGGCGTGGGTTCGGCGTTCGTGCTCGACCGGCGAATCTACCGCGGCTCGCGGGGCGGAGCGGGCCAGCTGAGCGCGCCACTGCGTGGCCGCCTGAGCGAGCCTCTGCGTCGCCTCGAGACGGTGGCGAGCGGGGGGACGGTGCGCGATGCCCTGAACCGTGGCCCGCATCACCTGCGCACGAGCGCAGACATCGTCACGCTCGCCGCGTCGGGCGATGAAGAGACGATCGCGCTCGTGGAAGAGGTCGGCGAGACGATCGGATACGCACTCGCCGATGCGGTCGGCCTCCTCAACCCCTCGGCAGTCATCATCGGCGGCAACCTCTCCGAAGTCGGTGAACGCTTCATCGGCGCGATTCGGCGCTCGATCTTCGGCGCGTCCCACGTCTTCGCTCGCCAGGGGCTCACCGTCGAGCGTGCCCGCCTCGGCGAGAAGGCTGGCGTCCACGGAGCATCACTGCTCGCGCAGGACGCGCTGTTCGATGCAGAGCGCATCAGCGTCCTCACGCGACCGGCCGCCCGCGACTGATCCGACGAGACGCACCGCGGCAGATTCGCACTAGCGCTTTGGTTCACGAATGTGCAAAAGTGTGCGTACGATATGCGGACCGATGTGAGGAGCGATGATGAGCCTGGCCAATGACCTTCCCGCGTCCGCCATCGTCACGCGTGCGCACGCGTCAGACTGGCGGGCGGCGATCCAGCTCGCGGGCGGCGCCCTCACGGCCTCCGGCGTGACGACTGCCGCGTACACGGACGAGATGATCGCTGCCGTCGAGAAGCATGGCCCATACATCGTGATCGCGCCGGGCTTCGCGCTCGCACATTCCCGTCCCTCCCCCGCAGTCCTGCGCACAGGCCTGAGCTGGGTGTCGCTGTCCGAACCGGTCGACTTCGGCAGCGGAACGAACGACCCCGTCCGGCTGGTGGTCGGCCTGGCGGCGCTCGACCACGACTCACACATCGAGACCATGGCAGCACTCGCCGGCATTCTCTCCGACGAAGCGATGCTCAGCGAGCTGATCGCCGCCGAGACGGCGGCGGAGGTGCACGCCATTCTCGGCCGCGTCGCGTGACGCGGTGCCCGACCAGACCCGAACATCCTCACAGCGAAAGGCAGAGCAATGAAGATCGTGGCCGTATGTGGAATGGGCATCGGAACCTCCGTGCTCCTGAAGATGAACGCGGAGAAGGCGCTGCGCCAAATGGGCGCGGATGCCGATGCGGATGTCGAGGCAGCCGATATCGGCACGGCCCGTGGCGCGGCCCGCACCGCGAACCTCGTGCTGACGTCGGCCGAACTCGTTGATGAGATCGGCGACGTGCCCGCACAGGTCATCGTGATCGACAACTTCACAGACGTGGCCGAGATCACCGAGAAGCTCCGCCCCGTCATCGAGAGCTAGAACCGCCGTTTCATCCGTTCGAAGGAGACCCCAATGGAGTGGTTAGTCGTCGTCCTAGAGTTCATCGGGCAGCAGATCCTCAATGTGCCTGCGTACTTGATCGGGCTCATCACCGCCATCGGCTTGATGGCACTGAAGCGTCCGTCGGGCAAAGTGATCGGCGGCGGCCTGAAGGCCGCGATGGGATTCCTGATCCTGGGTGCCGGCGCGGGCGTCGTGACGGCGTCCCTCACACCGCTCGGAGATCTCATCCTCTCCGTGACGGGAGCGCAGGGCGTCATTCCCACGAATGAGGTGATCACGGCGATCGCCTCGGAGGAGTATGGGGCGACGAGCGCCTACGTGCTGGTATTGGGCTTCCTGGTGATGCTCGCGTTCGCGCGCTTCACGCCCCTGAAGTACATCTTCCTCACCGGTCACCACATGGTGTTCATGGCTCTCCTGCTGAGCGTCGTGCTCACGGTCGGGTTCGGCGAGGAGCTCAGCTGGCTCGTCGTCATCGTCGGCGCGCTGTTGCTCGGCGTGATCATGGTCGTGATGCCGGCGTTCGCGCAGCCGTGGATGAAGAAGATCACTGGCGACGACACGATCGCCATGGGGCACTTCGGCACCGCCGGGTACATCGCGGCCGGTGCTGCCGGGCAGATCACGGGACGACGCAGCCGCTCGACCGAGGAGATCAAGTTCCCGCAGGGACTGAGCTTCCTGCGAGACTCGATGGTCGCCACTGCCCTGTCGATGGTGCTGATCTACATGGTGTTCGCGATCTGGGGCCTCATCGCCCAGCCCGAGCAGGCCATGGAGATTCTCGGCGGTGACGACGCGGGCGCGACGATCATGGCCGGGTTCGCCCAGGCCCTGCAGTTCGGCGTCGGCGTGGCCGTCATCCTCTACGGCGTCCGCACAGTGCTCGGAGAGCTCGTCCCGGCGTTCCAGGGCATCGCGGAGAAGGTCGTGCCGGGCGCACGGCCCGCCCTCGACATCCCGATTGTGTTCCCGTACGCCCCCAACGGCGTCCTGATCGGATTCCTCACGTCGTTCGCCGGCGGGCTCGTCACGCTGGGCGTCATCGCGATCTGGCTGAATCCGGCACTCGGGCTCGCGCTCATCCTCCCCGGCATGGTGCCGCACTTCTTCACCGGTGGTGGCGCCGGCGTGTTCGGAAACGCCACGGGTGGTCGCATCGGTGCGGCCGTCGGCGGGTTCGTGAACGGCGTGATCATCACGATCCTGCCCGCGGTGCTGCTGCTCGTCCTCGGCGAGCTCGGCTTCTCGAACAGCACGTTCGGCGACGCTGACTTCGGCTGGTACGGCACTCTCGTCGGCATGAGCGTCATGGGTCCGACCGGCGTCGGAGTCCTCCTCAGCATCCTGCTCGCGACCGTGCTCGTCATCGCGGCATCCGTCTTCCAGGTGAGAGTAGTCAACCGCGGCTGGATCCCCGGAGCCAAACGCGACGCCTTCCTCGCCGAGAAGGAGGCCGCCGAAGCGTGACGCCGCCTCGCCGACGGCGCGTCACCCCGCGAGCTGCTTCAGCGTCGCGTGGAGCTCTTCACTGGTGTGCGTCTCCTGGTCAAGGTTGCTGTTGAGCAACGCCACGGCTTCCGTCGCCGCCTGGGCCGTCGCCGCCACGATGAGCGACTGGTACACAGAGGTCTCGTAGTGCTCGTTGCCCAATGCACACGTCAGCGTGACCTGGTCGAGAAGCGGCTTCGACGTGCGCTCGATGAGCGAATGGGCCTGACTCGAGATCCCCTTCGTCGCGGGCGAGCCCGCTGTCGATACCGGGAACTCGAACAGGTCGAACACCTTACGCAGATTGTCGATCTGCTCTCGGGTCTCCTCCGCGTGGTGGCGGAACAGCTCTTGCACCTCCGTCGTCGCCGAGCGTACGAATCTCGTGGACGCGCCTCCAGGGGGTTGCGCACACGACGCTGCGGCGGTATCAGCCCCACCTTCGCGATCACGGCGACCACGCCGCGGTCCCGCATGGATTGAGCATCTCGTCAGGATCCGATTGATATGATGAATTTATCATGTCGCAATCCTGGGGTGCTCGTCCTCTGTACGAGGTGAAGGCCGGCCTGTTCCGCGGGCTATCGCATCCGTTCCGGATCCGCATCCTCGAGCTGCTCGCCGATGGTGACGAGCACTCCGTCGCCGAGCTCCAGGGCGCGACCGAGCTCGAAGCCTCGCATCTGTCGCAGCACCTCGCCGTCCTCCGCCGGCATCGCCTCGTCGTGTCAGAACGCCGAGCGAGCCATGTTTACTACCGCCTCGTCTCCCCCGCTGCCGCCGAGCTGCTCGCCGAGGCGCGCGCACTGCTGGCCGAGTTCGCGAGCGCCGACGCGGCACGGGCGGGCGACGTCGCAACGCTTCCGGAACTGCCGTGACCCACGGCCCTGATCACGACGCCGCACGCCGCCCGCCCGCAGTCGTCCGCGCCGCCCGACAGGCGCGCGCATTGTTCCCCTCACTCGCCGACTACCGCCAGCTGCGCCACACGTGGAAGACCGATCTCGTGGCGGGGATCACCGTCGGCGTCGTCGCGCTGCCGCTCGCGCTGGGATTCGGCGTGAGCTCAGGGGTCAGCGCGGAAGCCGGCCTCATCACCGCGGTCGTCGCGGGCCTCATCGCGGCCGTCTTCGGCGGATCAAACGTACAGGTCTCGGGCCCCACTGGCGCGATGGTTGTCGTCCTGCTGCCCATCGTCGCGGCGCACGGCGTGACCGCGATCGCCGCCGTCAGCGTCCTGGCGGGCCTCATCGTGGTGCTCGCGGGCGCTCTGCGCCTGGGGCGCGCGGTGTCGTTCATTCCGTGGCCCGTCATCGAGGGCTTCACGGTCGGCATCGCAGCGATCATCTTCCTGCAGCAGGTGCCGCTCGTCACCACCCCCACGCAGGTCGAGGTCGGCGAGCACAGCTCGAACGCGGTCGTCGCCGCCGTCCAGTCGCTCACCGCCGCCGACTGGAGCTATCTACCGTGGTCACTCGGCGCCGCCGCCATCGTCGCGGCGTGCACGACCCTCCTTCCGCGTCTCCATCGGGGCATCCCCGGATCGCTGATCGGCATCATCGTCGTCACGCTGCTGAGCCTCGCGATCGCGAATCCCCTCGGTGTCATCGGAACGCTTCCGAACACGCTCCCGGCACCGTCACTGCCCGCGGTCGACGCGGAGACCTTCTCCGCACTCCTCCTGCCCGCGCTCACGGTGGCTGCGCTAGCGGCGATCGAATCGCTGCTGTCAGCGCGCGTCGCCGCAACACTCGACGACACCGGACCGTATGACGCCGACCGTGAACTGTTCGGCCAAGGCCTCGCCTCGATCGGGTCCGGGCTCTTCGGCGGCATGCCCGCCACCGGCGCGATCGCTCGCACGGCCGTCAACGTGCGCTCCGGCGGGCGCACCCGACTCTCGTCCGTTGTGCATGCGCTCGTCCTCCTCGCCATCGTCTTCGTCGCCGCGGGTCCGGTCGGGACGATTCCCCTCGCAGGGCTCGCCGGCGTCCTGATGGTCACCGCGGCGCGCATGGTGCAGCCGGCGCGGGTCGTGTCGCTCCTCCGCTCCACGCGGGCCGATGCGATCACCTTCGTGGTGACGGCCGTCGTGACGGTCTCCTTCGATCTGGTGATCGCCGTGCTGGTGGGAGTCGTCCTCCTCGGCGTCGTCGCGATCCGTAACCTGTCGAGCGCCACCCACGTCGAGCGTGAGCCGATTCACGGACTCCCGCAGGCTGGGGATGAGCGCATCGCCATCTTGCGCCTCGACGGCCCGCTCATCTTCGCGTCGTCGGAGCGGGTGTTCGACACGACGATGAAGATCGACGGCGTCACCGTCGTCATTCTGCGTATGTCCCAGTTGGAGCTCATCGACGCCAGCGGCGCCCACGTGCTCACCGAGATCGTGCAGGCGCTGGAGCGCCGCGGGGTCACCGTGCTGATCAAGGGCGTCCAGGAAGGCCACGAGCGCCTCTTCCGATCCGTCGGAGTGCTCGCCTCCCTGCGCCACCACGAGCACCTCTTCGCGGACATGGAGACAGCCATCGCGCACGCGCGCAGCCACGTCGGGCGCGGGAGCGCCTCCCCCGGCTGACCTCCGGACCAACACCCGATATAGACCTGGGTACTGGGCGCGCACCGAGGTCTGCCCTCTCGGCCGATGTGCGTCCCGCGCCGCCTCCGTAGCGTCATTCGTGAACGAAAGGTGGCCCCATGATCCGAGTCAGATCCCTGACGAAGCGCTACGGCAAGAAAGTTGCCGTAGGCGGCATCGACTTCACCGTCGAACCAGGGAAGGTCACGGGATTTCTGGGGCCGAACGGCGCTGGGAAATCGACCACGATGCGCATGATCGTCGGCCTGGACCGACCGACTGGCGGCGTCGCGGAGGTCAATGGCCGCGCGTATCGCGATCTTCCCGCGCCGCTTCACGAGGCGGGCGTGCTGCTCGACGCCCGGGCCGCACACCGTCGCCGCACCGCGTACAAGCACCTGCTCGCCATCGCCGCGACCCATGGCATCGCCACCACTCGCGTGCACGAGGTCATCGAGACCGCCGGGCTCACCTCCGTCGCGGACCAGCGCGTCGGTGGTTTCTCACTCGGCATGGGCCAGCGCCTCGGCATCGCGACGGCGCTCCTCGGAGACCCGCCGACGATCATCCTGGACGAGCCGGTCAACGGCCTCGACCCGGACGGCATCCTCTGGATCCGTGCCCTGCTGCGCCGACTCGCCGCTGAGGGGCGAACGGTGCTGCTCTCGTCGCACCTGATGAGCGAGATGATGCAGACCGCCGATCACCTCATCGTGATCGGGCAGGGCCGGATCCTCGCGGACGGTCCGATGCACGAGGTGGTCGCGAATGCAACGCGTTCCGCCGTCCGCGCCCGGACTCCGCAGGTCGCGGAGCTGATCTCGGCGGTCGCGACCGCCGAGATCACCGTCACGTCGCTCCCGGACGGAGCGATCGAGATCGTCGGAGCCTCCGCCGAGCGCGTCGCTACGCAGGCAGCCGCCGCGGGTGTTGTGCTCCACGAGCTGACGACCGTGGCAGGATCCCTCGAAGACGCATACCTCGCGTTGACCGCACACGACACCGAATACCGGGCGGCCTCCGCCGACCCGATGCCGAAAGGAGCAGGCCGATGACGTCGCTGGCCACGAAGCCCGGGCGCGCTGACGACCGCGCGACACGGGTCCCGTTCCGGGGCGTCGTGAGGTCCGAATGGATCAAGTTCACGAGTGTGCCCTCCTCCTTTCTCGCGATCGCAGGAATCGCCGCCGTCGGACTCGGCGGCAGCGTATTCCTCGGCGCCACACTCGAGTCGTCCGGTGTGCCCTCGGTCCCCTCGCTCGAACGAACGATGAATGACGTGCTCTCACCGATGGTGATCCTCGGCCAGATCATCGCCGGGATCCTCGGGGTCATGTCGAGCGGAGCCGAGTACGCATCCGGATCCATGCAGACGACGGTGCTCGCGAGCCCGCGCCGCCTCCGCATCCTCTGGGCGAAGGTGATCGTCGTGTTCGCCGCCGTCACGGTGACGAGCCTCCTCACGGCGATCGTGTCGTGGGCGGTCTCGTTCGCCTTCTATGCTCCGCACGGGCTCGAAGCCGCCCTCGATGCGCCCGGCGTGCTGCTCGCGATCATCGGATCCGGCGTCTACCTCGGCTGCTGTGCCATGTTCGGCGTCGGCATCGGCATGCTCGTGCGCTCGACGACGGCCGGAGCCGTCCTCGTGTTCGTGGTGACGCTGCTCGGCCCGATCCTCGCGTCGGTCCTCCCTTACGGTCTGTTCTCTCGCGTGGTCCGCGCGATGCTGCTCGGCAACGCCGGTGACGCCATGGCGCGCGTGCACGACATGCCGGCACCCTTCCTCGACATCTGGGGCGGCCACATCAGCCCCGGCGCAGGCTGGATGATCGCGGCCGCGTGGGTCGTCGTCGCTCTGACGCTTGGAGCGGTCGCTCTGAAGAAGCGCGACGCATGAGCCTCACGAAAGCCGGCGCGGCTGAACTCGCGGCGTATCTCCTGCTCGCCGGACTTCTCGGCTACCTTTCCCTCGAATCGGAACTGGCGTCTCCGGCGTGGGCCGTCCTCCTCCTCGGGCTTGGTGGTGTCGCAACGATCCTCCTGCGACAGCGTCTCCCGCTCGTGACCCTTGTCGTCGCCCCTGCCCTGATGCTGCTGTCCGCCGCGGCCGGCTCCATGGCGGAGGCGCTGCCCGTGGTCGCGGCACTGCTGTACACGGGGGTTGCGGAGAGCGCCCGACGTGCGTGGGCGCTCTTCGGCGCGACGATCGCGGCAGGCACGGCCGCCGCGCTCGTTCTCGCGGTGCGCGTACGCACCGGTCCGCCGTTCCTCGGCCTCTCGCCGCGCGCCGAGGCCGACGCGTGGGACCTCGACTGGCTCAGCCTCGGATCCCTGTTCGCGACGATCGCGCTCATCGCGACGCTGATTGGCGTCAACGTCGGCCATCGGCGCCGTCACATGGCCGCACTCGTCGACCGTGCCGAGCGCATGCGTCGCGAACGCGACCAGCAGGCGGACATGGCCCGCGCGCTCGAGCGCGAGCGGATCTCGCGGGAGATGCACGACGTGATCGCCCACAGCCTCTCTGTGATGATCGCGCTCGCGGACGGAGCGCGCGTGACCGTCCCGGAGCGGCGCGACGAGGCGCAGCGGATCATTGGTCAGATCGCGGACACGGGACGCCGCACGCTCGGCGAGGTGCGGCGACTGCTGTCGACCGCAACGCATGGCGAGACCGTTTCCGAGCGCCCGCTCGGCGTCACAGAGCTGCCCCGCCTCGTCGACGAGTTCGTCGAGGCGGGCCTGCCGGTGCGGCTCGAGCGCTCCGGCGAGCTCGGCGCCGACACGGCCGTCGGACTGACCATCTACCGCATCGTGCAGGAGTCGCTGACGAACGCGCTGCGGCATGCGAAGGACGTGCGAAACGTGCTCGTGCGGCTCGAGCTCAGCGAGAGTGCGGCCACGATCCTCGTCGAGGACGACGCCGCGCCCGCCATCCCCTCGGAGTCGCCGGGGCGCGGCCTGGTCGGGATCCGCGAGCGCGTCGCGCTCTACGATGGGGACGTCGAAGCCGGCCCGCGCGACGGCGGTGGCTGGCGAGTGTTCGTGCGGCTGCGAACGGAGGGGTCATGACAGAAGGCGCATCGCACGACGCGCGCATCAGGGTGCTCCTCGTCGATGACCAGGAGCTCGTCAGATACGGCATGCGCCTCGTCCTGGAGGCGGAATCCGATCTCGCCGTCGTGGGCGACGCGTCCGACGGCGCTGAGGCGCTGCGCGCCGTGGCCCGTTTGGCACCGGATGTCGTTCTCATGGATGTGCGCATGCCGGGGATGGGTGGGCTCGAGGCCACCCAACGAATCACGAGCGAGCACCCCGACGTGCGCGTGCTCGTCCTCACGACCTATGACCGCGACGAGTTCGCATTCGGTGCACTCCAGGCGGGCGCAGCGGGATTCCTGCTCAAGAACACGAGGCCGGACGAACTCGTCTCCGCGGTACGCACCGTGCACACCGGCGACGCGGTCGTCTCCCCCCGCATCACGGCGAAGCTCATCGACGTCGCGGTCCCGCATCTCACCAGCACCGCTCCCCGCGATGACGGACGGCTCTCCGTGCTGTCGGCTCGCGAACGCGAGGTCTTCGAGCGCGTCGGGAAGGGACTCAGCAATTCCGAGATCGCGCAGGCGATGCACGTGAGCGAGTCAACGGTGAAGGCTCACTTCGGCCGCGTGCTGATGAAGCTGGACCTCGCCGGCCGGGTGCAGGCCGTGATCCTCGCGTACGAGCTCGGCGTCGTCGGCGTCGGGAAGGGCACGGGGACGTCGACCTGATCATCACCGCGAGAGCGCGGTGTCCAGCATCCGTACAAGCGTCTCTGCGGCAACCGTGACGTCGTAGCCAGGATCGTGGAGGTGCTCCGCCACGAGGGCGTCGATGCCTCCACCCGCGATGAGCGCGGTCGCTCGCGCGTCGACTGGTTCCACACCGCGCGCCCGCGCCGCAGCCTCGATGATCTGGGCGAGAGGTTCCCATCGCGTCCTGGGGTCGTGGTCTGCCCC
>DWXU01000221.1:0-5101 GCA_019119065.1 Candidatus Microbacterium pullistercoris | reverse complement strand
GCGCAGCAGACGCCGGAGGGACGCGCACGCATCGCTCTCGCGTCGGCGATCGGGCAGCTGCCCGCGTGGTCGCAGAGCGTTGCGGACCCGGATCCGCGTGATCCGCACGAATACCAGGCCGGGTGGTACGGATCCCTCTCGGGCGATCCGCTGCCGTATATCGGCCAGGCCATGAGCAGTCGGTACTCGAGCACGCAGCAGTTCGGCGGCCTGCCGTCGTGGAACGTCGGCATCGACTACGAGATTCAGCTGCGGAAGGCCTCGCCGGAGGCGCGGCACGTGGTGAGGACGCTCTACCGCGAGGCGGGACTGTCGCTCGACGACGACCTCGCGACGGTGAACGCTGCCGAGCGGATCGAGGCGGATCCCGATGCCGTCGAACGTTTCGCCGCGAGTTACGAGTTCACGGGCGAGATCTCGGTGCCCACCCTCACGCTCAACAACGTCGGCGACCAGATCTCGACCGTCGCGCAGCAGTCGGCCTACGAGCAGCGCGTGCGACGCGCGGGGAACGCGCCCTTGCTGCGCCAGGTATACGTCGGCTCGGCGGGACACTGCGCCTTCAGCGACGCCGAGGTGGTCACCGCCGCGAACGTGCTCCTCGATCGGCTCGACACGGGCCGCTGGGGCGGATCCACAGTTCCGCATCACCTGAACGCGGCCGCCGAGAGGCTCGACATGGGCGAGGCGCGCTTCATCAACTACCGCCTCGAGCGCTTCAACAGGTGAGCCGCCGCCGGCCACTCGTTCGCGTAACGCAAACGACCCTTCGTTCGGCCGGGAAGGGTCGTTTGCGTCACACGAACGGTCGGCGCGGGTACTCGGGGTCAGGCGGGGTAGCCGAGGTCGTCGAGCAGGCGCAGCCCGCGCTCAGCCCAGGCGATCTCGGCACGGGCGCGGTCAACGAGGTTCTCGTAGCCGAGCCGCTTGAAGGCGACGACGCGGTCCTGGTCGTCGGGCGCGGTCTCGCCGAGACGCTTCATCAGCGCGGGGTTCGAGCGCGCGTCGATGCGTTCGAGTTCGGCGTCCCACTGTGCGAGCTCTCCCTGCCAGTGGGTGATGTGGTCGGAGAGGAACGTGCGCGCGGCCGTCGGCTCCGCGGCCTCGAGGTAGGCGGCCTTGAGTGAGGCGGGCTCGCGCACTCGCGCGTAGGTCAGCGGGCCATTCAGCCAGGCTCGGTAGTCGTCTTCGCCGGACGGGGTGACGTGATAGACGCGTCGCGTTGCGCGCGTTCCGCGCACCTGCGACTCGCCTTCGATCAGGCCGGCGGCCTCCATCTTGCGCAGCTCGGGATAGATCTGGCTGTCGGGGGCGTGCCACAGGTGTCCGACGGACGTGTCGAACTGCTTCTGCAGGTCGTATCCCGAGGTCGCGCCGACGCGGAGGAGCGCGAGGAGGGCGTATCGGAGACTCATGCGATGACCTTCGTCAGAGAAGGGGCCCGAGCTTGCGCTCGAGCCCCTTCGGGAGAAATCAGTCCGTGTATCCGGTACGCCATCCACCTTGGTAGGTCTCGCGCGCAACCGACGAGAACGGCACCGGGCTGACGACAGCGCGGACCTCGAGCTGCTCGTGCTTCTCGACCGACGCCTTCGACGTGCCGCCGCCGGGCTCGCCCCAGACGACCTTGACCTCGGCGCCCTCGGGGACATCCGGGTTCACGGTCGCGAGCGACAGGCCGCGACGCTCGTTCGAGCTGTAGCCGGTGAACATCGAGAAGCCGACGTTGTTGCCGTCAGCGTCAACGACCGAGTCGTAGTTCGCCGAGCCGTAGTTCGCGAGAGGCAGGTCGAAGAACTTGTAGTTCGGGCCGTCGACGTCGAACAGCGAACCGAAGATCTTCGTGAGGTCCTCGGCGTTCCACTCGAGCGTGACCTTGCGACGCTGCGTCGCCGGGTCGATCTTCTCGAGCGCGTCGCGTCCGATGAAGTCGTGGTCGAACTTCACGAAGGATCCGTATCCGAGCTCCCACGGCGTGAGGTAGTAGTCGGAGATGTCGTCCGACACGAAGGATCCGGCGAGCGTACCCGTCGCCTCGTAGCCGTCGGCCGGCAGCCAGCTGCGGTACGCGGCCTCCTCGGCGCCCGAGTAGATCGCGGGGAGCGGGGAGGGGATCCAGCCCGACTCGAGCGTGTTCGACGGGTACGCACGCGAACCCACCGGCACGAGACCGAACTCGGCGCCCGCCTCGACAATCGTGTCGCGGATCAGGTCGTGGTCCTCGTACGGGCCCCAGATCTCGAGACCGGGAGCCCCGGCCATGCCGTGACGCAGCGTGCGCACGTTCTTGCCGGCGATCGTCATGGTCGACATGTTGAAGAACTTGAGCTGCTCGAGCGGGCCGCCGTTGACCTTCTCGATGACCTCCCAGGCACGCGGGCCCTGGATCTGGAAGCGGTAGTACTGGCGCGACACGGCGTGGCCGTAGGGGCGCGACGGCGAGCGGCGGTCGACCTCGACGTCCAGGTTCGAGTATCCGCCGGTCTCACCGTGGTACATGAGCCAGTTCGACGCGGGTGAACGCCCGACGTAGACGTACTCTTCCTCGGCCTCACGGAAGAGGATGCCGTCGCCGATGACGTGGCCCGAGGCCGTCGTCGGCACGTACTGCTTGGCCTTGTTCACCGCGAAGTTCGCGACCGAGTTGATCGCGGTGTCGCTGATGAGCTTGATGGCGTCGGATCCCTTGAGGAACACGTTATCCATGTGGTGCGACTGGTCGTAGAGCACGGCCGTCTCGCGCCACGCGCGCTGTTCCTTGATCCAGTTCTGGAAGTCGGCGGGGACGACCGGATAGATGTACGAGCCGATCTGCGAGTTGCGCAGCATGTCGACGGCGTTACCTGCCTGGTCGATGGCCTGCTGGAGATTCTGAGGTGCCACGGTGAACCTTTCTCTGTTCGTGGTTGCGGGTCAGGTGTTGAAGACGATGGTGTGGTTGCCGTGCCGGATGATGCGATCCTGCGCGTGCCAGCGGACGGCCCGGGAGAGTACGGCGCGCTCGACGTCGGCGCCACGGGCCTGCAGGTCCGCGGCGGTGTCGGCGTGCGTGACGCGCACGACGTCCTGCTCGATGATGGGGCCCTCGTCGAGCTCTTCGGTGACGTAGTGCGCGGTGGCGCCGACGAGCTTCACGCCCCGCTCCTTGGCCTTGCGGTACGGCCCGGCACCGATGAATGCGGGCAGGAAGGAGTGGTGGATGTTGATGACCGGGACGCCGATCTTCTCGAGGAAGTCGTTCGAGATGACCTGCATGTAACGGGCCAACACGACGAAGTCGACGTTGCCCTTCAGCAGCCCCAGGATCTCGGCCTCGGACTGAGACTTGTCCGGCCCCTTCTGGGACGGCACGTGGAAGAACGGCACGCCGAACGTGCGCACGTCATCGGCGACGTCGGTGTGGTTCGAGATCGTCATCGGGATCGTGACCGGCAGCTCGCCGCGACGGTGCCGCCACAGCAGGTCGAGCAGGCAGTGGTCGCTCTTCGAGGCGAGCACGGCCATCCGCAGCGGGATCGAGAGGTCGCGCAGCCGCCAGTCGAGGCCCATCGGCTTCACCGTCTCGTCGAGGTCGGCGCGGATCTCCGGCAGCGCCGCGACGAGGTCGGGCCGGTGGAACACGATTCGCTGGAAGAAGTCGCCGCCCGTCGGGCCGGTCGAGTGCTGGTCGAGCGAAATGATGTTGCCGCCCCGTCGCGATACGAGCGAGGCGATCTCGTTCACGATGCCGGCCTGGTCCGGTCCGTGGACGATGAGGCTCGCGTGATCGACGAGGTGCGGGATGGGGGCGGTCATGACGCATCCTTTCGGAACTTCTGCGCCCACTCGGCCGTCGCGAGCAGACCACCGAAAGTGTAGAGGTGGATGCCGACGTCGCCGGCCGTGGGGTCGTCCTCGACAAGGGCGCCGAGCTCGTTCACGAAGCGGTCGGGGCCCGCCGTCCCCATCAGGTTGGTCAGCGAGAAGCCGTACTTCTTCACGATCATCGCGTTCGCGCCGACGCCGAATCGGCGGGCGAACGCGAGCAGGCGCTTGATGCCCGCCGGGCCGGGAACGCCGATGCGCAGCGGCGCGTCGATGCCGCGCTCGCGCACCTCGCGGATCCAGGAGATGACCGGATCCGTGTCGAAACCGAACTGCGTGAGCACGACGCGACCGAGGCCCTGCTCGGTGAGCGCCGTCGACTTGCGCTCGAGGTGATCCCACAGGTCGGCGTCCGAGATGTCGGGGTGCCCCTCGGGGTATCCGGCGATCGACACCTCCTTGACGCCGAACTCGGGCAGGCGTCCGGACTGGATGAGGTCGAGCGCGCTCGCATACGGACCCATCGGGGTCTCCGGGTCGCCGCCGACGCAGAAGACGTTCTCGATCGCGTCGACCTCGCGCAGCGCGGAGAGGAACTCCTCGAGCTGGCCGGGCGAAGCGATGCGGCGCGCGGAGATGTGCGCGACCGGGGTGAAGCCGGCTTCCTTGACCGCCTTGGCTGCGGCGACGCGCATCTCGAGGTCCTCGTTTCCGAGGAAGGTCACGTTGATCCGCGTCCCCGCGGGGAGCGCGTGCTGGGCCTCGTGCAGTCCGGGCACGTCTTTGCCCGTCATCTCGAGGGAGAAGTCATCGATGAGCTTGATACCGGGGTTCACGGGTGATCCTTTCGAATCGGTGCGCGTCGTCGCGCGTCGAATTACAGAGTACCTATATGGATAGGTAAAGGGAAGAGGGAAAATCGCGCCCGCCTCGACAAGCGCGAGACGGGCGCGATTTCCGCGGCAGATCAGTTCGCGCGGTAGGTCGTGCGCGCTTTCTGGGTGAGGGGTGCGGGCTGCACCGTGGCGCGGATCTTCACCTGCACGTGATCCTCGACCTGCAGCTTGGAGGACGGCGTGTCCTCGCCCCAGACGACGGTCACCTCGGTGCCGGGCTCGGCGAACTCGGGCTCGACGACGGCGAGCGACAGGATCGCGCGCTCGTTCGCGGAGTAGCCCGTCCATGTCGACTGGCCCACAGTGCGCCCGCCCGACTCAACGCGGTCGGCGTGGAACGTGTCGTAGAGCGACATCGGCAGGTTGAAGTACTTGGCGCCGGGTCCGGGGCGGTACATCGA
>DWXU01000035.1:0-12235 GCA_019119065.1 Candidatus Microbacterium pullistercoris | reverse complement strand
GTGAGATCGTCGGCCGACTGCATGACCGCGACCGTCAGCTCGAACGTCTTCAGGTAGTCGACGAGCGAGTCCGACGCGGACTGCTCGGCGAACCACTCCCCGAGCGCACGCGAGGTGTCGACTGGCAGTTCAAGACCCGCGGCGGTCGCGAGCTCGAACACCGTCGACGCGCGCACCCCGCCGTCGAGGTGATCGTGCAACGACACCTTGGGAAGGCTGCGGATGGGCACGCCGTCCACCGTCGCCTCGCGACGCGGCTGACGGCCGTTCCTCTGCGCACGTGCCATGCGATGCTCCTTCGACAAGGGGTCAGGCTGCGGTGATCCGGTCGCGCACGATGGGCGCGACCTCGGGAGCAGTATCGCCGATCTCGTACGAACCCGCCAGGGCGTCGAGCGCGCGATCGAAGCGCCCCGCGTCGTCCGCGTTGAGCGTGAACAGCGGATCCCCCGCGCGCACGGCGTCGCCGGGCTTCGCGTGCAGGTCGATACCGGCGGCGTGCACCACGGGATCGGTCGCACGCGCCCGTCCCGCGCCGAGACGCCAGGCCGCGAGTCCGACGTCGAACGCGTCGAGCGAGACGAGGATCCCGTCCCGGTCGGCCGTGACGACGTGCGTCTCGCGCGGGGTCGGGAGCGCGGCGTCGGGGTCGCCGTCCTGAGCGCGGATCATGTTCCGCCACACGTCCATCGCGCGACCGTCGGCGAGCGCATCGGCCGGGTCCGCGTCGACGCCGGACATCTGCAGCATCTCGCGCGCGAGGGCGACGGTGAGCTCGACGACGTCCGCCGGACCGCCTCCCGCCAGCACCTCGACCGACTCGCGGACCTCGTTCGCGTTGCCGACGGTGCGGCCGAGCGGAACGTTCATGTCAGTGAGCAGCGCCGTGGTCTTCACGCCCGAGTCGGCGCCCAGCGCGACCATCGTCGCGGCGAGCTCGCGGGCGCGCTCGGCGTCCTTCATGAACGCTCCGGAACCGAACTTCACGTCGAGCACGAGTGACTCGGTGCCCTCGGCGATCTTCTTCGACATGATGCTCGAGGCGATCAGCGGGATCGCCTCGACGATGCCCGTGACGTCGCGAAGCGCATACAGCCGCTTGTCGGCGGGCGCGAGACCCGAGCCGGCCGCGCAGATGACCGCGCCCACCGATCCGCGCAGCTGCGAGAACATCTCGTCGTTCGTGAGCGCCGCACGCCAGCCGGGAATCGACTCGAGCTTGTCGAGGGTGCCGCCCGTGTGCCCGAGGCCGCGGCCCGACAGCTGCGGCACCGCGACGCCGTGCGCGGCGACCAGGGGGGCCAGCGGCAGCGTGATCTTGTCCCCGACACCACCCGTCGAGTGCTTGTCCGCCGTGGGCTTGCCGAGACCCGCGAAGCTCATCCGCTCACCGGAGTTGATCATCGCGTCGGTCATGACGCGGATCTCATCGCGCGTCATGCCGTTGAGCAGCACCGCCATTCCGAAGGCCGACATCTGCGCGTCGGAGACGTACTCGCGCGTGTAGGCATCGATCATCCAGCGCAGGGCGGGCTCGGCGACGGCTCCGCCGTCGCGTTTGGCACGGATCACATCGACGGCGTCGAAGGGCTCGGTCATACGCGCTCTTGTCTCCTTATCGGGCGAAGCTGTCGAGGTCGCGGGGTCCGAATGCGTCGGGCAGCACCTCGTCGATCGTGCGCACCCCCGAGACGGTCTCGAGGAGCATGGTCGGATGCGCGTGCTCATTGAGCAACTGGCGACAGCGTCCGCACGGCATGATGGTCTCGCCGTCGCCGTTGACGCACACGAAGGCGACGAGCCGGCCGCCGCCCGTCATCGCGAGGTTCGACACGAGCCCGCACTCCGCGCACAGCCCGACGCCGTACGAGGCGTTCTCGGTGTTGCATCCGGCGACGACGCGGCCGTCGTCCACGAGAGCGGCCGCACCGACCGGATAGTGCGAGTACGGCACATAGGCGTTGCGCATGGCGGCCACCGCGACCTCGCGCAGCTCGTCCCAATCGACGTCCATCACGTGTCCCCGTCCTAGCTCTTGATGTACGGCTGGCCGTTGGCCGCCGGCGGTCGCGAACGGCCCACGAGCCCGGCGACCGCGAACAGCGTCACGACGTACGGCAGCATGAGCATGAACTGGCTGGGGACGGGCGATCCGATCACGCTGAGCACGCCCTGCAGGTTGGTGGCGAATCCGAACAGCAGCGCGGCGAGCGCCGCACGGATCGGATCCCACTTTCCGAAGATCATGGCCGCGAGCGCGATGAAGCCCGCGCCGGCGGTCATCTCCCGGCCGAACTGCGGGTTCGACACGAGCGTATAGAACGCTCCACCCATGCCGGCGATGGCGCCACCGAGCATCACCGCGCGGTAGCGGGTCGCTCGGACCTTGATGCCGACGGTGTCCGCCGCCTGCGGGTGCTCGCCCACCGCGCGCAGGCGCAGACCCCAGCGCGTGCGGTAGAGACCGTAGGAGACGGCGAACACCACGACGTACATGAGGTAGGTGATGATCGTCTGTCGGAACAGCACGGGGCCGAGAACCGGGATCTCGCTCAGCAGCGGAATCGGGATCGTCGGGAAGACCTCAGGCGAGTTCAGCAGGTCCGGGTTGTCGCTCATGACCGTGCTGAAGAAGAACGTCGTCAGGCCGATGACGAGCACATTCAGCACCACACCGACGATGATCTGGCTGACGAAGTAGGTGATCGCGAAGACCGCGAGCACGAGCCCCACGAGCAGTCCCGCGAGGATCGCTCCGACGAGCCCCGCCCACGGCGACTTCGTCACGGATCCGACCATCGCTCCCGTGAAGGCTCCCGAGAGCAGTTGCGCCTCGATCGCGATGTTGATGACGCCCGCGCGCTCGCCGATCACGCCGCTCAGGGCGCCGAAGACGAGCGGGGTCGCGAGGGCCAGGGCGCCGCCGAGCAGGCCGATCATCGGCAGCGTGCCGCCGGCGGATGCCCACGAGAGGAAGCCGACGAGCAGGAACGCGACGTAGGCGGCGATGAGCCACAGGGGCATCGGACGATGCGCCTTCGTGAACACGACGGCGAGCACCGTCGACGCGGCCATCAGCACGACGCAGACCCATGCCGTGGCGTTCGAGGGCAGCACGAGGTCAGGCAGCTGGATCGCGGCCGCGGCGCTCCGGACGAGGCGGAACGTGCTGTCGCCCTCACGCGGTCCGATCAGCGGCAGGAGGGCGAACAGCACCGTGAAGACGCCGAAGATCACCGGCGCCTTCCACGAGGTGAGGGTGACGTGGCGCTGTTCGTCGCTCACGACGGCGTGTGCGGGGGCGCTCATATCGATGCTCCCTTCGCCGTGCGCTGGCGTCTCCGGGCGCGGGCGCCCGGCTGGGGCAGGCGGAAGATCGCGCGGACGAGCGGGGGCGCCGCGATGAACAGCACGATGAGCGACTGCACGACGAGGACGACCTCGTTCGGCACCTGCTGGTCGGCCTGCATCCAGAACCCGCCGGCTTTGAACGCGCCGAACAGCAGCCCGGCGAACAGGATGCCGATGGGCGAGGACCGCCCGAGGAGCGCAACCGTGATCGCGTCGAAGCCCATGCCAGCGTCGATGTCCCCGCCGAAGCCGTTCGTGACGGTGCCGAGCACCTGGGTCACTCCGGCGAGGCCGACGAGACCTCCGGCGATCAGCATCACGACGACGTAGGAGCGGCCGACGCTGATGCCGGCCGTGCGCGCGGCATGCGGATTCTCACCGACCGCGCGCAGCCGGAACCCGAGACTCGAGCGCTCGAGCAGCCACCAGGTGAAGGCGACGGCGATGAGGGCGAGGATGAAGCCCGCGTGCAGGTTGAACCGGTCGCCGAGCAGCTGCGGCAGAACGGCGGTGTCCTGCATCGCGGCGGTCTTCGGGTTGCTCGAACCGGGTGCCTGCAGGATCCCCCGCGTCGCGAGCATCCACGCGAGCAGATAGAAGGCGATGTGGTTGAGCATGATCGTCAAGATCACTTCGTGCGCCCCGGTGCGCGCCTTCAGCAGTCCGGCGATACCGGCCCAGATGCCGCCGGCGATCACGCCCGCGACGAGGGCGATGACGAGGTGCAGGCCGATCGGCAGGTTCATGTACGCGCCGACGTATCCGGCGGCCGCGGCCGCCATGAGCATCTGCCCCTGTCCACCGATGTTGAACAGTCCGGCCCGGAACGCGAGGCCGACGCCGAGGCCCGCGGCAATGAGCGGCGTGGCGAACTTCAGCGACTCCGTGAGGGGGCGGATCGCGACGGCGAAGCTGTCGGCACCCGCGTTGTAGATGGCTCCTTCGAACAGCGCGACGTACGCGCCCGCGGCGGCAGCCCAGAGCGCGGCGAGGGTGTCCCCCGGCCGCGCGAAGAAGTACCCGGCGGCCTCCTGCACCTGCTCGTCGGTGACGGCGATGAGAACGGTGCCGGCCAGCAGCGCGAGCACGATAGAGAGCACCGCGATGGCGCCGTTGCCGGTGGTGATCTGCTGGAACGCGCGGTGCCAGCGCGACGGCTCGGTATCGCGCCGCTCGGTGTCGACGACGCTCATGAGGTTGCTCCCTCGGCACCGGCTTCCATGCCGGCCATCATCAGACCGATCTCTTCTCGGGACGTGTCGCCGGGCACGATGCCGACCACCTTTCCGCGGTACATGACCATGATCCGGTCGGCCAGGGCCGCCGCTTCGTCGAGCTCCGTCGAGATGACGACCACTGGGATCCCGGCGTCGCGCGTGGCGACGATGCGCGTGTGGATGAACTCGATGGATCCGACGTCGACACCGCGGGTCGGCTGCGCTGCGATGAACAGCGACAGCTCGCGGCTCAGCTCGCGTGCGAGGACGACCTTCTGCTGATTGCCCCCCGAGAGACGGCCCGCCGGCTGCGCGGGTCCCTGCGTACGGATGTCGAACTCGTCGATCTTCTCGATCGCGAAACGTTCGAGGTCGCGCAGCTGCACGCTGCCGGCCGAGACGAACGGTGCGCCGTGGGAGCGGTCGAGCATGAGGTTCTCGGCGATCGAGAACTCCTGGACGAGGCCGTCGACGCTGCGGTCTTCCGGCACGAACCCGACACCGGCGTCGAGGATCTCGCGCACGGAGCGGCCGAGGAGCTCGTTCCCGTTGAGGCGAATGCTGCCGCCGACGCGATCCTGCAGGCCGACGATCGCCTCGGTGAGCTCGGTCTGACCGTTGCCCTGCACGCCCACGACGGCGAGGATCTCGCCCCCGCGCACGGAGAATGAGACGTCATCGACGACGACCGTGCCGACGCTATCGGTGACGGTCAGGCCGTCGACGACGAGCGCGTCGTCGCCGAGCGTCGGCGCATCCTTCGCCACCGTGAGCTCGACGGCGCGACCGACCATGAGCGATGCGAGCTCGGCGTTGGTGGCGGTGGGCTCGGCCTCGCCGACGACCTTGCCGAGGCGGATGACCGTGATGCGGTCCGAGACCTCGCGCACCTCGCGCAGCTTGTGCGTGATGAACACGATCGACGTGCCGCCATCCCGCAGCTGGCGCATCGTCTCCATCAGCTCGTCGGTCTCCTGCGGCGTGAGCACGGCGGTCGGCTCGTCGAAGACGAGCACGTGCGCGTCCCGCGAGAGCGCCTTGATGATCTCCACGCGCTGCTGCACTCCGACGGGCAGATCCTCCACGATCGCGTCCGGGTCGACGTCGAAACCGAACCGATCGGAGATCTCGCGCACCTTTTCGCGGGCGGCGCCGATGTCGAGCGTGCCGGCGAACCCGGTCTCCTCGTGGCCGAGCATGACGTTCTCGGCGACGGTGAAGACGGGCACGAGCATGAAGTGCTGGTGCACCATGCCGATCCCGGCCGCCATGGCATCGCCGGGGCCGTCGAAGTGCTGGACGACGTCGTCCAGCAGAATGTCTCCCTCATCGGCCTGATAGAGGCCGTAGAGAACGTTCATGAGTGTCGACTTGCCCGCGCCGTTCTCGCCGAGAAGCGAGTGGATCTCGCCGGGCTCGACCGTGAGGTCGATGCTGTCGTTGGCAGTGAGCGCGCCGAACCTCTTCGTGATGCCGCGCAGTTCGAGCTTCATAGATGCCGATCCTATTCCTGGCGCCTTCCAGGCAGGAGGGAGGCCGGCGACCGCCGACCTCCCTCCATCAATGCCGATCAGTCGAGGTAGGACTCGACCGTGATGTCACCCGCGATGATGGCCTCCTGGAGCGCCTCCACCTCGGCCATGAGCTCGCCATCGACCTTCTCCGCGAAATTGTGGAGGTCGGCGAGGCCGACACCCTCGTTCTCGAGCGTTCCGATGTACGGCTCCGTGTCGAACTCATCGTTCGCGCTGGCCATGATCGCCTCGTATGCCGACAGGTGCATGTTCTTGAGCACCGACGTCAGCACGAAGTCCTCCGTGTCGGAGTCTGTGGCGAACAGATCGGCGTCTGTGCCGATGAGCGCGATCTCGCGATCGGACTCCTTGATCGCCTGCAGGGCCGACTGGTAGATCGGTCCGCCGACCGGCATGAGCACGTCGACACCCTGATCGATGATGTTCTGGGCGACGGTCTTCGCCTCCGGCCCTGCGCTGAAGCCACCGGTGAAGGATCCGGTGCTGCCGTCCCAGCCGACGACCTCGACGTCGGCGCCGTTCTCCTCGTTGTAGTGCTCGACGCCCTGCAGGAAGCCGTCCATGAAGATCGTCACGGTCGGGAACTCCTGTCCGCCGAACGTGCCGACCGTGTCCGTTTCCGAGTACCCGGCCGAGAGATAGCCGGCGAGGAACGCCGCCTGTGCCGTGTCGTAAAGCACCGGCTTGATCGTCTCGGCGTCGGTCGTGCCGTCGAAGTCGGTGTCGCCGAGGTCGTCGATAAGGATGAAATCGACCTCGGGGTTGGCGTTCGCCGCGTCGACCGTCGCTGGCGCGAGCGCGAACCCAACGGACGTGATTGCGTTGCACCCCTGCGCCACGAGGCTGCTGAGGTTCGGCTCGTAATCCGTCTCGGCGTTCGACTCGACGTCCTTGAACTCCACACCGAGTTCGTTCGCGGCTTCCTCGACGCCCTCGAGCGACAGCTGGTTGAACGACTTGTCGTCGAATCCGCCGAAGTCAGAGACGATGCAGGGCAGGAAGTCCGGCGCGTCGTCGCCGTTCGCTCCGCTGCCGGAGCCGCCGGATTCCTCGGGCGCTGCGCCACATCCAGCCAGCAGGATCCCGGCGCTGACAACTGCGAGGCCCCCCAGGGCCGTGCGCTTGATCGTCTTCATGACGTTTTCGTCCTCCAGTGAGAATGGCCCCTTGCACAGATACCAGGCGGACCACTTCCGCCGGGGCATTATGCACACGCTACCCCGCCGAGTCTGCGCGTTTCGACAAGTTCGATGCGCCGAGACGCGATAGTTATCTTCACGCTCGGGTCGCGAGCGCGAAGCGGATCAGAGGACGCTGTTTCGCCCCTGCGTCTGCAGCGCGCTGACGGTCTGCTTCACGCGTTGCGCGTGTTCGCTCGTCGTGACGAGCAGGGCATCCGGGGTGTCGACGATGATGACGTTCTGCACGCCGATCATGGCGACCACACGGTCGGTCTGCGAGACGACGAGCGCCGAGGCGTCGTCCTCGAGCACGTTGTCGTTCGGTCCGAGGACGGTCACGCCATCGCGCCGCCCGTCGCCGACGAGCTTCCACAGGCTCGCGAAGTCGCCCACGTCGTCCCAGTCGAACTGTCCGGGGATCACGGCGAGCCGCCCCTTCTCGGCCGCCGGCTCGGCAACGGCGTAGTCGATCGCGATCTTCTTCAGCGTCGGCCACACGCGCGCCGCGACCGCGTCGCGCTCCGGCGTGTCCCACGCCGCGGCGATCTCGACCAACCCGGCATGCAGCTCGGGCTCGTTCTGCGCGAGCTCGTCGAGCAGCACGTCCGCGCGCGAGATGAACATGCCCGCGTTCCAGAGATAGGAGCGGTCAGCGAAATAGGCGCGCGCGGTCGCGAGGTCCGGCTTCTCGACGAAGCGCTCCGCGCGTGCGGCCATGGGCGCATCGTCGATGACGAGCTCGTCGCCCGTCTTGATGTAGCCGAAGCCGATGGCCGGCTCGCTCGGCTGGATCCCGATCGTGGCGATGTAGCCCTCGCGTGCGGCCGCAACGGCCTGACGCACGGTGAACTCGAACACGCGCTGGCGCTTGATCACGTGGTCCGCGGCGAACGAGCCGATGACGACCTCGGGGTTGCGGCGATGCAGGATCGCGGCCGCGAGACCGATCGCGGCGGCCGAGTCGCGCGGGTCCTGCTCGATGAACACGTTGTCGAGGTCGATGTCCGGGAGCGAGTCCTCGACCTTGTCTCCGTGCGCCCGCCCCGTGACGATGCTGATGTTCTCCGCACCCGCGAGCGGCAGAAGCCGGTCCCAGGTGGTGCGCAGCAGCGTGAGACCGGACCCGGTGAGATCGTGGAGGAACTTCGGCGACTCCGCCCGCGAGAGAGGCCAGAGACGGGATCCGATCCCACCGGCGGGGATCACGGCAACGAAGTCGTCGAGCGGCTCAGACATGGCGTCCACGGTAGTCGATCACGCGCGCCGACCACGGATATCTCGACATCGAGATACTTAGGGTGTACTTGGTCGAGGAAACCCCTGCCCGGGAGTATCCTGGACGAAGGTTCGACGAGCGCGCGAGTCAGCGTGCGCGCGAACGACACCAGCATCGATCAGAGAGGATGATCGTGTCCGCATCTGCGCGACAGACACTCGATGTGTCTCAGACCACGTCGAAAGTGCCGCGGGGAACCCTGTATCGCGGCCGTGAGGGTATGTGGTCGTGGGTCCTGCACCGCATCACCGGCGTTGCCATCTTCTTCTTCCTCCTCGTGCACGTCCTCGACACGGCGCTGATCCGCGTTTCCCCCGAGGCGTATGACGCGGTCATCGGCCAGTACCAGACGCCCATCATGGGCTTCGGCGAGGTCGCCCTCGTGGCGGGCATCGTCTACCACGCATTCAACGGCGTGCGCATCATCCTCATCGACTTCTGGTCGAAGGGCGCCAAGTACCACCGCGCGATGTTCTGGACGGTGATCGCGGTGTGGGCCGTCACGATGGTCGCCTTCAGCGCGCGACACATCCCGAACGTGCTCGCGCACATGGGAGGGGGTCACTGATGAACGCTTCCGCTCTCGACGCACCCCGTACCCCGCAGCGCAGCAAGGGATCCAACTTCGAAAAGTGGGGCTGGCTTTACATGCGCGTGTCGGGCGTCCTGCTCATCGTGCTGATCTTCGGCCACCTATTCGTGAACCTGATGGTCGGCGAGGGCATCAACGCGATCGACTTCGGCTTCGTCGCCGGGAAGCTCGCGAACCCGTTCTGGCAGTGGTGGGACGTCCTCATGCTGTGGCTGGGATTCATCCACGGCGCGAACGGCATGCGCACGATCGTCAACGACTACGTGCTGAACACGAAGGTGCGCGCCGCACTGGTGTGGATCATCGGCATCGTCGCGGCGCTCATGATCGTGCTCGGCACGCTCGTCGTGTTCACCTTCGACCCCTGCATCGGCGTCACCGAGTCCAGCGCGCTCTGGGCTCAGTGCCAGGCCTAACCCTCCACAGATTGACTCACGCATGACATCCACGGCATACCCTGACGCGGTCTTCAAAGACGGCGTCTACTACCACGAGCACGACGTCGTCATCGTCGGCGCCGGCGGCGCCGGCATGCGCGCCGCGATCGAAGCGGGCCCGAACGCGCGCACCGCCGTCGTGACGAAGCTCTATCCGACCAGGTCGCACACGGGCGCCGCGCAGGGCGGCATGGCCGCGGCGCTCGCGAACGTCGAAGAGGACTCGTGGGAGTGGCACACCTTCGACACCATCAAGGGCGGCGACTATCTCGTCGACCAGGATGCGGCCGAGATCCTGGCCAAGGAGGCGATCGAGGCCGTCATCGACCTCGAGAACATGGGTCTGCCGTTCAACCGCACGCCCGACGGCAAGATCGATCAGCGCCGCTTCGGCGGACACACGCGTGAACACGGCAAGTCGCCCGTGCGCCGCGCGTGCTACGCGGCCGACCGCACGGGCCACATGATCCTGCAGACGCTCTACCAGAACTGCGTCAAGCTCGGCATCAACTTCTTCAACGAGTTCTACGCGCTCGACCTCGTGACGGTGAAGGACGGCGACGAGACCCGCATCGCTGGCATCGTCGCGCTCGAGCTCGCCACCGGAGACCTGCACGTCTTCCATGCGAAGTCGGTCGTGTTCGCGACCGGCGGCTTCGGCAAGATGTTCAAGACGACGTCCAACGCCCACACGCTGACGGGCGACGGCGTCGGCATCATCTGGCGCAAGGGCCTCCCCCTCGAGGACATCGAGTTCTTCCAGTTCCACCCGACGGGGCTCGCCGGCCTCGGCATCCTCCTGACGGAGGGCGCCCGCGGTGAGGGCGCGATCCTGCGCAACGCGTCCGGCGAGCGCTTCATGGAGCGCTACGCCCCCACCATCAAGGACCTAGCCCCGCGTGACATCGTCGCGCGGTCGATGGTCAAGGAGGTCCTCGATGGTCGCGGCGCGGGACCGAACAAGGACTACGTCTACCTCGACTGCACCCACCTCGGTGCCGAGGTGCTCGAGACGAAGCTTCCCGACATCACGGAGTTCGCGCGCACCTACCTGGGCGTGGACCCCGTCGTCGAACCGGTCCCCGTGATGCCGACCGCGCACTACGCGATGGGCGGGATCCCGACCAACAACGACGCCGAGGTCCTCGCGGACAACGAGCGCGTCGTCCCCGGCCTGTACGCCGCGGGCGAATGCGCCTGTGTGTCGGTGCACGGTTCGAACCGCCTCGGCACGAACTCGCTGCTGGACATCAACGTGTTCGGCAAGCGCAGCGGCCGCAACGCCGTCGCATACGCGAAGAGCGCCGACTTCGTTCCCCTCCCCGAGGATCCCGCGAAGGAGGTTCGCGAGATGGTCGAGCGGATCCGCACCTCGGCCGGCACGGAGCGCATCGCGGACATCCGCCGCACGCTCCAGGAGGAGATGGACAAGAACGCACAGGTCTTCCGCACTGAGGAGACCCTGACGAACGTCATGGGCACGATCCACAGCCTGCGCGAGCGCTACATGAACATCACGATCGACGACAAGGGCAAGCGGTTCAACACCGATCTCCTCGAGGCGATCGAGCTCGGGTTCCTCCTCGACCTCGCCGAGATCGTCGCGTACGCCGCGCGCAACCGCAAGGAGAGCCGCGGCGGTCACATGCGGGAGGACTTCCCCGACCGCGACGATGAGAACTACATGAAGCACACGATGGCCTACCTCACCGGCGACCCGCACTCGCCGAACCCCGAGGACCACATCGCGCTCGAGTGGAAGCCCGTCGCATTCATCAAGGATGATTCTGGCGAGCTCCGTTACCCGCCGTTGGAGAGGAAGTACTGATGTCGACAGCCGTGGCAGACGCTCCCGAGCAGGAGAGCGCCATCCAGTCGTACCTCGTGACCTTCATGGTGCGTCGGTTCAACCCGGAAGTCGACACGGAACCGAAGTGGGTCGACTACGACGTCGAGATGTACCCCACCGACCGTGTGCTCGACGCGCTCCACTCGATCAAGTGGGACATGGACGGATCCCTCGCGTTCCGCCGCTCCTGCGCGCACGGCATCTGCGGATCCGACGCGATGCGCATCAACGGCCGCAACCGACTCGCGTGCAAGACCCTCATCAAGGATCTCGACATCTCGAAGCCGGTGTACGTCGAGGCGATCAAGGGCCTTCCTCTCGAGAAGGACCTCATCGTCGACATGGAGCCGTTCTTCGCGGCCTACCGTGAGGTGCAGCCGTTCCTGCAGGCCAAGTCCGCCCCGGCGCATGGCCAGGAGCGTCACCAGACGATCGACGACCGTGAGCGGTTCGACGACACGACCAAGTGCATCCTCTGCGCCGCGTGCACGTCGTCCTGTCCCGTGTTCTGGACCGACGGGCAGTACTTCGGCCCGGCGGCGATCGTCAACGCACACCGCTTCATCTTCGACTCGCGTGACGACGAATCGCAGGTGCGCCTCGACATCCTCAACGACCAGGAGGGCGTGTGGCGCTGCCGCACGACCTTCAACTGCACCGAGGCGTGCCCCCGCGGCATCGAGGTGACCAAGGCGATCGCCGAGGTCAAGCAGGCGGTCCTCAAGGGCGGTCGCTGACCCGAGCGACGACGGCGGCCCCGCCAGCGATAGGCTGGTGGGCATGATTCGCATCGCCTC
>DWXU01000220.1:0-16859 GCA_019119065.1 Candidatus Microbacterium pullistercoris | reverse complement strand
GCGACGGATGCCCGGCGTTCGCCCTAGCCGGCGCCGTGCGAACGGATCCGTCGGCTCGCGATCACGATTCCGCCCGCGACGAGGAGCGCGAGGCCCGTGCCGACCAGGGCCGGCACGGTGTCGCCGCCGGTCGGCGACAGCTCGTCGGGCTCGTCCGGCTGCGTCGTCGGCTCCGGCGACGGGTCATCGGGAGCGGGCGTCGGGTCCGGGGTCTGCTCGGGCTCGGGCGTCTGCTCCGGTTCCGGGGTCTCTTCCGGTTCCGGCGTGGGCTCAGGCTCGGGGGCGGGCTCCGGCTCGGGCGTTCCTTCGGCGCTCGCGGCGCACGTGAAGCTCGACGCGACCTCGGGGTCGCCCTCGGTGTAGGTCGCGACGGTTGGGTACGGGCAGAGCGGCCGCGTGCGGTCCGCGGCCCAGTCGGCCGGCACCTCGGCGTTCTCGCCGCCGGGGTTACCAGCACCGCGGGCGGACGCGACGAGCGTATCGGGGGCCTGGCCATTCTCGACCCAGTCGATGAGCGCGCCAAGTCCGTCGAACTGATCCGTTGCGGCGCCGCCGCTGACGTGCGCCATGCCTGGTACTTCGAAGTAGCGTACGAAGTCGTCCGCGTCGGCGTACGCGTCCGAGACGCGGTCGTACCAGGCGGCCGTGTCGTCGGGACTGAACACGCCGTCCGCCGCGCCGTGGACGACGATCATCTTGCTGCCGGTGTCACGCAGCACGTCGAGGTTCGTCTCGTCCGGGGGAGTCATGAACTCCATCGCGCTCTCGCCGGCGATGGACTCCTCCCAGATCCCGGCGGCCTTCTCATCGATGTCGACGCCGAGCGCATAGCCGGGCAGGTCGGCGAGGATCTCCGGCGATTCGGGCTGCGGCGAGAAGACGAAGCCGACCGCCATCGGATCGAGCATCATGCTCGCATCGAGCTTCCACCCGGCCCAGCCATCGTTCGCGATGCCCGCATCCCACGGGAACGAGGTGTAGATCGCTTCGCCACCTGACGTGACCGCGCCTGCCATGACGCGATCCAGGACCGCGATCGTCTCTTCCGGGAGACAGTTCTCGGTCGCGCCGTCGACGCACGACGGGACGTCACGCGGCGCCTCGAAGATCTCGGCGCAGCGGTCCGCATCCTGCACCATGCCGTCGGCGAGCCCGTCGACGGCATCGCAGCGGTCGAGCACCGCCGTCGCGATGGTCTCGCGGTGCGCGTCGGTCAGCGCCGAGCGCAGGTCGCCCGCGGTCTCGGCCACCTCGTTCCACTGCTGGGCGCCCCAGATCTGCGCGACCGCCGCCTGCGGGAGGTGAAATCCGGGCGCGACGGGCAGGAACCCGTCGTAGAGGTCGGCGTATCGTGTCGCGGCGACCATCGTGTGGCGGCCGCCGTTGGATCCGCCCGCAATGTAGGACGTGTCCGGCCCGCGGTCGTAGGCGGCCGCGATCAGTTCCTTGGCCATCGGGGTCAGCGTGCCGACGGCCTGGTAGCCGTAGTCGAGACGCGCCTGCGGGTCGAGGCCGAACAACGGATTCTGGTCCGGCCCGTGGCCCGCGTCGGAGCTGAGGACCGCAAAGCCCATCTGCAGTCCGTTCTCGAGCTGGCCGCCGGTGATCGCTCCGAACGCAGGCACGACGTTGCCGTCCATGCCGCCATTCGCCTGGTACAGGAAGCGTCCCGCCCAGTCGGTCGGCAGCCGCATCTCGAAACCGATCGCGTAGGTCTGCCCGTCGACGTCGCTCAGGCGCTCGTTCATGCGCCCGGTCACGAGGCAGTGCTCGCCGACCGCGGCCCCCGCGTTCTCGAACTCGCCCGCGGGGACGAGCTCAGCAGCATCGATGGTGGTGCTCTCGAACGAGAAGTCGACCAGCCCATCGCACTGCGTGAGGGTGCCGGGTGCCGCCGGATCGACCTGTGCGGCGGGGGGAGCAGCGGCGGCCGCCGCCGAGCCTCCCAGGATGAGGGCGAGAGCGGCTCCGAGTGCCGCCGCGCCGTGGAGAGTTTTCGACACGTGATCCTCCTCATTGAGGTGCGCGCCAAAATCGTTATCGGCGCTGCGTAACATCCTGGCCACTTACGTTGACATTCGCAATAGTTGTGATGTCTACTAAACAGACCCAGCACCCGCGCCGCCCGGCGCCCTCAGTCACGAAGGAGTTGCTGAGCATGATCACTCGCACCCGAATCACCACCGTCGGCGTCATCGCCGCCGCCGGTCTGCTCCTCGCATCCTGCAGTTCTGGATCCCCGAGCGGCGGATCCGAAGGCGGTGCCGCCGAGGGCGGCGCCGGCACAGAGGAACTCACCCCCATCACCGTCGGCCTTCTCACGATCGCCCCGGCCGCGGCCGTCCAGTACGGCGTCGACCAGGGGATCTTCGAGGAGCACGGCATCGATCTCACGGTCGAGACCGCGCAGGGTGGCTCCGCCATGCTGCCCTCCGTCTCCACAGGCGCCTACGACTTCGGCGTCGGCAACCCGCTGTCCGTGCTCACCGCCGCGACGCAGGACATCGACATGCGCATCGTGTCCGGCTACTCGTTCTCGCTCGAGGAGGGTGACGACATCAACGCCGTCGTCACGCGCACCGAGGACGGCATCGAGTCGTGGAGCGACCTCGAGGGGCTGACGGTCGCGACGAACACGATCAAGACCCAGGGCGACCTGACGATCAACGAGGCCGTCGAGCTCGATGGCGGGGACCCCAGCAGCGTCGAGTACGTCGAGATCCCGTTCCCCGACGCCCTCCCGCAGTTGGAGGCCGGCAACGCCGACGCCGTCTGGATCCCCGAGCCGTTCCTCTCGCAGGCGCTCGCCGACCCGGATACCTACTCGGTGCTCGGCTACCCGAACCAGGCCGCGCTCCCGGGCGTGCCGACGATGGTGACGTTCTCCTCCGGAACGATCGTCGACGGCGAACCCGAGAAGCTCGAGCTCTGGCGCGAGGCGCTCGCCGCGACCCTCGATGCGGCGAACGAGGACCGCGAGGGCTACAACGCCACCATCGAGGCCTTCACGGGCATGCCCGCCGAGGTCGTCGAGGGCATCGGGCTCGAGCGGTTGACGGCAGATCTGGATCCGCAGGTCATCACCGACCTCAGCGCCATGGCCGCGAAGTGGGGCTTCATCGAGTCGGAGCCCGACCTCGACGTTGTGATCGCGCCCTAACCTATGGCCGCGCCCGACACCGTCACGCGGGTCGTCGCGGTCGCCGAGCGACGCAGCAGGCGACGGAGGTTCCGCCCCCGCCGCCTGCTGCTCGGTCTCGCCGGCATCGTGACGTTCCTCGCCATCTGGGAGATCGTCTCCCGGACGAGCCTGCTGAACCCGACGTACTTCCCGCCCGCCACGAGCGTCGCCTCGACCCTCGTCACGAACGCGACGTTGACCGGCTTCTGGAGCGCCGTGGGCGTCACGGTCGGCACGTGGGCTCTCGGCATGCTCGTCGCGTTCGCGCTCGCGGCTCCCCTCGGCGTGGTGATCGGGCTATCCTCGTTCCTTACGCGGCTGACCCGCTCGACGGTCGAGTTCCTGCGCCCGATCCCGTCGGTCGGTCTCATTCCGCTCGCGGTGCTCGCGCTCAGCGTTCCGCTGCAGCAGAGCCTGCTGATCGTCGTCTACGGCGCGTTCTGGCAGATCTTCGTGCAGGTGCTCTACGGCGTCGCCGACGTCGACACCGTCGCGATGTCGACGGCGCGCAGTTACGGCTTCACCTGGTGGCAGCGCGTGCGCGACGTGGTGTTCCCGACGATGTTGCCGTACCTCATGACGGGCGTGCGCCTGGCAGCGGCCGTGGCCCTGATCCTCACGGTCACGATCGAACTGGTCGTCGGGACGTCACAGGGCCTCGGCTACGAGATCGGCCAGTCGCGCAACGCAGCACTGTACGAATCGACGTACGCACTCGTGCTGTTCACCGGGCTGCTCGGTGTCGCGATCAACCTCGTCGTGCGGTTCACCGAGAAGCGTGTGCTGTCGTGGCACCAGTCGGTGAGGGAGGACGCCTGATGCGCAAGGTCCTGTCTCCCATCGGCTTCGCGCTCGGTCTGCCGATCGTCCTGATCGTGATCTGGTACGTCGCCACGCTCGGCGCGACCAACCCGTTCGTGCCCAAGCCGGTCGAGCTCGTGCAGGAGTTCGGTGCCGTGTGGTTCGGCGACCGCTTCTTCGGTGACGTGGTCCCGAGTCTCTGGCGGTTCGCCGCCGGGACGACGATCGCGATCGTGCTCGGCATCATCCTCGGCATCGCCGTCGGCCTCAACCGCGGGCTGCGCGCGTTCACCGAGCCCGTGTTCGAGTTCTTCCGCGCGCTGCCGCCGCCCGTGCTCATCCCGATCCTCGCCCTCGTGCTCGGCCGGACCGACGGCATGCGCATCTCGGTGATCGTGCTCGGCGCGATCTGGCCCGTGCTGCTCAACACGATCGAGGGCGTCCGCGCCACCGACTCGGTGCAGACGGAGACGAGCCGGTCGTACGGGATCCGCGGCTGGAACCGCGTGCGCTTCCAGGTGATCCCCTCGGCGATGCCGCAGATCATCGCGGGCGTGCGCCAGAGCCTGCCGATCGGCATCATCCTCATGGTGATCGGCGAGATGCTCTACGCCACCGCCGGACTCGGATACTCCATCACCCAGTTCCAGCGTCAGTTCGCCGTCCCCGAGATGTGGTCCGGCATCCTCATGCTGGGACTCATCGGCTATGCGGTGTCGATGCTGTTCAAACTCGTTGAGAGCCGCGCGCTGCGCTGGTATCACGGACTGAAGGACCTTGAGAATGCCTCCTGAGAACACGACCCCGACCGTCGGCCGCGGACGGACGCTTCCGCCCGAGCAGACGCTGCTGTCCGTGCGCGGGCTGCAGAAGATCTACGAGACCGATGACGGCGGCATCGAGGCGGTGCGCGACCTGACGTTCGACCTCGGTCGCAACGAACTGACGTGCCTCGTCGGTCCGAGCGGCTCGGGCAAGACGACGCTGCTGAAGTGCATCGCGGGACTGCTCGAACCGACGAGCGGCGAGGTCGTGCTCGACGGCAAGCGCGTCGTCGGCCCGCCCAAGAAGATGGCCGTCGTCTTCCAGGAGTACGGCCGGTCGCTGTTCCCGTGGCTGCGGGTTGCCGACAACGTCGAGCTGCCGCTGCGGAACGCGGGTGTGCCGAAGGCCGAGCGACGTCAGCGCGTGGCGACGGCCCTCGAGAGCGTGGGGCTCGCCCACGCGGGTCGTCAGTATCCGTGGCAGCTCTCGGGCGGGATGCAGCAGCGCGTCGCGATCGCGCGCGCCCTCGCGTACGAGCCCGAGGTCCTCCTGATGGACGAACCGTTTGCGGCGGTCGACGCGCAGACGCGTGCCGACCTCGAGGACCTCGTCCGATCGATTCGTGAGCGGCTCGGCGTGACGATCCTGTTCGTCACGCACGACATCGACGAGTCGGTCTATCTCGCCTCGCGCGTCGTGATCCTCTCGTCCTCGCCGACGGTGATCCAGGAAGACATCGAGATCGACCTGCCCGACGAGCGCGACCAGCTCGAGACACGCGCGCTGCCGAGGTTCACCGAGCTTCGTCACCACGTCTACGAGCAGATCCAGCTCGCCAAGGAAGGCTTCCGACCTGATGAGGCGCATGTGCGCTGATCGTGCGAACACTCCGACATTGACCCCAGGGCTCCTCGCGGCCCTGGGGTTCGTCGGGATGGCGGGATCGCTCGCGACAGACCTGTACCTGCCGTCCTTCCCGAGTCTGCAGTCCGACTTCGGTGTGACCGCATCGGTCGTGCAGCTCACCCTCACGGCGTTCCTTGTCGGCGCGGCGGCCGGCCAGCTCGTCGTCGGCACAGTCTCCGATGCGCTCGGCCGACGACGGACCCTCCTCGTTGCGCTGGCGCTGTATGCGGTCGCCGGATTCGCCTCCGCCCTTGTCGGATCCATCGAGGCCGTCATCGCACTGCGCTTCGCGCAGGGCCTCTTCGGAGCCGCGGGCGCGGCGCTCGCGCGCGCGATCGTGACGGACCTCGCCGACCGCACTCAGGCCGCGCGGGGCATCAGCATCGTCGTCGCGATGATGGGCATCGGACCGATCCTCGGCACGCCCATCGGAGCGCTGCTGGCCGAATGGGGAGGATGGCGACTGGCGCTCGCGGGACTCGCGACGATCGCGACCGCGATGACGGTCGTGACGGCGCTCGCCATCCCCGAGTCGCTCCCGCCCGAACGCCGTCATCCCGCCCGGATCGGACGGCTGCTCGGAAACCTCGCGCACCTGGCGCGCGACGCGCCCTTCGTCGGATATGCAACGTCATACGCGTTCACCTACGGCGCGTTCATCATCTACATCGGGTCGTCGTCGTTCATCGTGCAGAACCTCTTCGGCCAGACGCCCGTGACATACGCGCTCGCCTTCGCCGCGGGATCCGCGTCCTTCGTGATGGGGGCGCTCGCGAGCGGCCGCCTCGCGACCCGCATCGGCGTCGGGCCCGCACAGCGGATCGCGCAGCTCGCCGCCGTGGCCGCCGCAATCGTGCTGCTGTGCCTGATCCTCACAGCCACGCTCACGTTCGCCCTGTGGATTCCGCTGACGTGCGTGTTCGCGGCGGGCATCGCGGGCGGCATGTCGAGCTCGACCGCGCGGGCACTCGGGCGCACCCGCACCGCGGCGGGTGCCGGATCCGCCGGCCTCGGTCTGCAGCAGTACGTTGTCGGCGCCCTCGCGACGCCGATCGGTGGCCTGTGGGGCGATGACACGGCGCTGCCGGCGGTGTGCGGCATGATCGGCGGCCTCCTCATCGCTCTCGCGGCGGCGGCGTTCGGCGGATTCCGCGAGGCGCGCGAAGCCGCCTGAGACACGACGATGCCCCCGGACGGATCCGAGGGCATCGAACGGGTCGTTCAGTCGTGCGTGATCACTTGACCCACGACGGCGTGACCATGAAGGTTGCGTACTGCCCGGTCTGAACCTGCGGCGGAACCTTCACGGCGTGCATGATGGCGATCACGAGACCGGCGATCGCGACGCCGATGTACAGCAGCTGGCCGAGGATGGGGATCCAGATGATCAGCAGCGCCGCGACCATCGCGATCGTACGGATGAGCTGGAAGTTCAGGTTGTCCGCTACGGCCTTGCGCGTGGCGGGGTCGACCTTGTCCTTCTCGATCAGGAAGAAGATCAGCGCCGGCAGCCACGCGAAGAACACGCTGAGCCACAGGTTGAGCTGCAGGTTCGAGTTGTCCGCCGGAGGCCCGTATGCCGGCTGCTGGTATCCGCCCTGCGGCTGCTGTGGATAGCCGTGCGGAGGCTGCTGCGGGTAGCCCTGGGGTGGCTGCTGCTGCGGGTAGCCCTGGGGCGGCTGCTGCGGGTAGCCCTGCGGGGGCTGCTGCTGCGGCGCCGGGGGAGGCGTCGGCTGGCTCTGCGGCTGCTGAGGGGGCTGCGGAGGGGTCGGCTGCTGCTGGCCCTGCGGCTGCTGCGGCGGCACGGCGCCCGGTGCGCCCTCGGCGCCCTGCTGCGGATCCGTCGGGTTGTCCGTCATGGCTCATCCTGTCTGTCTGTGTGGGGTGAACGCCGCGGGCGACCGCGGCATTCACTCTAAGAATGCCAGGTCCGTGCCGTCGGCGCGAGGAGGGCGCGGCTTCTGCCTCAGCCGCGGCCGCGCTTCGGCGTGCGGATCGTCTCCGTTTTCCACGGCTCCTGCGTCCCCGCCTCGCGGGTGGGGCGCACGGATCCCGTGAAGCGCGCGCGCAGGTCCGCCTTGCGGATCTTGCCCGACGCCGTGCGCGGGAACTCATCGATGACGCGCGTGGTGCGCGGGATCTTGTACCGCGCGATCCGGCCGTCGAGATGTGTGACGAGCTCCTCGCTCGAGAGCGCGTCGCCTTCGCGCAGCGAGACGATCGCCCACGGCACTTCGCCCCACCTCTCGTCGGGTACGCCGATGACCGCGACGCCCGTGACGCCGTCGATGTCGGCAATGAGGTTCTCGATCTCGGCGGGGTAGATGTTCTCGCCGCCCGAGATGATCATGTCCTTCAGGCGATCGGCGATGAACAGGAACCCGTCGTCATCGAGATAGCCCATGTCGCCGGAACGGAACCAGCCGCCGGGGCGGAACGACTCCGCCGTCTTGTCCGGCAGCCCGTGGTAGCCGGCGAAGACGTTCGGGCCCTGGATCTCGATCTCGCCGATGGTGCCGCGCGGCACCACCTGTCCATCCTCATTCGTGATCCGGATGTTCGTGAACGTGTGCGGGAGGCCGACGCTGCCCTGCTTCTCGCGCGTCCACTGTGGCGGAAGGTAGGTGGCGCCCGGCGAGGTCTCGGTCATGCCGTACCCCTGCGAGAACGCGAGCCCGCGCTCCTCGTAGGCGTCGAGGATCCGCGTGGGCACGGCGGATCCGCCGCACGTGAGCCGCCGCAGCGTCGACAGATCGGTCTCGGACCACTTCTCGTGGTCGGCGAGCAGCTGGTAGGTCGTGGGCACGCCGCTGAGCGAGGTGATCCCGTGGCGGCCGATCAGGTCGAGCGCGCGACCCGCGTCGAAGCCCTTCTCGAGCACGATGGTGCCGCCGACGAGCACGAGCGGCAGCGCACCCATGCCGAGCGCGGCGACGTGGAAGAGCGGTGAGATGAGCAGGCCGGTGTCGGCGTCGGAGAAGCCGTAGTCGATGACGGCGTTGAACGACACGTAGGTGAGGTTCTCGTGGCTGAGGACGGCGCCCTTGGGTCGCCCCGTCGTGCCCGACGTGTAGATGATCGCGGCGGGCTCCTCGAGCGCCATGGTCTCGGCCACCCGTCCGCCGCGCGAGAGGGTCATGAGCTTCGGGAGCGTCTCGCCGGTCTCTCCCGCCGTCGGGATCACGTGCGCGACGCCGGCCGCCTCGATGCCCGGTGCTGCGCGCTCGGCGAATTCCTCGTCGTGGATGAGGGCCCGCGCGCCGCTGTCGGTGAGCACGTGAGTGATCTCGGGCGGCGCGAGCCGCGTGTTGACGGGGACGAACACCGCGCCGATCTGCGTGCACGCGAAAAGCGTGAAAAGGAACTCGGGGCTGTTCTCACCGAGGTACGCCACGCGATCGCCGCGCGAGATGTCGCGCACGTGCAGCACTTCGGCGATCTGGTCGACCGCGTCGGCGAACTGCCGGTAGGTGAACGTGCGCTCGCCGAACACGAGCGCGAGCTTGTCGGGCTGCTTCAGGCGCCGCTTCGAGGTCCAGGCGCCGATGCCGTGGTTGAACATTCGTGAACGTCCTCGTTCGTGTCGTGAGGGTCGCCAGAGATTGCGGGCGGAGTGCCTCCGCCGCCGCAATCTCTGGCGACGCTGGGGTGATTACGCGTAGAAGCGGTACAGGCTGCGCGTGATGACGGCCGGACGCTCGGATCCTTCGACCTCGAACGTGTGGTCGACCGCGAGCTGGTAGCCGTTGCCCTTGACCTCGGTGACCTCGGCGATGACGGCGTTCATGCGCACCTTCGCGCCGACGGCGACGGGGGAGACGAAGCGCACCTTGTCGAGGCCGTAGTTGACCTTGGTCTTCACGCCCTCGACGTCGCACAGGTCGCTCCAGAACTTCGTCGCGAGCGACAGCGACAGGAAGCCGTGCGCGATCGGGCCGCCGAACGGACTCTCGGCCGTCGCACGCTCGGGCTCGACGTGGATCCACTGGTGGTCGTCGACGGCGTCGGCGAACGTGTTCACGCGGTCCTGCGTGATCTCGAACCAGTCGGTGAAGCCCAGGTCGCGACCCTCGAGTGAGGTGATCTCGGCGTAGGGGACGACGGTCTGCGTAGTCATATGCGGTCCTTCCGTGGAGGTGTCAGGTGAATGCCGACTGGTCGGTGAGCGACCGGCCGACGATGAGGGAATTGATCTCGTGGGTGCCCTCGTACGAGTACACGGCCTCCGCATCGGCGAAGAACCGGGCGGCGGCGTGCTCGAGGAGCAGCCCATTGCCGCCCAGGAGCTCGCGGCCGAGGGCGACGGTCTCGCGCGCCCGCTCGGCCGTAACCATCTTGGCGAGGGCGGAGTTCTCGTCGCTCCAGATGCCCGCGTCCTGCTGAACGGACAGCTCGACAGCGAGGGCGAGACAGCTGGTGGCGTTGCCGAGCATGCGCGCGAGCTTCTCCTGAACCAGCTGGAAGCCGCCGATCGGCCGGCCGAACTGCTCGCGTTCGCGCACGTAGGACAGGGCGGCCGCGACCGCGCCGGCCTGCAAGCCCGCGGCGATCCATGCGACGTCCGAGCGCATCCGGCGCAGCACATCGGCGACGTCGCGCCACGAGTCGATGCCGTGGAGCCGGTGGTCCTCGTTCACGCGCACACCGTTGAGACGGATGTGGAAGTTCTGCATGATGCGCAGCGACACCTTGCCCTCGATGGGCTCGAGCGTCACGCCGGGGGCATCGCGATCGACGAGGAACGTCTTCACGCGGCCGTCGGCCGTGTCTCGGGCGAAGACCGCCAGCACGTCGGCCGCGTCGGCACCGCCGATCCACTTCTTCTCGCCGTCGATGCGCCACGTGTCGCCTTCGCGCGTCGCGGTCGTCGCGAGGCCGCCGGCGATGTCGGATCCGTGGTTCGGCTCGGTCAGCGCGAACACGCCCCGCATCTCGAAGCGGCGTACGAGCGGGTCCCACCGAGCGGCCTGCTCGGGCGAGCCGCCGTGGTTCACGATCGCCCGGAACAGCCCGGACTGGGCGTTGTACATCGTCGCGACAGACGTGTCGCAGCGCGCGAGCACGTAGTTGCGGAAGCCGCTGAACAGGCTCGAATCGGCCTCGGCCGCATCAACGCCGGTCGGCTCCATGAGTCCGAGCGGCACGAGCTCGCCGAGCACCTCGTCAGGCATAACGGCCCGCTCCCACGCGTCGGCGAGCAGGGGCCGGATCCGGCTCTCGAGCACGTTCGCCAGCTCGTCGAGCGCCGCGCGGGCAGAACTCGAGAGGTGGCGCTCGGTGAAGCCGAGGCGATCGAGAACGGGATCGGCGGTCATACGAGCTTCAGCAGACGTGCGGCGTTGAGCTTCATGACGTTCGGCAGCACCTCGGGTTTGAACGTCTCGACCTTCTCGGCATCGCGGATCCAGCGGTCCGGCGTGAGAAGCGGGAAGTCGGATCCGAACAGCACCCGATCCTTGATGAGCGAGTTCGCGTACCGCACGAGCGACGGCGGGAAGTACTTCGGGCTCCAGCCCGACAGGTCGATCCACGTGTTGTGCTTGTGCGTCGCGACCGAGAGCGCCTCGTCCTGCCACGGCACCGACGGGTGGGCCATGATGATCTGCAGGTCGCCGTAGTCCGCTGCCACGTTGTCGAGGAGCATCGGGTTCGACAGGGCGAGCCGCAGTCCGCGCCCACCCCGCATGCCGGCGCCGATTCCCGTCTGCCCCGTGTGGAACAGCGCGATGACGCCCGCGTCCTGCAGCGCGGCGTACACGGGAGCGAACCGGTCGTCGCTCGGGTCGAAGCCCTGCACGGTGGGGTGGAACTTGAACCCCTTCACACCGCGGTCGATGAGTCGGCCGATCTCGTCCAGCGCGTCATCGCGGTTCGGGTCGACGGACCCGAAGGGGATGAGCACGTCGCTGTGACGGATCGCACCGTCGATGATCTCGTCGTTCGACAGCGGCGCCTGCTTGAGGTGCGTCGTTGCGTCGACCGTGAAGACGACCGCGGCCATCCGGCGCTCGCGGTAGTACGCGGCGATGCCGTCGACGTCCGGGCGCGGCCCGTCGGCGCGGAAGTACTTGCTCGCGGCCTCCGCGAGGTCGGCGGGCAGCGAGGACTGGCCCTCGTGGTCGACCTCGATGTGGACGTGCGTGTCGATTGCGTCGATCGACGCGAGGTCGATCGACGTCTCGTAGCGGGCGCTGGTCACGACCGCGGCTCCGGAGCGAGCTCGTCGGGCAGCTGCGGGAACTTCTCGCCGACCGTCTGCAGCTCGCCGACCGCGTCGGAGAAGCCGGATGCGAGGTCGTCGTACGACCAGCCGCCCTCGCGGTAGACCGTCGTGACGGCCTCGGGGTGCGACCACAGCTGCAGGCGGTCGCCGCCCACGCCGACGACCTGGCCGGTGATGCCGTTCGCGGCGTCGGAGGCGAGGAACGCGATCGTGCCGGCGACGTCGTCGGCGGTGCCGAAGCCGAGCTCCTTGCGGAAGAACTCGGGCATGGCCTCGCCGCGCTCGTCGGCCTCGACGGCCTTCTGGAAGAACGGCACGGTCTTCGTCATGGCGGTGGCGGCAACGGGGATCACGGCGTTGACCGTGATGCCGGCCTTCTTCAGCTCGAGCGCCCAGGTGCGCACCATGCCGACGATGCCGGACTTGGCGGCGGCGTAGTTCGTCTGGCCGAAGTTGCCGCGCTGCCCGGTCGGGGAGCCGATGCACACGATGTGGCCCTGCGTGCCGGCCTCGCGCCAGCGGGTCGCGGCCTCGCGCACGCAGGTGAACGTGCCGCGCAGGTGCACGTTGATCACCGCGTCGAAGTCCTCGTCGGTCATCTTCCACAGCGTGCGGTCGCGGAGGATGCCCGCGTTCGTGACGAGCGAGTCGAGGCGGCCGTAGGTCTCGTACGCGTGGTCGACGAGCGCCTTTGCGGTCTCCGTGGAGCCGACCGGGGCGACAACGGCGCTCGCGGTGCCGCCGGCGTCGGTGATCTGCTTCACTGCGGCGTCCGCCGTCTCCTGGCTGACGTCGTTGATGACGACGCTCGCGCCCTGGGCGGCGAGTTCGCGGGCGTAGGCGAGACCGAGCCCCTGGCCCGATCCGGTGACGATGGCGACGGTGCCCGTAAGCGTCATGGCGTTCTCCGTTTTCCGTTCGATCTGCAAGTCTCCGTCCATCCCATCGCGAATGCTTGAAAAAGTCAATGGTTGTTGTATGCATGAGTTTGCTAAAGTCAATCCATGACTCCCGCGCACGCCGATGTGGTTCGAGGATCCGCGCTCACGCGCAACGTGAGCTTCCTCCTCACCCGAGCGAGCGTCGTGGCGGCCCAGCGGGACAACGAGGCGCTCGCGCCCCTCGGTCTCAAGGTGCGCTCGTTCTCGGTGCTCGGTCTCGCCCTGGACGACCAGCCGCCGACGCAGCGCGAGATCGCCGAGTTCCTGCGCCTGGATCCGAGTCAGGTCGTCGCGCTCGTGGACGATCTCGAGCAGCGCGGGCTCCTCGCCCGCGAGACGGATCCGCGCGACCGCCGCGCGAAGGTCGTCGCGGCCACGCCCGCCGGCAGCGAGCTCTACGAGACCGCGCGAGAGACCGTCGTCGACATCACGGCCGGCGTCGACGAGCACGAGGCCGAGACGCTCCGCCGCGCGCTCGCGAAGCTCGCGTTCGAGGCGTAGCGCCCGCTCGCGAGGAGGGGTGTCGCGCATGGACGACCGCGCCGGCGAGGGGATGCTCGAGCGGAGCATGCGGATCCTGGCGTGCTTCGACGAAGACCACGACGCGCTCACCGCGGTCGAGATCGGCGCGCGGACGGGGCTGTCGTCGTCGACGCTCCACCGGATCCTCGCCCAGATGATCGACCTCGGCATGATGGTGCGCGTCGGGGGACGCCGGTACGCGATCGGGTCGCGCCTGTGGGAGCTCGGCGAGCTGTCGCCGCTCGCGCTGCGCCTGCGCGAGCCCGCGCTGCCGCACATGGTGCGGCTGTACGAGGCCACGGGCGAGAACGTCCACCTCGCCGTACTCGACGGCGATGGGCCGCGCTCGGCGTCGGCGCTCTACGTCGGCAAGGTCACGGGCCACCAGTCGATCCCGCTGGTCAGCCGCATGGGCGGGCGTCACCTGCCTCACGCGGTCGGGGTCGGCAAAGCGATGCTGGCGGCGCACAGCGACGACTGGGTCCGCGAGTACTGCTCCGTTCCGCTGGTGCGCGAGACGACGCGCACGATCACGGATCCGGAGCAGCTGCTCGCCGACATCAGGGTCACGCGCACGCGCGGCTACGCGCTCGCGCGCGAGGAGATGACGCTCGGCAATATCTCGATCGCGGCGCCCCTCGGATCCGTGCCAGGACTGCCGGTCGCGGCGATCGGCGTCGTGGTGCACATCGAGCGCGCCGACGAGCGGCGCCTCGCGGCCCTCGTGCGTCAGGCCGCGCACGACCTGACGAGGGAGCTCAATTCTTCCCACTGAATGGGAATCATCTCGCGCCGACCGGGGATCGCGCGTCACGCTGGAGAACACACCCCGCTGTCGAAGGAGACGCAGATGACAGACACCCCAGGGGCGGCCGCACCGGAATCGCTGCTCGCCGCGCCGGATCAGGCCACGCAGGCCGAGATCACGAAGGAGATCCAGGATCTCCACGCGAGCTACGCCGAGCGCGTCGCCGCGGGCGAGAGCCTTCCGAAGACCGTGCGGGACTTCCCGCCGTATCGGTCGAGCATCCTCCGCCATCCGACCAAGAACCCGCGGCTCGTCGACCCCGAGACGATCGAGCTGTTCAGCCCCGCCTTCGGGCAGCGCGACGTCGCCGCGATCGAGAGCGACCTCACGCTGCAGCACACCGGCGAGCCGCAGGGCGAGCGGATGACGATCGAGGGCTACGTGAAGGACAGTTGGGGGCGCCCCGTCGCCTCCCAGCTCGTCGAGATCTGGCAGGCCAACGCCGCCGGGCGCTACATCCACCAGCGCGACCAGCACCCGGCGCCGCTGGACCCGAACTTCACGGGAGCCGGCCGCGTCGTCACCGACGCGAACGGGTACTACAAGTTCACGACGATCAAGCCGGGCCCGTACCCGTGGAAGAACCACATCAACGCGTGGCGTCCCGCGCATATCCACTTCTCGATCTTCGGGTCGGCGTTCACGCAGCGCATCGTGACGCAGTCGTACTTCCCCGGGGATCCGCTGTTCGCCCTCGACCCGATCTACAACACGATCCGAGATCAGAAGGACCGCGACCGACTGATCGCGACGTACGATCATGACCTGACGGTGCCGGAGTTCTCGATGGGCTACCGGTGGGACATCGTGGTCGACGGGCCCGATGCCACGTGGACCGAATCTGAGGAGGGGGACCACTGATGGCCGAGAAGACCCTGGAGCCCACGGCGGGCCAGACAGTCGGGCCGTTCTTCAAGTTCGGCGTCGAGTTCGACGACATGCATGAGGTGGCCTTCCCGCACAGTCCTGGCGCGATCGTCCTCGGCGGCACCCTCACAGACGGCGACGGCAATGCGATCCCCGACTCGGTCATCGAGATCTTCAGTGCTGACACTGACGGGTCCGTGCCCACCGCACGCGGCACCCTCGCGCGCGACGGCCACTCGTTCACCGGCTTCGGACGCACGTTCACGAACGACGAGGGCCAGTACGAGTTCTGGACGAGGAACCCGGGCGCGACCGACGACGGGAAGCCGCCGTTCTTCGCCGCGATCGTCTACGCGCGCGGTCTGCCGGACAAGCTGCACACCCGCATCTACCTCCCCGAAGCCGTCGAAGCGGGGCAGACGGACGCGCTCCTGTCGTCGCTCAGCGACGACGAACGCGCGACGCTCGTCGCCACGCGCACCGCAGACGGTTACCTGCGTCACGACATGCGCCTGCAGGGCGAGAACGAGACCGTGTTCATTGCCTACTGACGCGCCCTTCGACACCGGCCTGACCTCGCCTGTTTCAGCGGGGCGGGATCAGGCCGTGTCGGACGGTGCCCTTCTCGCCGCGCTCGTCGAGGCCGAGGTCGCCCTGACTCGCGCCCTCGTCGAGCGCGGTATCGCCCCCGCCACCGCGGATCCGTCCGCCTTGCGTGAGGTCGAAATCGACCCGGCCGCGCTCGCGCGCGATGCCGTCGCGGGCGGCAACCCCGTGATCCCCCTCGTGAAGGCCCTGCGCGCAGGCGCCCCGGAGTCGCTGCGGGACTGGATCCACACCGGCGCGACGAGCCAGGACATCCTCGACACCGCGCTCATGGTCGTCGCTCGCGATGCCGGGTACGCCGTGCTGAAGGACCTCGTCCGCGTGAACGAGGCGCTCGCCGCGTTCGCCGCTGCCCACCGGGGCACCGTCGCCGCCGCGCGCACGCTCACGCAGCATGCGGTGCCGACGACGATCGGGCTGCGCGCAGCGAACTGGCGTCGCGGCCTCGCCCGTGCGATCGACCGGCTGGACGACGCTCTCGCCCAGCTTCCGGCTCAGCTCGGCGGCGCGGCGGGGACCATGGCGGCCCTCGCGGAGCGCGTGCGCGCGCGCGGCTCCACGGACGATTCTGCAGAACGACGGCAGGAAACCGCGGACGGCGCCGACTCCGACGGACTGTCCCGCGAGCGACCGGACGCTCCCGTACTCGTGCAGGAGGTCCGCCGGGCGTACGCCGCGGCGATCGGCCTGCAGTACACCGACACGCCGTGGCACACGCAGCGCTGGCCGATCACCGAGCTGGGCGACGCCCTGACGCAGGCGATCGATGCGCTCGGCAAGATCGCGACCGACGTGGCGACCGCGTCGCGCACCGAGATCGGCGAGCTCTCCGAGCCCACGGGCGGCGGATCCAGCGCGATGCCCCAGAAGCAGAACCCGACCCGCAGCGTGATGGTCCGCTCGGCCGCGCTTCGCGCGCCGCAGCTGAACGCCACCCTCCATCTCGCGTCAGCGCTCGCCGCGGACGAGCGCCCCGATGGCGCGTGGCACGCGGAGTGGCCGACGCTGCGCGAGTTGCTGCGCCTCGCGCTCGGCAGCGCGGCGCACGCCGCCGACCTCACCGAGGGCTTGCGCGTCGACCGCGACGCCGTGGACCGCACCCTCGCCGCGACCGGCGGGCTCATCGTCTCCGAGCGACTGGCCGTTGCGCTCGGCCGCGAACGCGCGGCAGAGGTGGTCGCCCGCGTCGCCGACGGCGTGCCGATCGCCGACCTCGTCGCCCCGGAGTTGTTGGATCCG
>DWXU01000219.1:0-7393 GCA_019119065.1 Candidatus Microbacterium pullistercoris | reverse complement strand
GCTGCTCTCCCGTCAGAGGCGGCGCTCCCCGTGGCCGATCCTGCTGGTGAACGTCATCGGGTGCTTCGCGTTCGCGGCGCTCACGGCCACGTTCGCGCCCGGATCCGAGATCGTCGCAGTGGTCGGAACCGGCGTGCTCGGCGGTTTCACCACTTTCAGCACCGTCTCCGTCGACACCGCGCAGCTCTGGAGCGCCCGTCGTCGCGCACTCGCCCTCGCGAACGCCGGCGGGACCCTCCTCACCTGCGGCCTGGCAGCCGCCGCTGGCCTCGCCGTCGTCTGACCCGTCCTAACTTCCAAAAATGCACCTTCCCGGCGCGTTATGGGTGCATTTGCGTCATGTCGAGCGCGCCCGCACCCCCTGACTTCCACAAATGCGCCCATAACGCGCATTTTGCGTGCATTTGTGGAATCTCGGGCGCTTCTTCCTCCGCTCGGAGGAACGCCCGTCATACCCAGGGATGAACTTCGCGACTTCGAAGCGCATGCATAGTGACCGCGTGGAAGACTGGCACGCGGGCATACACCTCTGTATCGCGTCCGACTTTCCCGGAGAGACCCTGTGTCGAAACTCGCCGTCCTCAGCCTGAAGAACCGCGCGCTGATCGCGCTCATCACGATCTGTGCGGCGATCGTGGGCGGCGTCTCGCTCACGAACCTGAAGCAGGAGCTCATCCCGACCATGGAGCTTCCGGCTCTCATCGTGACGGCGAGCTACCCGGGCGCCTCTCCCGACGTGGTCGAGGAGGACGTGGCGACGCCGATCGAAGAGGCGATTCAGGCGGTCCCCGGTCTCGAGTCGACCACCGCCACGAGCTCGTCGAACATGGCATTCATCCAGGCCATGTTCGACTACGGCACCGATATGGCCACGAGCGAGCAGAAGATGCAGCAGGCGATCAGCCGCATCGACAGCCAGCTTCCCGACGCGGTGGATCCGCAGGTCGTCGCGCTCTCGCTCGACGAGTTCCCGGTGATCCAGGTCGCGGCTTCGGGCTTCGAGGATCCGGCGACGGCGCAGGACGACCTCGAGAGCATCGTCATCCCCGAGATCGAAGACATCGACGGGGTCGGATCCGCGTCGGTCACGGGTGCTGCGAGCGAGCGGATCACGATCACGCCGGTTCCCGAGAACCTCCAGACGGCGGGCGTCACGCAGCAGGCGATCTCCGACGCGCTGCAGCAGAACGGCAATCTCTTCCCCGGCGGCGAGATCACCGAAGACGGTGAGACCCTCACCGTGCAGACGGGTCTTAAGCTCAGTTCGGTCGACGACATTCGAAATCTGCCGCTCGTGTCGAACGCCGAGCCGCAGGTCGACCCCGAGACCGGCGAGGTCACCACCCCCGAGACGTACACGATCGCCGATGTCGCGAACGTCGAACGCGAGGACGACCCCACGACCTCGATCTCGCGCGTGGACGGTCAGGACGCGATCTCGATCTCCGTCACGAAGCTGCCCGACGGCAACACCGTGGACGTCTCCGACGGCGTCATCGCCGCTCTCGACGAGGCGAACGAGCAGCTCTCCGACGTGGAGTTCACGGTCGTGTTCGACCAGGCGCCGTTCATCGTCGACTCGATCGAGACGCTCGCGGTCGAGGGCGTGCTCGGGCTGGTCTTCGCCGTGCTGGTGATCCTCGTGTTCCTGCTGTCGATCCGTTCGACGCTCGTGACCGCGATCTCGATCCCGACCAGCATCCTCATCTCGTTCGCGAGCATGCAGGCGTTCGGGTACTCGCTCAACATGCTGACGCTCGGCGCGCTGACGATCTCGATCGGGCGCGTCGTCGACGACTCGATCGTCGTCATCGAGAACATCAAGCGCCATTACGTTGCCGGCGCAGACAAGGGCGACGCCATCCGCCTCGCGGTACGCGAGGTCGCGGGCGCCATCACCGCGTCGACCCTCACGACCGTCGTCGTGTTCCTGCCCATCGTGTTCGTGGGCGACATGGTCGGCGAGCTGTTCCGACCGTTCGCCATGACGGTGACGATCGCGATGCTCGCCTCCCTGCTCGTCTCGCTCACGATCGTGCCGGTGCTCGCGTACTGGTTCATGCGCCCGGGCAAGGCGCTCGTGACCGACGGCGGCGAGCGGATCGATCCTGAGCACCCCGATGCGCCGAAGACGCGCCTGCAGAAGGCGTACCAGCCGATCCTGTCCTGGACGTTGCAGCACTCGTGGTCGACGCTTGCGATCGCGGTCGTCGTCATGATCGGCACCGTCATGCTCGCGCCCATGATGAAGACGAACTTCCTCGGCGACACCGGGCAGAACACCCTGACCGTGACGCAGGATCTGGGCGAGACGGCGAGCCTCGAGTCGAAGGACGAGGCCGCGCAGCGCGTCGAGGAGTCGCTGGGTGACGTCGACGGCGTCGAGACGGTGCAGGTCACGATCGGCTCGGGCGGCATGATGAGCATGTTCGGCGGCGGCGACAACGCCACCTTCTCGGTCATGACCGATCCCGATGCCGACCAGGAGCAGATCAAGACCGACGTCGAGGCGGCGCTCGCTGACCTCGACGACGCGGGCGAGCTCGTGGTGCAGGCTGCCGCCGGGATGGGCATGTCGACCGATATCTCCGTCGAGGTGGAGGGCGCCAGCGACGCCGACATCCGCGAGGCGACCGACGTGCTCATGGCGGAGTTGGACGGCCGCGACGGCCTCGGCGACATCACCAACAACCTCGAGGCCGCGATGCCGTTCATCGCCGTGGACGTCGATCGCGGCGCGGCCGCCGATGCCGGTCTCAGCGAGGCGGCGATCGGATCCCTGGTCAACAGCACGATGCAGCCGGCCGAAGCCGGCACGGTCGAGATCGACGAGTCGTCGCTCACCGTCTACATCGCGAACGAGGATCCGCCGACGACGCTTTCCGAGCTGCGCGCGCTCGATATCCCGACCGCGACGGGCGTGATCGAACTGCGCGACGTGGCCACGGTCGAGGAGAGCACGAGCCCCGCGTCGATCACGACGGCAGGCGGGCTCCGCACCGCCACGATCACGGTTCCGCCGACCACGGACGATCTCATGGCGGCGACCACCGCCGTGCAGGCCGCGCTGGACGACGCCGACCTGCCCGAGGGGACGCGCGCCACGCTCGGCGGCGTTTCGGAAGACCAGGCATCGGCCTTCGAGCAGCTCGGTCTCGCGATGCTGGCCGCGATCCTCATCATCTACATCGTCATGGTCGCGACGTTCAAGTCGCTGCGGCAGCCGCTGTTGCTGCTCGTGTCCGTGCCGTTCGCTGCGACGGGGGCGATCCTCTTGCAGATCGTCACCGACGTACCGCTCGGCGTCGCGAGCCTCATCGGCGTGCTGATGCTCATCGGCATCGTGGTCACGAACGCAATCGTGCTCGTCGACCTGGTGAACCAGTATCGCGAGCGACACCGTCTCAGCGCGTACGAGGCGACCCTCGCGGGAAGCTCGATGCGTCTGCGGCCCATTCTCATGACGGCGCTCGCGACGATCTTCGCGCTCACTCCGATGGCGCTCGGCATCACCGGCCACGGCGGGTTCATCTCGCAGCCGCTCGCGATTGTCGTGATCGGCGGTCTCGTCTCGTCGACGTTCATGACGCTCATCGTGCTCCCGACGCTCTACAACCTCGTCGAGGGCGCGAAGGAGCGGCGCGCCAAGCGCCGCGGCGACGGCGGATCCACTCCGAGCCCGGACGACCCGGACCACGGCCCCGGAGCGACGGATGCGCGCGACGCCACTGACGACGAGCCGTCCGTGACCGCGGGGGTCGCATCCCCGTCCGGCACGCGGCCGGCCCACGCGGGATCCGCGAACGTCGTTGCCACGGGTGCGGAGCCGTCCGCGCACGACCGCCACGGCGGATCCGCCGTGGCGCGCGTCGTCCCGCACGAGCCCGCGCCGGCGACCGCAGGCCAGACGGTCGTCGACGTGCGACAGCCGGGTGCCCCGGAGGGATCCGCACCGCTCGTGACCGTTACGGTGCAGCTCCCGGACGAGCGCGGCACCTCCGTCCCGACGGCCCCGCCGCTTCGCCGCCGTCGCGACTGACCGCGAGGGCAGCGCGCCGCAGGACAGGCGGATCCGGGCAGGCAAGGCGGTTTCCCAGGGCGTTTCGATACCCTGGAATGTCGGCTGAGGGATGCCACGTAGTGTGCGTGGGTGTTTGTGTGTCCTGTCATGGCCGCATAACACCTACGGAAGGTGCGTGTATTACGCATGCCAAAAAGTAAGAAGCCCGCGGGCGGACGCCCCGTGAAGAACTTCGATCCCCGCTACGCCTCCAAGAGCGGCGGATCCCGTAAGCCGCGGTGGTCGCGCGACGATCGCGCACAGCGCGGAGGCTTCGATTCCCGCGGATCGTCATCGCACGAGCGTGACGACCGCCGCTTCGACCGCGACAGCTCGGGCGGCCGCCCGTCGACCAGTGGCTACCGTACGCGTGGCGGCGACGACCGTCGCTTCGACGGCGGGCGCGGCGGCGCAGGCCGCCAGGACGGCGCGCGTCGCTTCGACCGCGACGACCGTCCGCGCCGTTTCGATCGTGACGACCGCGGCCCGCGCCGTTTCGATCGTGACGACCGCGGCCCGCGTCGCTTTGATCGTGATGACCGTGCGCCGCGTCGATTCGACCGCGATGACCGCGGCCCGCGTCGCTTTGACCGTGATGACCGTGCGCCCCGCCGTTTCGATCGTGACGACCGTCCGCGCGACGACCGCGGCGGACGCTTCGACCGCGACGGTCATGGTGTCGGGCGCCGCTTCGAGCGTGATGACCGCGGCCCGCGCCGCTTCGACCGGGACGACCGCGGCCCGCGTCGCTTCGAACGCGATGACCGCGCGCCCCGCCGTTTCGACCGCGATGCCCGCGAAGGACGCGTCAACCGCGGCGGTCAGAACGACCGTGGCGGACGCTTCGACCGTGAGGCCCGCGGACACAACCGCTTCGACCGTGACGGTCAGGGTGGCGGACGCCGCTTCGACCGTGAGGGACAGGGCGACCGTCGTCGCTTCGACCGCGACGACCAGCGCCGTGGCGGACGCTTCGACAACCGCGACGACCGCCGCTTCGACAAGGGCACGCGGTCTGCATCCGCTGACGCCGTGACCGACGCCGCGACGACCGAGGGCGCCCGGCCGCAGACCGCGGGTGAGCGTGCCTGGCAGGAGCGTCGCGACGCCCCGCAACGCACGGCGCAGCAGGAGCAGCAGATCGACGTCGTGCACGAGCGTCTTTCCGCCGAGGCTGTTGAGGCCGCCGAGGTCGAGGGACAGACGTTCGGCGACCTCGGGCTGGGCGACAACATCTGCCGCGCCCTCGCCGACCTCGGCGCAGCGAGCCCCTTCCCGATCCAGGCCGCGACGATCGGCCCCATCCTCGCGGGCAAGGACGTGCTCGGCCGCGGCCGCACCGGATCCGGCAAGACGATCGCCTTCGGTGCGCCGATGGTCGAGGCGCTCCTGCGCGCACGCGACGGCGGACGACGCGCTTTCGGACGCGCACCGCAGGCCCTCATCGTTGCCCCGACGCGCGAACTCGCGCTGCAGATCGACCGCACCGTGCAGCCGATCGCCCGTAGCGTGGGCCTGTTCACCACGCAGGTGTACGGCGGCGTCCCGCAGGGTAAGCAGGTCGGCGCGCTCAAGAAGGGCGTCGACATCGTGATCGGCACGCCCGGACGCATCGAGGACCTCCACGCCCAGGGCAAACTTGACCTCAGCGAGGTCAAGATCGCCGTGCTCGACGAGGCCGACCACATGTGCGACCTCGGGTTCCTCGAGCCCGTGCAGCGCATCCTGCGCCTCACGAAGGAGGGCGGCCAGAAGCTGCTCTTCAGCGCGACGCTCGACCGCGAGGTCTCGGCTCTCGTCGACGAGTTCCTCAAGGACCCGCAGGTGTACGAGGTCGCCGGTGAGGACCAGGACTCGGGCACGATCGACCACCAGGTGTTCGTCGTCGACCAGCGCAGCAAGCGTGACGTGATCGAACAGCTCGCCGACCGTGGCGGACGCACGATCATCTTCAGCCGCACGCGTGCCTTCGCCGACCAGCTCGTCGAGCAGTTCGAAGACGCGGACATCCGCGCGATCGCCCTGCACGGCGACCTGAACCAGGCCAAGCGCACGCGCAACATCGAGCGCTTCTCGAAGGGACGCATCAGCGTGCTCGTCGCGACCGACGTGGCCGCACGAGGGATCCACGTCGACGACGTCGACCTCGTCGTGCAGGCCGATGCCCCGGACGAGTACAAGACGTACCTGCACCGCTCGGGCCGTACCGGTCGCGCGGGCCGTGAGGGACGCGTCATCACGCTGATCCCGCGCAACCGCCGCCGCCGCATGAGCGACCTGCTCAAGCGCGCCGAGATCGACGCCCCGTTCCGCGATGTGACGCCCGGCGACCCCCTCATCACCGAACTCGCCGGCTGACCCGGCGCCGCCAGAGGCCCGCTCGCGGCGTTGTCGGCGGTCAGCGCACGCTCGGTGCGCCTCCCTTCTCCGCCTTGCGAGCGAACCGCTGGCGACGCCGGGCGCGTGTCGTGAGCGTCACGAATCGAGGAGATCTCACGAAAAGAGGACGGATTCCGCGCGAATCGCCTCCCCTCGTGAGATCTCCTTATTTCGTGTCGCCAACGACCCCGCGCTCATGCGACACAATGGGGGAATGGCTCATACCCCCGTCGATCCGACCGGCAAGCAGATCCATCTCACCCGCGGTGACGTCACGGCGCACATCGCGCAGGTCGGCGCCGCATTGCGCGGTCTCACGGTCGACGGCACGTCGATCGTCACGCCGTACCCCGAGCACAGCGCGACGCCGTTCGGATCCGGCACCGTGCTCGTGCCGTGGCCGAACCGGGTCCGCGATGGTCGGTGGGAGCAGACCGACCCGCACGGCCGGTCGTACAGCCAGCAGCTCGCGCTGACCGAGCCGGACCTCCACAACGCGATCCACGGCCTGCTGCGGTACGCGCCGTACGCGATCGAGGAGGGCGACGGATCCGTGACCCTCACGGCGACCGTCGTGCCCCAGAAGGGCTACCCGTTCGCGCTCGTCACGCAGGTCGTCTACGAGCTCACTGACGACGGGATCCGCGTGACGCACCGTCTGACGAACGTCGGTGACGCCGCGGCGCCCGTCGGCGTCGGCGCGCATCCGTTCTTCCACGTCGGCGACGCGGATCCGCGCGAGCTCGTGCTCACGCTTCCGGCGGCGACGACGTTCGAGGTCGACGACCGCTTGCTGCCGCTCGCCGAGAAGCCCGTCGAGGGTGGCACCGACCTGCGCACGGGCGAGTTCCTCGGCGACGTCGATCTCGACACCGGCTTCGGCACGCTCGCACGCGATGCGGACGGGCGCGCGACGTCGACGCTCGAGGCGCCCGATGGACGCACCGTGACCGT
>DWXU01000034.1:0-2905 GCA_019119065.1 Candidatus Microbacterium pullistercoris | reverse complement strand
GCTAGGCGGCGCAGCGCGTTGGGTGAGACCTGTGTCACCCCCAGCGCATATACAACGTAGTAATTCCTGTTGACTTATCCGCTCGTTGGTTCCATCCTTGCACACAGGACGATGTACGACGTTGTAAATGGACGGCCGGTTTCATCGTCCTCGCCGTGGAAAGGACCACGGCGGAGAGTGCCGCAGCACTCGCGTACAGAGAGGAATCAATGGTGATGACAACTCGGACACGCGTCCGCCGCCGTCGCGGCGTGAGCCGCAGATGGACAGCGCTGATCGCGACGGGAGCGATCAGCGCGGGCGCATTGCTGGCGGTTCAACCCGCCGCGGCCGACCTGATCGCTGACGACCCCTGGATCTCCGAGATCTCGGACGGTATCTACCAGTTCTCGGTCCCTCACTCGGTGGTGGTGGACGAAGTCGGTGCTGTTCCGGACAGCTTCGCGGTCGAGGGCAGCTTCGGCCCCGGTCACCAATCGTCACGCTTGAGTCTCGGTCGAGACGGCGATATCTGGTCGGCCAAGATCGGCCCGCTTGACCCTGGACAATACTCATTCCACTACGAGGCGAAGGTCGACGGCGGGGGAGTTGTCGAGTTCCGGAATCCGGAGACGCCGCAGGCCGTCACTGCACAGCCGAGCCTGTCGACCTTGTTCGTTGAGGGGGAATCGGCCGAATGGTTGCAAGACGTTCCGAACGGCGGCGAGCTGACGACCCTCGACTATGACAGCCGCGTCGCACACGCCGACCGGGCGGCTCAGGTGTGGACGCCGCCGAACTACGACGCGAACCGCGCGGAACCGTACCCGGTGCTGTACCTCCTGCAGGACGAGGGCCAGGCTTACAGCGAGTGGACCGAGCTCGGGCGCGCCGCGCAGATCTTCGACAATCTCGTGAGCAACGGCGAGATCGAACCGATGGTTGTCGTGATGGGCGATGGGGACACGTCCAGGGTGGACGGGGAGGTGCTGCGCAATCTGATTCCGGCCGTGGAAGAGAGCTTCCACGTCTCGTCCGATTCGGATCAGCGTGCACTCGCGGGTATTGGGCGCGGGGCCGCTCAGACCTTGGAACTGATGGTGAAGAAGTCGAAGGAGTTCTCAAGCTTCGGTTCCTTCTCCGGGCATTTCGACGGCTTCATCAGCAACGGCCACGCGAAGCAGATCAACCGGAACGCAGACCTCGTCAGGCTGTACGTCGGAAACACCACCGACGCTTCCTACAATGACAATGTCGCGCTGTCGGAGACGCTCGACGCCGCTGGTGTCGAGTATGAGACGGACGGCTCGAACCCCGCGTACGGCGACATCTGGAACACGTGGCAGGAGGCGTTGGCTGACTTCGCGCCACGCTTGTTCCAGGGCAGCGACGGCGAGATGAGCGAGGGGCACCTCGCGCTCGACGGTGAGCACTCACTGCCCGACGCGGGGACGACGCCGACGCCATGGATCGACGAGAACGGGATCGTGACGTTCGAGACCGACGAATTCCCGGAGGCGTCGGAGGTTGTGGTGTGGGCGAACTGGGGCCCCGCCGGGAACTGGTTGCGCATCCCGATGGTCCGCGACGGCGACCGGTGGCGGTTGACGGTCGGACCGCTGGACGGCGGTTCGTACTACTACAAGTTCACGGGCGACGGCGTCGACATGAAGGACGAGTCGAACCCGACCTTCGTGAATTCCGAACCCACGTGGAGCACCTTCTACGTCGCGGGCGAGGGTCCGCGCGCCGAGTACACGGCAGACGTGGCACCCGAGAATCGCGGCGAAGTCACGACGATGTCCTACGACAGCACGGCTGACGAGAGTCGCTCCGCGTATGTGTGGACACCGTCCGACTATGACCCCGCGCGCGCCGAAGCCTACCCTGTGCTGTATCTGCAGCACGGCGGGGGACAGACCTGGAGTGACTGGATCCAGGTCGGGCGGGCCGCGCAGATCCTCGACAACCACTATCTGCGTGGAAGCATCGATCCGATGGTCGTCGTCATGGCGAACGGCAACGGCGTCGATTTCCCGACGGAGATCACCGAGGTGATCGTGCCGACGGCCGAGCAGAACTACCACGTGAGCGGAGACAGCGCTGACCGTGCGTTGGCGGGGCTGTCGATGGGATCGGGTCACGCGTTCAGCACGCTCCTGGCGCACCCCGGTGAGTTCGCGTACGTCGGGCTGTTCTCCACGTTCGGCTCGGTGCCGGACGACGCCGACGTCGACGCCCTCAACGAGGGGACGGAACTGCTCAGCATCTATTCCGGTGACGTGCAGGACTTCACCCTTCAGCCCACGCTGGCGCTCGTGGAGTCTCTGGAGGAGAACGGTGTCGACCACGTCTTCCACCCGCTGATTCCCGGTCCGCACAGCTGGGACGTGTGGCAGAAGTCGCTCATCGACTTCCTGCCGGACCTCTTCACTGCGGGCGAGTAGAGGCGTTACCGCTCGTGGGCGGGGAACCCGGTCGACTCGCGCCGGACGATCCGGTAATCGGGTTTCGCGACGCGTGGGCGTCGTCCGGGTTCCTTGTCCTCGATGCGTTCGATGAGCATCTCGACGGCGTCGGTCGCGATCTGATCGCGACCGACGTCGACGCTCGACATCGACGGAATGGTGAACTGTGCTTCGTCGATGTTGTCGAATCCGATGACCGCGACGTCGTCGGGTGAGCGGAGACCCGCCTCGCCGAGCGCGCGCAGCGCCCCGAGCCCGAGCGAATCGTTGAGCGCGAACACTGCGTCGAACGCGACGCCGGTGCGGAGGAGTTCGCGGATCGATTCGGCACCGGTCGCACGGCTCCAGTGCGCACCATCGCGGATGAGTTCCGGATCGACGGGGTATCCCGCGCCCTCGAGCGCCTGAAGATACCCGGCTACACGAAGCGTGGCGGAACTCGCCCCGTCACCGTCCTG
>DWXU01000218.1:0-6331 GCA_019119065.1 Candidatus Microbacterium pullistercoris | reverse complement strand
GATTCGTCAGCCCCCGCGCATGCTCGGCTTCTGCGCCGAGCACGGCATCGCCCCCGAGACCGCGCTGATCACCGCCGACCGGATCAACGAGGCATACGACCGCACCGTCGCGGGCGACGTGCGCTACCGGTTCGTCATCGACACCGCGTCATTCGCGTAGCGCTCGGCCGCGGAGGCGACCCGCACCTGGTAATCGAACGTGTCATTGTACGAGCGCACCGCACGAACCCACGCTTCCTCGGATCCGAGCGTGCCGTCGAGACGGCACAGGTACCGGGCGGCGGTCGCCGCGGCGTCGTCGATGTTGTGCGGGTTCGGCGCGCCGTTGCCCGAGCCGTCCACGGCCCAGATCGACCACGTCTCGGGGATGAACTGCATCGGCCCAACCGCACGGTCCCAGGTGGGGTCGCCGTCGAGCTCGCCGTTATCGGTGTCAGCGACCTCCATCGTGTCGTTCGTCCCGTCGAGCGGGATGCCGCGGATCTCCGGACGGGCCACGCCGTCGGCGTCGATGGATCCGCCCGGCAGGGTGCCGTGATGGCTCTCGACCCAGCCGATCCCGGCGAGGGTGTTCCACCCGACCTCGCAGTCGAGCTCCGCGCGGGCGTACGCGTCTGCCGCGACGTACGCGACGAGCGCACGTTCGGGGATCCCGGTCTCGTCCGCGACCGCGGTGATCCAGGCGTCGTCGTCGGGCGCGGCGACGGGCGTCGCCGAGGTCTCCTGGGGGACGCGGTCGGCCGCCCCGTCACCGAGTGACGGAGCCTCGAACGAGATCGAGGAGATGATGGCCGTCACGCCGATGACGCCGACCGCGCCGACCGCCGCGACCAGCGCCAGGCCGCCGACCACGATGCCCGCCGTCTTCTTCGCTCCCACGCGAGCTATTGTCGCCGACGGTTCATATGAGGCGACTGGCGGCGCGTCACATCTCCTCGTGCGTGTTCGGGTCGCCGTCCCAGAGACGGCCGCGCTCGAGCGCCGAGATGCGCGCGACCTCGTCGTCCGTCAGCGTGAAGCCGAACACGTCGGCGTTCTCCCGCTGGCGATCGGCGTGCGCCGACTTCGGGATCGGCGTGGATCCGTTCTGCACGTGCCAGCGCACCACGATCTGCGTCGGGGTGACGCCGTGCGCCGCTGCGACCTCGGTGATCGTCGTCTCCGACAGCAGCTCGGTGCGCCGTGCGAGCGGGCTCCAGCTCTCGGTGCGGATCCCGTGCGTCTCGTGGAACGCCCGGAGTGCGGTCTGCGGGAAGTAGGGGTGCATCTCGACCTGGTTGACAGCGGGGATCGCGCCCGTCTCCTCGATCAGGCGGTCGAGCATCGCCTCGGTGAAGTTCGACACCCCGACGGAGCGGATGAGGCCGTCGTCCTGGAGCCGAAGCATGCCGCGGAACGTGTCGACGTAGCGGTCCACGCTCGGGTTCGGCCAGTGGATGAGGTGGAGGTCGAGACGATCGAGCCCGAGCGTCGCCAGCGAATCGCGCGTCGACGCGATCGCCTCGTCGTACCCGTGGTGCCGGCCGGGGATCTTCGACGTGACGATGACCTCGTCCCGCCCGACGCCGCTGGAGCGCACGGCCTCGCCGACCTCGGCCTCGTTGCCGTAGTTCACGGCTGTGTCGACGACGCGGTAGCCAGTCTCGATCGCCGACGCGATCGCTGCGATGCCGTCGTCGCCCGTCAGGCGATAGGTTCCGAACCCGACCTCCGCGAACCGGTGGCCGTCATTGAGGGTGATCTGGGGGATGTCGATCGTCATCGCGGGTTCCTTCCTCTGCGGATCCCTTCGACTCTAACTGGACCGCGGGGTCAGGCGACCGCGCTGAGGACGAGGTAACCGACCGATCCGACGGCGGCCGCCGCGGGAAGCGTGAGGACCCATGCCAGCGCGATCGGCCGCATCAGGCGCCAGTTGGCCGCCTTGTTCACGAGCCCGACGCCGAGGACGGCTCCGATGAGGATGTGCGTCGACGACACGGGGAGGCCGAGTACAGACGCGAGCATGACGACGCCCGCCGCGCCGAGTTCGGCGGAGAACCCGCTCGCGGGGTGGATCTCGGTGATCCGCTTACCGACCGTCGACACGACCCGACGTCCGATGTACCAGAGTCCGGCCAACAGGGCGATGCCGAACGTGATGAGGATCGGCAGCGGAACGGCCGCCGATTCGCCGACCCGGCCCGTGCGGAACACGTCGAGCACCGCGGCGAAGGGTCCGACGGCGTTGGCGATGTCGTTGGCGCCGTGACTGAACGCGAACACGCTCGCGGTGAAGACCTGCATCCAGGAGAAGAGGATGAAGGCGGCCTTCTTGAATTTCTTCTTCTTGAGCGACTTCGCGAAGACGTACACGGCCGCCCAGACGGCGATGCCGATCATCGCGATGAGGAACGCGATGACGACGGGATCAACGGCGACTTCGAGGTTCGACAGTCCCTTCACCAGGAGCATGCCGGCGAGGATGATCGCCGCGACGGCGGCGACGATGGGCACGAGCGTCTGCAACGCGTAGTGCCCCTCCTCACGGTCGTCCTGCGCGGGGCTCAGAATGAACCGCTTGATCAGCCAGAAGATCCCGAACGCGACGACGCCCCCGAGCAGCGGCGAGAGAACCCAGGAGAGCGCGATCTGACCGATCGACTCCCACTGCACCATCTCGAGGCCGCCGAGCCCCGTCTTGAGCCCCATCGTCACCGCGGCGCCGACAATGCCGCCGATGATCGCGTGAGTGGTCGAGACGGGCCAGCCCATGCGCGTGGCGAGGAAGAGCCACAGCGCCGCGCCGAGGAGCGCCGACATCATAATGTAGACGAGATCGTCCGGGCTCTGATTGACGACCTGGATGTCGACGATGCCGCTGCGCACCGTGTCGGTGACGGAACCGCCCGCGAGCACGGCGCCGGAGACCTCGAACACGGCGGCGACGAGAAGTGCCTGCTTCATCGTCAGGGTGCCGGATCCGACGCTCGTGCCGAACGAGTTCGCGACGTCGTTGCCACCGATGTTGAACGCCATGAAGACGCCGAACACGATGGCGGTGATCAGCAGGACACGGTTGGTGCCGTCAGAGACCCACCCGAACGACCACAGCGTGAACGTCACCAGGCAGATCGCCAGCAGCCCGCCGAAGCCGAGATGCCACCACTTATCCTGCGGGTCCGGTGTTTCGAAGTCTCTGGGGCCCTCGTCGGGGTCGGGTTCCGGCTTCGAGGGGGTGTCGGTCGCCACCGCTGTTGTCTCCCTGGAGTACGTGGAGGGACGCCCGGCGGACGCCCGGCCACGCGCTCACACCGAGAGGTGAACGAATGACCAACACGAGAGTAACAACAGGTGACCGAGAGCCGATACCGACAGCGGTGCGGCCATCGTCACGCGCGGTCGAGTTCGGCGGCCCACGGCAGGTCTGCGCCCGCCCGGGAGACGGTGACGGCGGCGGCGTCCACCGCGTGACGTCCGATCGCGTCGAGATCGTCGCGCGCGAGGGGGCCGACGGGTCGCGATGCCAGGGCGTGGATCATCGTCGCCATGAACGTATCGCCGGCCCCGATCGTGTCGACGACGTCCACGGCGACCGGCGGCACGCGCAGCCGGTCCTGCGCGGTGGCGAGGACCGCGCCCTCCGCACCGAGCGTGACGGCCGCCAGTCGCGGTCCCACGGCGAGGATCCGGTCGAGGACCGCATCGACGTCGTCGGCGGGAAACAACCACGCCGCGTCCTCGTCGCTGAGCTTGACGGCCGTCGCGATCCGCATCATCGCGTCGACGTGAGCAAGCGCCACGTCACGATCGTCGACGAGCGCGGGGCGGATGTTCGGGTCGAACGTGACCTCGTCCGCGCCCAGACCGGCGATCACGTCGCGGACCGCAGCCGCCCCGGGATCGAGGGTCGTCGCGATGGATCCCGTGTGCACGACGCGCGGACGGGTCCCCTCCGGCGCGCGCAGCGCGTCCCACACGATGTCGAATGCGTACGTCGCCGCCCCGTCGGACCCGATCCGCGCGAGCGCCGTCGAGGTGCGCTCGAGCGACCAGGATTCGTCGCACACGCGCACACCGGACGCCGCCACGTGCTCGGCGATTCGGCGGCCGCGCTCGTCGCGCGCGATCTGCGTGAGGAGCGCGACGTCTGCGCCGAGCCGGCCGAGACCGAGGGCGACGTTCGCCGGGCTCCCGCCGACGTGCTCATTGCGGCGTGCGCCGTCATCGACGATGTCGATGAGCGCTTCGCCGACGACGAGAACGCTGGCGGGATCCGTGCGGGACGCTCCGCCGGAGCTCACGCCTTCCAGACGGTCTTGACGTTGCAGAACTCGCGGATGCCCTCCGCCGCGAGTTCGCGACCGACGCCCGAGTCCTTCACGCCGCCGAACGGCAGCTCGGGATGCGATGCGGTCATGCCGTTGACGAACACCGCGCCTGCGTCGAGGTTCGTCACGAACCAGTCTTCCTCGTCATCATCGTTGGTCCAGACCGAGGAGCTGAGGCCGAAGGTCGTGCCGTTCGCGATGCTCAGAGCCTCCTCGCGGTCCGCGGCGCGGTACACGGTCGCGACGGGGCCGAACGCCTCCTCGAGGTGCAGGCGCATCTCCGGGGTGACGCCGGCGAGGACGGTCGGCTCGTAGAACCACCCGTCGCGTTCGGGAACCCGCGCACCGGCGAGCACTTCCGCACCCTTGTCGACCGCGTCGCGCACCTGCTCGGCGAGCTCGTCGCGGCCGGACTCCGTCGCCACGGGGCCGACGTCAGTCGAGTCCTCGAAGGGATCCCCGACAGTGAGTGCGGCGACCTTCTCGGAGAACAGTCGCGTGAACTCGTCGTAGACATCGGCGTGCACGATGAACCGCTTCGCGGCGATGCACGACTGTCCGTTGTTCTGGTTGCGGGCGGTCACGGCGACGGTCGCAGCGCGCTCGACGTCGGCCGACGGCATCACGACGAACGGATCCGAACCGCCCAGCTCGAGGACGACGTGCTTGACCTCGGAACCCGCGATCGACGCCAGCGAGCGGCCCGCGGGCTCGGATCCGGTGAGCGTCGTCGCCTTGACGCGCGGGTCGCGGAGGACGCCCTCGACGCGTGCGGCGGGGATCAGCAGCGTCTGGAACGCGCCGGCCGGGAACCCGGCGCGCTCGAACAGCGTGTCGAGGAAGAGGGCGGCCTGCGGCACGTTGGACGCATGCTTGAGCAATCCCGCGTTGCCGGCCATCAGAGCGGGGCCGGCGAACCGCAGCACCTGCCACAACGGGTAGTTCCACGGCATGACGGCGAGGACGACGCCGAGGGGTGCGTACGTCTTGCCGGCGCGCGAGGCGCCGACGACCGACGGGTCATCCAGCTGCTCGCTCGCGAGGAAGCCTTCGGCGTTGTCCGCGTAGAAGCGCAGGCCCTTGGCCGATTTCGTGACCTCGGCGCGCGCACCGGCGATGGGGCGGCCCATCTCGAGCGTGATCAGGCTCGCGAGCTCCTCGATGCTCTCCTCGAGGATGTCCGCGGCGCGGCGCATCCAGTCGGAGCGCTGGGCGTACGTCGTCGCCCGCAGCGCCTCGAATCCCGACTGCGCGAGCGCGATGCGGCGCTCGACCTCCTCGTCGGAGTGCGCCTCGAAGGTCTGCTCGATCTTCCCCGTCGTGGGGTTCGTCGTCGCGATGGCCATAGCCGGGCTCCTCTCTGAACCTGAACGAACGTGATGAGCGAATGATGAATAACAGAAACGTAACGGAAATCTCTTGCTATCCGTTACCTCACCGTTATAGAGTGATGCGCACGGTGATCGTTTTGCTGTGGCGGTCACCGGCATGTGATTGCAGGACACTCTTGGTGCAAGGGACATGGGCCCGGTTGAAGAATACTTCACCCGGGCCCTTTCCTCGTCCTCGCGCAAGCGACGCATACACTTGAATGTATGCCGGATCGCCGCCTCGCCGTCGAAGCGTGGGAGAACCTCTTCCGCGCCCAGTACGAGATCTTCGACGAATTGAAACGTGACTTCAGCGACTCCTCGCTGTACCAGTCGGAGTACGACGTGCTGCTGACGGTCGTCCGCGGCCCCGGCAACACCGCCCGGCTGCGCGACATCACGGCCAACATCCTCATCAGTCAGCCGAGTGTGTCGCGCCTCATCGACAAGATGATCTCGCGCGGGCTCGTGACGAAGCAGCCGGATCCGGACGACGGGCGCGGCGCTCTCGTGACCGCCACCGAGGAGGGCGTGCGGCAGTTCCGCGCGCTCGCGGTGACCCACGGTCGCCACATCGCGGAGCGCATGTCGACGCTGTCGACGGACGAGCTGCGCACGCTCACGGCGCTCACGCAGAAGCTGCGCGACGCC
>DWXU01000217.1:0-3089 GCA_019119065.1 Candidatus Microbacterium pullistercoris | reverse complement strand
GACGAGACGCATCGCGTCGAGAAGGGCGACCTCTTCGTCGTTCCGAGTTGGGTGCCGTGGTCGCTGCGGGCGGAGAGCCAGTTCGATCTGTTCCGCTTCAGCGACGCGCCCGTGATCGAGCGTCTGGGCTTCGCTCGCACCTACATCCCCGAGCGGGACGGTGTGCGATGAGGCTCGCGACACTTCGCCACGGAGACGGCGCGACGTCAGCCGTCGTCATCGCGGACGGCACCGCCACGGAGATCGCCGGCGCCGCGGATATCGGCGATCTCCTCGCCGACCCGGACTGGCGTGCGCGCGCGGCGTCGGCCGACGGGCGACAGCTGCCTATCGATCGGATCGACCCCGAGAAGTGGGGCGCCGTGGTGACTCGGCCCGGGAAGGTCGTGTGCGTCGGGCTCAACTACCGCGCGCACATCCTCGAGATGGGACGCGAGCTCCCCGCGCATCCGACCCTGTTCGCGAAGTTCGGAACCGCGATCACGGGGCCCTACGACGACATCGCGGTTCCCGCGCATGCGGCGCACCAGGTCGACTGGGAGGCGGAGCTCGCCGTCGTCATCGGTGAGCGCATCCGCGACGCGGACACCGGCACGGCGGCGCGCGCGATCGCGGGATACAGCGTGCTCAACGACGTCTCGATGCGCGACTTCCAGAACCGCACCGTGCAGTGGATGCAGGGGAAGAACTTCGAAGCGACGACACCGTTCGGTCCCGTCCTCGTCACGCCCGACGAGTTCGTCGCCGGTGCCGGGATCCGCTGCGTCGTCAATGGCGAGCGGGTGCAGGATGCCGCCACGGACGATCTCGTGTTCACTCCGGTCGATCTCATCGCCTACATCTCCTCCATCTTCACCCTCGAGCCGGGCGACGTCATCGCCACGGGCACACCGGGTGGGGTTGGTCACGCGCGGACTCCGGCCCGATACCTGGCGGACGGCGATGAGCTTGTCACGGTCGTCGACGGGATCGGCGAACTGCGCAACCGGATCCGCGTGCGCTGATGCCGGCACGTGTGGACAACGTCGCCGACGCCGCGCTCGCCGCCGAACTGCTGCTCGCGCGTCGCGGCCAGGCGTACTTCTCGCGTGTGCTGGCATGTGTGCCGGACGCCGAGCTTCGTTCGGGGTCGTTCCTCGCCGGCTGGACGAACGCCCGCGTCGTGGCGCACGTCGCGCTCGACGCGCGCGCGACCGCGCACGCGATCGAGGCCCTACGCACCGGATCCGACGAAGCCGTTCTCGTTGATGCGGCACAGCGCGTCCACGAGATCGACTTCGCCTCGACGCTTCCCCCGGAGGCGCTTCGCAACCTCTCGGCCCACGCGGCGGTCCACCTGAACGTCGAATGGCGCGACCTGCCGCAGGAGGCGTGGAACGCGACGATCCGCGTGGCGGGGCAGGGGTCGATCCTTGCCGCGGAGACCGTGCGGCTCCGGTGCCGTGAGGTGTGGATGAGATCCGTCGATCTCGCCGGCCCATCCGCGACCCGTGACCTCCCTCGCCAGGTGCTCGAGCGCCTGCGCGCCCTCCCCGATCCGCCGCACTGGCTCTGACCCGAAGGAGACAGCCGTTGTTCATCGACGCTTCGACTCTCGACCCCGCTTCGACCTATCGCCTGCTGGTGGGATCCGTCGTGCCCCGCCCGATCGCGTGGGTCACGAGCGGCGCGCCATCACGCGCCGTCAACCTCGCCCCGTTCAGTTCGTTCGCGTGGGTCAGCCAGCACCCCGCGATGCTCGGCTTCACGGTCAACCGGCGGCCGGAGGGGCGCAAAGACACGATCGAGAACATCGAACGCGACGGCGAGTATGTGATCAACGTGGTGACGGACGACATGCTCGCGCCGATGCACGCGTCGAGCGAATGGCTGGCACCCGACCAGAGCGAGGTCGAGGCGCAGGGTCTGCGACTGGCACCCTCGGAGCACGTGCGTGTACCGCGCCTGGCGGATGTGGCGGTCAGCATGGAGATGGTGCATGAGCGCACGATCGAGTTCAGTCCGACCGGCGGACAGTTCGTCGTGGGACGCGTGCTCGGTTGGCACATCGACGAGAGCGTCATGAAGGACGGGCGCATCGACACCGAGCTGCTGCGCCCCGTCGGTCGCCTTGCCGGTCCGCGTTACAGCGGGCTCGCAGACGTGGTGGAGCTTCCCGCAGTGCCCGGAGGTGCGCCGGCGAAGGCGTGAGGGTGAGCGATGCGTCCGATCGTTATGATTCACCGTGACGCAGGTCTGCCAGTATGGCGCGGAACTCGGCAGCCATGTCGATCGACGGATCCAAGAGGAACTGGGTCTGCAGGCCGTCGGCCGCCGCGATGAGGAACGCTGCCATGCGGTCCGGATGGAAGTCGCTGCGGAAGGAGCCATCGTCTTGCGCGGTCTGCAATGCGGAGGCAAAGGAGTCCCGCATCCATGAGTACCGTTCAACGAAGAACTTGTGCGCGACGTGAGACGGATCCGTCGCAGCGACCGATAGTTGTGCGTACAGCTGCACGAGTCCGGGGACCTGGGCATTGTGGTCGATGATGCGCAGGAGACCGGCGATGGGGTCGCCGTCGACGAGGGCGGCGTCGACCTCATCCCGTTTCCGCAGCACGGCCGTGAAGAGCTCGTCTTTGCTGTCGAAGTAGTGCAGAAGACCGGCCTGACTGAGCCCAACCGCGTCGGCGATCTCCCGCACCGATGCGCGTCGGTAGCCGTGTGTGGCGATCACCTCGAGCGCGACGGTCAGGATCTCCTCGCGCTTGGCGATTCCTTTTGTGTAAGCGCCGCGTGCCGTCATGTGTCCACCATAAAACCAAGTCCTCCTTGTATTTGAAAGCCGAACACCGTACGGTTTTGGGCATCCCTCAGCGGCAACCCACAGGAGAATCATGGCCGACGCATTCTTTCCCACAGTCTCGGACCTCACGCTCGAAGAGAAGGCCGCGTTGACGAGCGGTCTCGACTTCTGGCGTCTCAAGACGATCGACCGCCTCGGTGTGCCGAGCATCATGGTCACGGACGGCCCGCACGGACTCCGCAAACAGGCGGGCGCGAGTGACCATCTCGGGCTCAACGCGTCCGTGCCGGCGACCTGCTTCCCC
>DWXU01000216.1:0-5061 GCA_019119065.1 Candidatus Microbacterium pullistercoris | reverse complement strand
GTCCTGCGCCGGCGCTCCAGCACGAAGTGGGCGACACACCCCACAGATGTGCTGCCGCTCTTCGTCGCCGAGACGGACTTCCCGCTCGCCGAGCCGATCACCCGAACGCTGACCGACGCGATCGCGATCGGCGACACCGGCTACGTGCCGCCGAAGACGGCGTACCCCGAGGCGTTCGCCGCGTTCGCTGAGCGGCGCTGGGGCTGGCAGGTCGATCCCGACCGTGTGCGCACGACGTGCGACGTCATGATGGGGGTCGCGGAGCTCGTCCGGGCGACAGCGAAGCCGGGGGAGAAAGTCGTGATCACCTCGCCCGTGTATCCGCCGTTCTTCAGCGTGCATGACGAATCGCACACCGAGTACGTCGACGTTCCGCTCCTGAGAGACGGCGGTTCGTGGTCGCTCGACCTCGAGGGAATCGACCGCGCCTTCGCCGATGGTGCCGTCGCGATCCTGCTGTGCAACCCGCACAATCCGACGGGAACCGCGCACACGCCCGAGGCGCTCGCCGAGCTCGCGCGCAGCGCCGAACGGCACGGCGCTGTCGTGATCAGCGACGAGATCCACGCGCCGCTCGCGATCCCGGGGCGTCGATCCTTCACGCCCTTCCTCACAGTGTCGTCCGAGGCGCGGAAGGTGGGGTTCGCGGTACAGAGCGCGAGCAAGACATTCAACCTCGCCGGCCTGAAGTGCGCGCACCTCGTCACGGCGACCGACCGCAACGCCGAGATCGTGCGGCGGATCCCGGACGAGGTCGAGTGGCGCACGGGACTGTTCGGCATCAAGGCGGGGATCGCGTCCTACACCGACGGGGACCCGTGGCTCGACGCGCTCCTGGCGCGGCTCGCCGCCAACCAGACGCTGCTCGTCGACCTGCTCGCCGAGTATGTGCCTGCCGCAGCATACGTTCCGGGAGACGCCGGTTTCCTGGCCTGGGTCGACATGCGCGAGGCGGGCTGGGGCGACGACCCGGCGGCGAGGATCCTCGCGGACGCTCGTGTCGCGCTCAACTCAGGCCCGGCGTTCGGGGCCCTCGGCGCGGGTCACGTGCGCATCAACTACGGCACCGGCCCCGAGATCCTCACCGAGGCGGTCCGCCGCGTCGGCGCCCTCGCCTGACCTCACCCGCGCGGAGGTCGATGGTGCGCGTCATGTCGTCGTCGGGGCCTCGTCGCGGTTGAGCGCCGCCTCAGTCGCGACCCAGTATTCGCGGACGGCGCTGAGCACCTCCGTGATGAGCGCCGTCGGCGTGACGCCGCGGGGGACCACCGCGGCGACCGGATTGTCGAGCGCCTCGCCCGGCAGCGCGCGGAACAGGAGCGGACGCCCCTCGGGACTGCGCGAGCGCGTCTGCATGAGGATCGAGTACGCGGATCCGCGGCCGGCGACGTTCTGGATCGCGTCGACACTGCTGCTGCGCCACGGGACGAGCGGTTCGACGCCCTCGGCCGCGAACGCTGCGAGCGTGCGCTGGAGCGCGGGCTCTTCATCGAGGAAGATCGCCGGGTACGCTGCCAGCAACGGCAGGGAGAGCTGCTCCTCCGAGGCAAGGGGGTGGTCGGGGCTCATGACCGCCATGCGTCGCGCCCGTCGCAGCACCGTCGGTTCGCATCCGTCGATGAGTTGGGCTCGATAGATCACGGCGATCTGGACGCGGCCGGCGAGGAGCTCCTGCTGTACGAACGAACCGGAGCCTTCGATGAACTGCAGTCGCACGTCGGGATGACGTGTCGCGAACCACTCGATCAGCGCCGGAATCGTGTGCGTGGAGAGCGTGCGATAGACGCCGATGGCGAGGCGCCCGCTCAGCCGCCCGCGCGCCTCCGACACGATCGCCGACACCTGGCTGACGCCGTCGAGGACGCCGCGGGCGTGCGAGGCGACCGCGACGCCCTCGGCGGTCAGCGCGATGCCGTGCCCCGGACGCCGGATCGCGAGACGGGTGCCGACGGTGCGCTCGAGCTGGGCGAGCGCGGTGCTGACGGCCGCCTGCGTGACATGGCACGCCGTGGCGGCGCCCGTCACGGATCCGGTGTCGGCGATGGCGACGAAGTACTCGAGCTGGCGAATCGTGATGTCGGTCATTAGCTTCTTTGATACCACGCCTAAACACATTTAGTTAGACAGATGTCCACCGTCCCGTGAGCATGGTGGGACACCTTCGGAAAGGAACACGACGACGTGACCACGGAACTCTCCCCGCACATCGTGACGCTCGGCACGGCCGGCGGCCCGCGCTGGTGGGCGGACCATGACGGAGCGCCGCGGTTCGGCATCGCGACCGCGGTGGTCGTCGGCGAGCGCTGGTATCTCGTCGACTGCGGCGACGGGGCAGGGCATCAAGCGCGTGCCGCCGGCCTCAGCATGGCTGACCTCGGTGGCATCTTCCTGACGCACCTCCACTCCGATCACGTCGTCGACCTCCCCGGAATCGTGCTGTTCGGGGCGTTCGAACTGAAGAGCCGCACGGGCGGGCCGATTCCGGTCGTCGGTCCCGGTGACCGCGGAAAGCTCACGCCGTTGGCCCCACAGGCGACGGCACGCCCGGAGCCGGTTGCTCCCGCACGACCGACGCCGGGCGTCGCCGGACTCATGGACGGCATCCTCGCGGCGTACGCGACCGACATCAACGACCGCATCTTCGACTCGCTGGCGAAGAGCCCGCGCGACACGTTCGAGGTGCGAGAGATCGACGCCGGGGGCATCCGCGGCTTCGACCCCGACACGACGGTCGCCCCCGAGATGGAGCCGATCGAGGTCTTCCGTGACGACCTCGTCACGGTGACGGCGACGCTCGTCTCGCACCACCCGATGGCCCCGGCGTTCGCGTTCCGATTCGATACGGAGCACGGGTCCGTCACCATCTCGGGCGATACGGCGCCCTGCGACAACCTCGTGCGACTCGCCCGTGACACCGACCTGCTGCTGCACGAGGCGATCGACCTCGACAACCTCGCGGCGCAGTACCCCGACACCGAGATGATGCGCGCCACAATGGAACACCACCGTCGTTCGCACACCACTCCCGGCGACGCGGGGGCGGTCGCTGCCCGAGCAGGCGCCCGCCATCTCGCACTGCACCACCTCGTCCCCGCCTACGCACACCCGGCGGTCTGGCAGGACGCTCGGCTGTCGTTCGACGGGCCGCTGTCGATCCCGGACGACCTCGATCGCATCGTCTTCGCCCGCGTCCCGGAGCCCTCGGCCTCGTAGTCGCCACCCCGCCCGCGCCAGCAGGCGCCACCCGCTTCATCGGCCACCGCGCCACACTAGGAGTCAATGATGACCAACGTCAGTCCGTCACCGTCCAGTGACCTCGTGTACGCTGCATCGCGGCGCGACATGCGTCGGATCCTCGCGTCGAGCCTCATCGGCACGGCGCTCGAGTACTACGACTTCATCCTGTACGCGACCGCCGCCGGCATCGTCTTCAACAAGGTGTTCTTCACGAATCTGGACCCGTCCGTCGCGCTGATCTTCTCGTTCGCCACTCTCGCGGCAGGCTACGTCGCTCGGCCGCTCGGCGGCATCATCTTCGGACATCTCGGCGACAAGGTCGGCCGCAAGACGGTCCTGATGGCGACGATCGTCGTGATGGGCGTCACGTCGACGCTGATCGGGCTGCTGCCGGCGACGGCGCAGATCGGGCTGTGGGCGCCGGCGCTGCTGGTCACCCTGCGCGTCGTGCAGGGCATTGCGGTCGGGGGCGAATGGGGAGGGGCCACGCTCGTCGGGTTCGAGAACGCGAAGAAGCGTTCTCGTGGATTCGCCGCGGCGTTCTCGTACATGGGCGCCCCCACGGGGACCCTCGTCGGCACGCTCATCCTGGCCGGCATGGCGACGCTGCCCGAGGAGCAGTTCCTCTCGTGGGGCTGGCGGGTGCCGTTCGTGCTGTCGGCGGCGTTCATGATGATCGCCGTCTTCATCCGCCGCAAGGTGTCGGAGTCGAAGGTGTTCCAAGAGGTGCTCGAGAACGCCCCGAAGGAGAAGAAGACCCCGCTCGCCGACCTGGTGCGCCACCACTGGCGGCCGCTGTTCCGTGCGTTCGCCGTCGGCATCTCGGGACAGGCCGCGCAGGGCTTGATGGGCGCGTGGGCCGTCGCGTACGTTGTCGCGCAGGCGTCGCACTCGCAGAGCCTGATCCTCGTGCTGAAGTCCGCCGCCGCGGTCACCACGATCCTCTTCATCATCATCTCGTCGCGGATGTCGGACCGGTTCGGCCGCCGCCGGATCCTGCTGTTCGGCAACATCCTCGGCATCGGGTTGGCCTTCCCGATCATGATGATGCTGCAGACCGACAGCGTCGTGCTGTTCTTCTTCGCGGTGTTCCTCGGACTCTCGGTGGTGCAGGGGTTCTCCGCCGGACCGTACGGCGCGTACGCGGGGGAGCAGTTCCCGACCGCCGTGCGCAACTCCGGCGCCTCGGTCGCCTATCAGTTCGCCGCGACCGCTGGCGCGGGCTTCACCCCCATGATCGCGACCGCGCTCGCCGCCGCGGGTGGCGGAAACCTGTGGCTCGTGTCGCTGCTGTGGATCGGCTTCGCCTCCGTCAGCCTGATCGGGCTCCTCACGGGAAAGGACCGGTCGCAGCTTGAGCTCACGGAACTCGACGGCGCGACGCCCGCGGCGGCGAAGTCTACGCCGGATCTCGCACGGGCACGCTGATCGCACGCGCCCGCGGCGCTCACGTCATGGCGTGGTGAGGCGGTCGATGCCGGCCTCGAAGTCGGCGCGGGTCGCCGCCGCGACGGCGGCGGGATCCGCGTCGTAGGCGCCGATGGCCGCGGCCTGCATCCGCTGCTGGACGAGATAGGTGTGGCCGAGGACGAACTGCGCCAGGACGGTGGCGTCGCGGACAGGATCCGCGGATCCGGCCGCCTCGTATGCGGAACGGATCCGCGCCTCGAGCGCACCGGATCCGAGGGACAGCGCGGCGGTCGACACGACCACCTCCGCGCCGTCTCGTCTGCTGAGGAGGGCGTCGCGGAGAGCGCGGGCCGTCTCGCGTACGCCGGTCGCCGGCGCGGCCTCGCCCACGATCCGATCGGCGACCGCAGCGAG
>DWXU01000215.1:0-10360 GCA_019119065.1 Candidatus Microbacterium pullistercoris | reverse complement strand
CTCGACGAGCTCCGCCGCGACGTCCGCGTTCCAGTTCGGCGCGAAATCGGGCGCGATGCGCAACACGTGGTGGAGGCGATAGTCGTCCGGGTAACGCTGGTTGTCACGCACGTAGGTGATCTGCGCGAGGGGCGGGCCGTGTTCGAAGGGACTGTGCCCGAGCACCTCGGCGCGTCCGGCGGTCGCCCGATCCTGGCCCGCCAGGATCGACATGATCGTCGTCTTTCCGGCGCCGTTTCGTCCGAGCAGGCCCACGATCGAGTGCTGGGGAATGCGGAAGCTGATGTCGTCGAGCGCGTTCACTCGACCAACGGCCTTCGCCTTCAACACCATCATCATCGCGATGGTCGTCTCGCTTCTCGTCACGGCCTGACGCCGGCTCCGCGTGCGCTGCCCGTCGGAACCGTGACCCCGGGCAGCAGACACGTGGCATCCAGACGCGTGGTTCATGACATTCGTCCTGTGGTTCGCGAGCCCGCGTTCGGCACAATGGCACGATGAGCGATCGAAACGCCACCCTGCCGCACACGTCGCGAGCGCTCGCACCTGACGTCTCTCGCGGTCTCATGCTGCTGCTGATCGCGGCTGCGAACGTCTCCTGGTTCCTCTGGGGCCGCGAGTCCGCACTGACCGGCGCGCACCTGGTAGACGGATCCGCGCTGGACAAGGCCGTGCAGTTCGTCATGATGGTCACCGTCGACGGTCGCGCGTACCCCTTGTTCGGGTTCCTCTTCGGCTACGGCATGGTGCAGTTCGTGCGCTCGCGGATGGCCCGCGGCGCGACCTACCCGCAGACCCGGCGGATGCTCCGTCAGCGCCACTGGTGGATGATCGTCATCGGCGCGCTGCACGCGGCGCTGCTGTTCCTCGGCGACATCGTTGCGGCGTACGGCATCGTCGGGTTGTTGCTGGTCTGGCTGTTCTTCGACCGCCGCGACAAGACGCTCTGGGTCTGGGTGTGGGCCATCACGGGCGTCTGGACCCTCTTCGCGCTTTTCGGTGCGTTCGGCGGCGTCATGACGAACCTCTTCGCCCCCGAGATGGCGGAGACGGGCGCGGCCTACACCCCCGACATCCAGGGCATGACCGCCGGCGAGGAGAACTACGTCGCCAGCATCGTCGGACGGCTCGTCATGTGGATGACGGGCGGCATCACCCAGGGCCTGATCACGACCGTCCCGATCTGCATCCTGCTCGCCTGGCTCGCGGCGCGCCGGGGCGTGCTCGAGGATCCGCGTGCGCACCGTCGTCTGCTGCGCGCCGTGGCGTGGATCGGGATCCCCGTCGGCTGGCTCGGCGGCCTGCCGGCCGCACTCACGCACATCGGCGTGATCGGACTGCCGTCCTGGACGTTCATGGGGCTCACGACCATCACGGGCGCGGCCAGCGCGCTGGGGTACGTCGCCGTGTTTGCGCTGCTCGCGGCACGCTGGCAAGAGGCGCCGTCGACGCCGGTCAAGGCGATCGCGGCGGTCGGCAAGCGCTCGCTGACGTTCTACCTGTTCCAGTCGCTGATCTTCGCGCCGCTGTTCAGCGCGTGGGGTCTCGGCCTCGGCGGTACCGCGGGGACGGCGCTCGCGGTCGGAATCGCGGTCATTGTCTGGATCGTCTCGGTCCCGATCGCCGCCCTGCTCGAACGCGGTGGTGCGCGCGGCCCGGCGGAAGCCGTCCTGCGCCGACTGACGTACGCGGGAGTGGGGAAGGAGAAAACACCCGGCTGACTCAGCGCACGGACATCCGGCGGATCTCCGCAGCGTATGCGTCAAGGGCCGCGAAGATTCCGCGGTGTTGCCAGACTCTCCCACGAGACTTCCCCGTCGTCTCCTCAAGAACACCGCGCGCGGTCAGGGTGTCGAGTGCGCGAAGCGCCGCCATCTCGCCGAGGCCGAGCGCCGTCATCAGATACTTCGAGTTGATGGCCGGTTGGCCGACGAGCACGGGCAACACCTTCCATGCTTTCGCATCAGATCGGATCCCAGACATCTTCGATCGAGACTCGTCGAGCTGTGCGACGAGGTCGTCGACGAGTTTCGCGCCGGTCACCGCGGCGATACGGCTTGCGGCAGCGAACTCGCGGATGATCGGGCCTGCGTCGCCTGCTCGGAAAGAGTCGAGAGCCGCGAAATAACGGTCGACGTGGACGAGGAGTCCGGCCGAGATCGGCACGGCAGTCGAGCCCACAACACCTTTGTTGCGGAGGATCGACTGCGCCAGCGCCCGTCCAGTGCGACCGTTCCCGTCCGCGAATGGATGGATTGTCTCGAATTGGGCGTGGGCGACCGCGACCTGGACGAGGACGGAGAGGTCTGGACGTTGGATGAAGGCGACGAGGTCCGTGATCGCGGCCTTGATGCGGTCATGGTGCGGCGCCACGAAGTCGGCGAGCCGCGGACCCGCGCCTCCGGGACCGATCCACACGGCTTCCGTCCGAAAGCACCCCGCCTCAGCCGGGTCAAAGCTGTGTTGATGAAGCATGAGCGCCTTGTGCATGGCGAGTATGGACTCTTCGGTGATTTCGTCCGCGAGCCGGAGCGCCGCTTCCATGGCGCGCACATTTCCGACGACCGTCAGGGCATTCGCCTTCTCACCTTCATCGATTTCGGCGAGGGCGAGCTGTTTCGCTGACGTCGTGAGTTGTTCGATGCGAGAGCTGGAGGCTGACTCTGTGCGGAGCAGAACCGCGGTCATCGGCCCCAGCGCCGGGTTATCGGTGCCGAGTGTGCGCTGCGCGTGGCGATCGAACTCGACGAGCTGGCGCGTTGCGTCCTCGATATCGGCCACGTCTTCCCCGGAGATCCGCGGATCCCATTCAGCCACGTCTGCCGGGATCGTCGCGTCGTACGGCCCGGTCTGGCGAACGACCTCCGCACGCGAGTGCATCTCGGGTGCGCGCGGCTTCCAACAGAGCGTCTCCGTCGAGGCGGCGTCGATGGGGATGCGCGCGCCGGGAGCTGTGGACATGCTCCGAGGATACCAACACTTAATGACTTAAATGTTGGTAGCACAATGCCTCGCCCGCAGCTGCGTCTATGCCCCGCCACCCACCCGAGGTAGAACGACGACTTAACACGGTCGCGCCGGGCAAAAGCAAATCCCCCGCGATCCCAGTCAAGAGAAGGGATCGCGGGGGACTTCGAATGGCGGTGACGGTGGGTCATTGATGGAATCACGATCCACCGTTGAGAATACGCGCTTTAATGACAACATGACTTCTTCATGTCAACCTACCGTGTCAACCTAGCGTCGACAGAACGTGATCTGACGCCCATTTCTCTCCAGATGACACGATGTTCATTCCACGTATCTAAGGTTCTCAGATCGTCTCCTGTGAACGCTGCGCGCATAGAAAAGCGGCTCTTGGGACATCCGGTAGGGGCGACGCGCGCGGAGTGAGGTCCGCCGGGTAGGGGTCGAGGTCCCCGAGGATCAGAAGCGCTAACTCTCTGATCGATCACGAGGGCCTCGACGTGTCTCACGATACTTCCGCGCGCCCGAACGCTCCCAAGCCCACCGCCCCGTGCGGACGATGCGATCTGCTGCTCGGAATCGACAGCGTCCATGTCGAATGCGTTGACCGTGGCGAGAACGTGATGACGATCACGGTGTCGACATCGCCGGGACTGACGGGATGCCCGGACTGCGGCGTGATCGCGGTGGGGCGCGGGCGTCGCGTTCGTGTGCTGCGCGGCGTTCCCGGCGACGTCCGGGTCGAGTTGCGGTGGCGGCAACGTGTGTGGCGATGCGAGGAGCCGGGGTGCGCGCGCCGCGTGTTCGTCGAGGACGTGCCCGCTCTCGTCGCGCGCCGCGGATCGATCACCCGCCGCGCGATCTCGTGGGCGATCGGACAGCTTCGCCGCGAACACGCAACCGTCCGCGGCCTCGCCCGACAGATCGGAACATCGTGGAAGGCGCTCTGGCGTGCGCTCCGCCCGGTCCTCGAGGACCTCGTCGGCGACGAGGGCCGCTTCGCCGGAGTGAGAACCCTCGGCGTCGATGAACACGTCTGGCATCACGTCGACCCACGCAGGCGCGGCCCGAAGGAACTGACGGGGATGGTCGATCTCAGTCGTGATGCGGACGGCGTCACGCATGCGCGGCTGCTCGATCTCGTCCCCGGCCGGTCAGGGAAGGCCTACGCGGGCTGGCTGAAGGACCGCAGCCCGGCGTTTCGCGACAGCGTCGAGGTCGCCGCGCTCGACCCGTTCGCGGGCTACAAGACCGCGATCGATGACCACCTCGATGACGCGACCGCGGTGCTCGACGCGTTCCACGTCGTGAAGCTCGGCACTGCCGCGGTCGACGAGGTGCGGCGGCGCGTCCAGCAGGAGACTCTCGGGCATCGCGGCTGGAAGGGCGACCCGCTCTATGGCATCCAGACCGTCCTCCGTGCCGGACGCGAACGCCTCACCGAGAAGCAGCACGCCCGCCTCGCGCGTGCGATCGAGGCCGACCCCGCGCACGAGGAGGTGTTCATCGCCTGGCAGTGCGCTCAGCAGCTGCGGTCCGCGTATCGGCAGGAAGATCTCACCGCGGGACGCAGGATCGCGGAGAAGGTCGTCGCGTCGTTCTCGTCGTGCCCGATCCCGGAGATCGCCAGGCTCGGCCGGACCTTGAAACGCTGGAAGGACGCATTCCTCGCGTACTTCACCACCAAGCGGGCGAACAACGGCGGCACCGAGGCCATCAACGAGATTATCGAACTCCACCGCCGCCTCGCCCGCGGGTTCCGCAACCGAGACAACTATCGACTCCGCATGCTCCTCGCCGCCGGCGGACTCACCCCATGACCCCTACCGGATGTCCCAAGAGCCGGTAATGTCGGCGGTGGTTTTTAGTTTTTCACTCCCCGTTGAAGAACTTCTCGGCGGCTCGGTCGCTCACCACGATCGTGAGTGGATCTAGACGCTCGAAATAGGAAGCAACGAAATCACCATTGGTGACGGACGCGCCGGGTTCACCGGGTTGCGGAGCCCCGTCGTATTCTGCGATTTCGTCCACCCACCCATCTTCCTTCAGCGTCTGGAACCATTGGAGGGAAGAATCGTAGCTACTGACCTCTTCGACGGCGCGCAGAGTCCAAGTGGCGGAGGGCGGATACATGCCCGCCTCGGGGCCGTAGTGGCTCTCCGTCCTCATCTCACAACTCTGGAAGGCGATGGTGTTGGGGCGGGGAAAGTCGACCCACTCCGATTCCGGCGTGTCCTCCAGCTTCGAATAGTTTCCCGGATCGGTGCGCTCGTAGAGGAAAAAGCGGTATCCCCCTTCGGCGAGCGTCTCCCACGTGATCCTCTTCAGGTCTTCTGACCATGCTTTCCCCACATGATCCCACTCGAAGCTCTCGATGCTTCCCTCGGGCGCGAGGTTGCCCTTGCGAAGCGCCGGTGCGTCGGGGTTCTTGAAGGACTCAGAAGGGAAGCTGCCGTCGGCCAGGGGCGCGGCGCCCTCCTGATCAAAACCCCAGGCATCCATCATCTGATTCAGATAGGTCAGCGTGGTTTCGTCGGTCGCGTCGGAAGCCCAAAGCTCGGTGCTATCGAGCGCACCGTCGCAGGACTTAAAAGCGTTCACCGTTTCGAAGTTCATCCCCTCGGGAACGGCAAGAGTCATGCCATCGGGCCACTGAATGTCAGCCTGCGCTTCCTCGAGAGTCGGAGGGACCTCAGCGGCAGGCGTCTCCTCCACGGGCGCGGCGTCCGGGGCGGCCTCGACTTCTTCATGTGCTCCACAGGCAGCGAGACCGAGGAGCAGACAGGCTGATGCAGATGCGGTGAGGCTTTGGAGGAGCATGCTCGACATGCAACCGAACCTAACGATGCGCAGTCACCTGCGACTGCCCTTGGCCGTTCAGAGTTGTTCAGGGTTCGCTCCTGTAAGCAAGAAGCTGGACTCCTGCCGCCCCGGACCTGCTGCGATAGCGCGCCCTACGGGGCCTCCGGGAACTCGCCGTTCTTGCTGATCGCGTAGCGTTCCTGACCAATCGAGAAGATCCCTTCTCGTGTCACCCAGAGCGTCCACGACTCACCATCCACAACACGCTCGGCAACAGGAGAAAATGGGTACTCGACACTGTCATAGGGCTCACCGACGAGTTCCCCGTTGAAGTCCGCGATCAGGTTCTCCGAGGCCGTTGCGAAGTAGAGCCGGCCAGACGAAGCCCCAAGGAAAGATACCTGCAGGCTCTCAACCTGATCCGCAGACAGGATTTCATGCACCGCATGATCAGCCCCGACATACCCCAGTGATCGATCCGGATTCGTGACGGGACATTCCGTATCGCTCTCCAAACACATAGGTCCTACGGCGACGGGCAACCCAGCTTCGTCCACTGCGCTCACGGCTTCTCCCGACAGAAAACCACCGGACACCGGAGAAAGAGTTCCATCTGTGAGAGACGTCTGGGAATAGGGGAAGTCTCCCGAGGCGTCTGTGAAGACGAAGCCATCGCCCACGATCAGGGAGGGGGATTCAAAATCAGTTGCCTCGACAACAGTCGCACCCGTCGCGACATCACGGAGCGAGCGGTCCTCCAAACCAGATGAATCTGCGATGCCCACGTCGAAGACATAAGGCACCTGCTGCCCACTCTCGGAGTAGTCCGCACGAATCTTTACCCACTTGCCCGGAAAGCTCTCTGTCCATACCGATTTCCCGGTGCTCGTGTCGATGCCGAAGAGCGCAGGAGTGTCCGGAAGCTCCCCACCGATCCACGCATACGGCGCGATAGCGACGACATCTCCGGACACCCCAGCAAAAGCTGGAGCACTGGCGATGAGCCCGTCAGGAACCGTCGTGATTTCAGAACGCTCCTCCGCCGAACAAGTTGAGTCCCTCATAGTGGTGTAGCCCCCACAGTGGCCGTGGCCGTCGATGACGGCAGGGCGGTCACCGTGGGATCCTTCGAGTTCACATCTCACAGCTCTCTCAAAGGAAATCAACCACGATGACCGCTCCTCACATTGTCGACCCCGCCCGCGTGCTGGGCAACCTGCTGACCGAAGCATCACCTGACATGATGCGCCAGCTGCTGCAGAACATGATCAACGCTCTCCTCTCAGCCGACGCCGACCAGGTCTGCGGCGCCGAATGGGGACAGGCGACCCCCGAACGTGTGGTCCAGCGCAACGGCTACCGGCGCCGCCCCCTGGACACCCGCGTCGGCACCATCGACGTCGCCGTCCCGAAGCTCCGTTCTGGCAGCTACTTCCCCGAGTGGTTGCTGGAGCGACGCAAACGCGCCGAAGCGGCCCTGATCACCGTAATCGCCGACTGCTACCTCGCCGGGGTCTCCACCCGCCGAATGGACAAGCTGGTCAAGACCTTGGGCATCGACGGGTTGTCGAAGTCGCAGGTCTCCCGCATGGCTGCTGACCTCGATGAGCACGTCAACCAGTTCCGGCACCGCCCGTTGGACGAGGCAGGCCCGTTCACCTTCGTCGCAGCTGACGCATTGACGATGAAGGTCCGTGAGGGCGGCAGGGTGATCAACGCCGTCGTGCTCGTGGCCACGGGCGTCAACGGCGACGGCCACCGCGAAGTCCTGGGTTTGCAGGTCGCCACCTCCGAGACCAAACCGGCGTGGAACACGTTCTTCGCCGACCTGGTCGCCCGTGGCCTGGCAGGGGTCCGGTTGGTCACCTCCGACGCCCACGCCGGGCTGGTGGAGGCGATCGCGGCGAACCTGCCCGGCGCTTCCTGGCAGCGCTGCAGAACCCACTACGCAGCCAACCTGATGTCCGTGACCCCGAAGAGCATGTGGCCGGCGGTCAAGGCGATGCTCCACTCCGTCTATGACCAACCCGACAAGAAGTCGGTCCAAGCGCAGTTCGACCGGCTGCTCGACTACACCGCCGAGAAGCTACCCCAGGTTGCAGAGCACCTCGAAGCCGCCCGGGCGGACGTGCTTGCGTTCACCGGCTTCCCCAAGGACGTGTGGACCCAGATCTGGTCGAACAATCCTGCCGAACGCCTGAACCGGGAGATTAGGCGCCGCACCGACTCGGTCGGGATCTTCCCCAACCGGGAGGCGATCATCCGCCTCGTCGGCGCAGTCTTGGCCGAACAGACCGATGAATGGGCAGAAGGCCGTCGCTACCTCGGCCTCGACGTTCTCACCCGTTGCCGACTCACCACCATCACTAACCCCGTTGAGGATGTGACCGAACCCCTCGCACTCACTGCCTAACCGAAGGAATCGCTACACCACTCCGCCGGACTTGACCATGCAGCCATCTTCAGCGACCACCCGGTGCAGCATCATCGGGGCACCCAGGGGGCGCCAGTCCTCGATCTGCAAGACGCGTGGCAGCTCTATGGGATCACTCGCGGAGGTGGAGGTTCGTCGGGCACGGACGGCCTGCAAGTCGGTTCTGGCCTGTGGTGATACGGATCTGCGCGTCTTTGACGCATGGACGGGTTATTGGGTCGCCGAGTGGCGGTGGGGTGACCTACGCTGGTTGGCATGTTGGTTTACGGCACCGCTTCGCTGCGTCTGCGCAGCCGCTAACAGCGGCGAGCACCCTCCACAGGTTGTTGCTCCCGCCCCGGTGATCACGGCCGGGCGGCTCTTTCAGCGTGCCCGGCTCCGCAACAACCACGGAGCAAACAGTGCCTATCTATCGAGGTGGCCGTCATGAGCACGGCCAGAACTTCCTGACTGACCCATCCATCATTGCCACGATGACCCGGCTCGTGGCCGCCACCGATGGCCCGATCATCGAGATCGGCCCCGGTGACGGAGCACTCACCACCCCGCTGGCCCAGCTCGGGCCACCGGTGACAGCCGTCGAGATCGACACCCGGCTCGCCCAACGCCTGGCCGAGCGGTTGCCGTCGCATGTGGAGGTCGTCGCCGACGACTTCCTGGACTACCGGCTTCCAACATCGGCGCATGTGCTCGTCGGGAACCTGCCGTTTCACCAGACCACGGCCATGCTGCGACGCATCCTGCATGCCCCGGCATGGACCGATGCAATCGTGCTCGTGCAATGGGAAGTTGCGCGGCGCAGAGCGGGCGTCGGCGGTGCCACGATGATGACCGCGCAATGGGCGCCCTGGTTCACCTTCACGTTGCACAGTCGTGTTCCCGCTCGCGCGTTCACCCCACGTCCGGGCGTCGACGGCGGAATCCTCACCATCCACCGCCGCGAACACCCGCTGCTGCCCCCGGCGCGGCGACGCCAGTTCCACGCCCTGGTCCACCGCGTCTACACCGGTCCCGGACGTGGGCTGGCCCAGATCCTCGCACGCAACACCTCGCTCGGCTCGCCACAGGCGGCACAGGCGTGGCTGACACGCCAGGGCGTGAACGCTGCCGGACTGCCGAAGGACCTGCCCGTCGAGGCATGGGTGGACTTGTTCAAGACCACAGGCTCCTCGCCACCGCCCCACCGCACGCAGTCGTCCTCAGGAAGGCGGCGGCGATGAGCATCGACCCCTCGTGGCGAGTCTGCCCGGACGAGACCACACCCAGCCATACGTGCTGGACCGAGACAGCCGTACACCATGCAGCACGGCTCCTCGCTCAAGACCCCGGACGGGATTGGCGACTTCGTGACCTTGCCGACCTCGTGCACCTGTCCACGTCACAATTGGGCAGGGCCTTCAGCCAACGTTTCGGGATGCCTCCCATCCAGTACCTGGCTCACCTTCGCGCCCACAGACTGGCCGAGCTCCTGATAGAGACTGATCTTCCGGTCGGTGTCGCCATGACACAGGTCGGGTGGCGCAGCCGCGGCCACGCCGCACGACAGTTCACCACCATCGTCGGGGTCAGCCCATCCGCGTATCGACGTACCGCGACCCAACGAGCAAGCCTGGAATGCCCGTGCTGTGGACAGCGAAGCGAGTTGCCCCGATGACGGCCACAGAGCACTCTGGCCTCGGCCCTACCAGGACAGAGATCCGTGACACGGTCATTCGGATGCGAGCTGATCTCGCTCACCGGTGGACCTTAGCCGAACTCGCACTGGATGCCCATCTGTCGCCGTCGCGGCTCGGGGGCCTGTTCGTGGAGCAGTTCGGCGTCCCGCCGATCATGTTGCTGGCTCGGTTGCGGGTGCGGGAGATGGCTCGGCTGTTGCGGGAGTCGGACATGACGGTCGGCGAGATCGGGGTCCGGGTGGGGTGGCGGAATCGTGGTCATGCGGCGGAGCAGTTCGCCAAGATCATGGGCGTCACCCCAACCGCATACCGCAACCAGTATCACCAGCGGACCCGGCAGACGATCTGACGGGTTGCTTGTGGTGCGGGCAGGCGATCATCCGCCTCGTCGGCGCAGTCTTGGCCGAACAGACCGATGAATGGGCAGAAGGCCGTCGCTACCTCGGCCTCGACGTTCTCACCCGTTGCCGACTCACCACCA
>DWXU01000214.1:0-27636 GCA_019119065.1 Candidatus Microbacterium pullistercoris | reverse complement strand
CTTCCAGAAGTCGAGCACCTCGCGTTCCACGTCCGGGAAGCTCGGCGAAGGGGTGACCGCCTCGGCGGCGGCACCGAAAGCGCTCTTCGGGTAGGTCATCTCACTCCAGCAGTTCGTCACGGATCGAACTGCGAGGACGACTGCTGCCAGCCGCGGTACCACCCCGCGTTGCGCCCCGAGCGGAGCGCCACTCTCACAGCGGCTGTAACGGGCCTGCCCCGCGCGGCTCTAATGGGCTGCGAACAGCCGTTCTTCCGCGAGCTCCCCGGTGATGGCCGGATCGATGCCGTTACCCACGATTCTACCCGACGCGGCGCGCGGCCGAGACGGATCCGCGCACCACGTCGCCGAGGCTCAGGCGAGGGCCTCCTCGAGTCGAACGTAGCTGGCCTCCATACCGTCGGTCATCCCCGTCGCGAGCACGGCGTCGCGCGTGGCACGGCTGTCATAGGTGACGACGTACGTCAGGAGGGTCCCGTCAGGCACCGGCGTGAACGTGACTTCATTGAGCGTCTCGCCGGGGATCCCCTCCATCTGCTCGGTGTGCACGACGCGGCGCTCCGGCTGCGACGAGATGACGGTGCCGGAAATCGCGAAGGGCGTCCCCTCGGTGTCGCCGGTCGGCGCCCAGTGGTACCGGTACGTGGAGCCGGCCTCACCCGGCGGGATCACCTCGTCCATCTCCCAGCCGTCGGGCCCGAGCAACCAGCTTTTCAGCAGCTCCGCATCGTGGTGGGCACGCCAGACGTCGCCGACAGACCCGCGGATGACGCGCGCGATACGCACCTGTGTGTCGGAGAGCTCCTGCGCGTTCGTCGGCATGCCCGCGGCGAAGGTCGCGAGGTCGGCGAGCACCGCGTCGATCTGGCTCATCGCCGATTCGGTGCCCTCGACCATGCCCATCTCGACCAGCTTCTCGAGCTCATCGAGCGAGGTGAAGTGCGTCGTCGTCGTCAGGCGCGATCCGCCCGATGTCTCGTCGAACGCGAACACCATGCGCATCGACGGGAGATCACGATCTGGCTCGCCGTCGTCGTCGCAGAACCCATCGATCACTTCGAACCCGTTCGGGGCGTCGACGGAGAGGAACTCCCAGTAGCCGGCCGACACATCGCCGTCCGGCCCGGTCATCGCGTAGCGGCTTTGCCCACCGGGAAACATGTCGTGGCGGAAGAAGGTGGCCGGATACGTCACCGGCCCCCAGAACTGCTCGATGAGCCGCGGATCCGCGTACGCGTCCCACAGTCGCTGTTTCGACGCCGAGAAGTCGGCGACGATCGTCATGGTCAGGTTCTCGGTGTCGGTCTCAACCGATGTCACAGGCATTGTCAGGGTCCTTTCGGTTCGTCGAGCAGCGCGTCGAGACGATCGATCCGCGCGCGCCAGACGTCTTCGAACGTGGCGAGCAACTGCCGCGCCCGGCGGATCCGCTCGGGTTGGCCCCGCACGATCCGCTGCCTTCCGCGGGGATGTTTCGTCACAAGCCCCGCCTCCTCGAGTACCGAGACGTGCTTCTGCACGGCCGCGAACGACATGTCGTATGCGGACGCAAGCTCGCTCACGGCGGCCTCGTCGGTCAGCACGCGGCGCACGATGTCGCGGCGCGTGCTGTCAGCCAAGGCTCGGAAGACCCGATCCACCTCGGCGTCGCTGAGTTCTTCATATACAACCATTTGGTTGCAGGTTAATGCGCCGCGGCGTCCGGCGCAACCCTGCCCTCAGCGGCGGCCGGGTAGACTTCCCGAAACCACCACATCTGGTACGTACACACCGTGCCGCCCATATCGCTGAGGAGTTCCGCGCATGCCTGACATTCCCGACAAGCCCAAGCTCGAAGGACTCGAAGCGAAGTGGGGTGAGCGCTGGGAAACCGACGGAACGTACCGTTTCGACCGCGCCGCCGCGCAGCGAGTCGGTCGCCAGGGAGTCTTCTCCGTCGACACTCCCCCGCCGACGGCATCCGGTTCCCTCCACATCGGCCACGTGTTCAGCTACACCCACACGGACGTCAAAGCCCGCTTCGAGCGCATGCGCGGCAAGCAGGTGTTCTATCCGATCGGCTGGGACGACAACGGTCTGCCGACCGAGCGTCGGGTGCAGAACTACTACGGCGTGCGGTGCGACCCGACGCTGCCGTACGAAGCCGATTTCACGCCGCCGTTCGAGGGCACGACCAAGACGATCAAGGCCGCCGACCAGGTGCCGGTGAGTCGCCGGAACTTCATCGAGCTGTGCGAGAAGCTCACGGTCGAGGACGAGGCACGTTTCGAGGACCTGTGGCGACAGCTCGGCCTCTCGGTCGACTGGACGCAGAGCTACCGCACGATCTCCGATGAGACGATCCGCACCAGCCAGCTCGCGTTCCTGAACAACCTCGAGCGCGGCGAGGCCTACCAGGCGCTCGCGCCGACGCTCTGGGATATCGACTTCCGCTCCGCCATAGCGCAGGCCGAGCTCGAGGATCGCGACCGGCCGGCCGCGTACCACCGCCTCGCGTTCCACCGCACCGACGGATCGGGCGACGTGTTCATCGAGACGACACGTCCCGAGCTGCTCGCGGCCTGCGTCGCGCTCGTGGCCCATCCCGACGATGAGCGCTACCAGCCGCTGTTCGGATCGACCGTGCGCACGCCCCTGTTCGACGTCGAGGTCCCGATCCTCGCGCACGCGGCCGCGCAACCCGACAAGGGATCCGGCATCGCGATGATCTGCACGTTCGGCGACGCGACAGACATCGTGTGGTGGCGCGAGCTCGATCTGCCGAACCGCACCATCATCGGCAAGGACGGCCGCGTCATCGCGGACGCGCCCGACGTCATCACCAGCGAGTCCGGCCGCGCCGCCTACGCGGAGCTCGCAGGCAAGACCGTCTTCAGCGCGCAGAAGCGCATCGTCGAGCTGCTGAGCGAGTCCGGTGAGCTCGCCGCCACCGGCGACACCTTCCAACACCCCGTGAAGTTCTTCGAGAAGGGCGACCGCCCTCTCGAGATCGTCTCCACGCGCCAGTGGTACATCTCCAACGGGGCGCGCAACGAGTCGCTCCGCGCGAAGCTCCTCGACCTCGGCTCGCAGATCGACTGGCACCCGGAGTTCATGCGCGTGCGGTTCGAGAATTGGGTGAACGGGCTCACGGGAGACTGGCTCGTCTCGCGCCAGCGCTTCTTCGGCGTGCCGTTCCCCCTCTGGTACGCGCTCGACGAAAACGGTGAGCGCGACTACGACCGAGTCCTCACGCCCGACACCGCCCGCCTCCCGGTCGACCCGACGGTCGATGTGCCGGATGGCTATACCGCCGACCAGCGCGGTGTCCCGGGAGGGTTCGACGCGGAGGGCGACATCCTCGACACCTGGGCGACGTCCTCGCTGACGCCGCAGCTCGCGGGCGGCTGGCAGAACGACGACGAGCTCTGGGATGTCGTGGCGCCGTTCGATGTGCGCCCCCAGGGTCAGGACATCATCCGCACGTGGCTGTTCTCGACGCTGCTGCGCAGTGCTCTCGAGGACGACCGGGCGCCGTGGCATCACGCCGCGATCTCCGGGTTCATCGTCGATCCGGACCGCAAGAAGATGTCGAAGTCGAAGGGCAATGTCGTCACACCCGCCGACATCCTCGACAAGCACGGCTCCGACGCCGTGCGCTACTGGGCGGCGTCGAGCCGCCTTGGCACCGATGCGGCGTTCGACCCGCAGAACCCGACGCAGATCAAGATCGGCCGTCGCCTCGCGATCAAGGTGCTGAACGCGACGAAGTTCGCCCTCGGTAACGAGGCGCCCACCGATGCGAAGGTCACGGATCCGCTCGACCTCGCAATGCTCGCGGCGCTCGACGGGGTCATCGCGCAAGCGACGACGGCGCTCGAGAACTATGACCACGCGCGCGCTCTCGAGGTCACGGAGTCGTTCTTCTGGACGTTCTGCGACGACTATCTCGAGCTCGTGAAGGACCGTGCGTATAACGGCGGCCCCGAAGGCGCTTCCGCCGCCGTCGCGCTGCGCACCGCCCTCTCGACGCTCCTGCGCATGCTGGCTCCCGTCGTGTCGTTTGCGGCCGAAGAGGCATGGAGCTGGTTCGAGAGCGGGTCCGTGCACGCCGCCTCGTGGCCGGTGTCCGGCGACCGCGGTGGCGACCCCGCCGTTCTCGACGCCGCTTCGCAGGCTCTGATCGGCGTGCGACGGGCCAAGACGGAGGCGAAGGCGTCTCAGCGCACGCCGGTCGCCTCGGCGACGATCACCGCGCCCGCCGCCGACATCGCCCGCCTCGCGCTCATCGAGTCGGATCTCAAGGCCGTCGGTCGCATCGCCGAGCTCGACGTCGTCGAGGGCGACGAGCTGCACGTGACCGCGATCCAACTCGACGAACAGGACTGACGATGCAACTCGGAACGAGGTGGCCCGCAGGCGGCGACGTGCCCGCGTCGGTGCCCGCCGCGCTCGCGGCAGAGATCGCGGCCGCGGAGCAGAACCTGCCGCAGACCGGCCCGACGCCCATGTGGACGCTCACGTGGCTCGAGGGCCGACCCATCGCCGAGCTCGACACGGGCATCGAGATCAGCATCGACCGGGACGGCGTCGCCACCGTGTCGACGTTCGATCCGATGGACTGACACCGACGACGAAGAGAGGGTCCGGACGATCGTCCGGACCCTCTCTTCGTGCATCAGGCGCTCTTGCGGCGCTCTCGGAAGACGACGGTCGGCGGCGCCCCGTCGTCGACGGCCGCGCGGGTGACGACGACCTTCGCGACGTCTTCGCTCGAGGGGATCTCGAACATGATCGGCCCGAGCACGTCTTCGAGAATCGCGCGCAGGCCGCGCGCACCGGTCTTGCGGTCGACGGCGAGATCCGCGATTGCACGGAGCGCATCCTCGTCGAAGTCGAGGTCGACCCCGTCGATGAGGAACATGCGCTGATATTGCTTCACCAGGGCGTTGCGCGGCACCGTGAGGATGTCGACGAGCGCATCTTGATCGAGCGACTCGACCGCGGCGATCACGGGCAGGCGACCGATGAACTCGGGGATCAGCCCGAACTTGTGCAGGTCCTCCGGACGTACCTCGGTGAAGAGGCCGTCGTTGTCGCGCTTTGACTGCAGCGGAGCGCCGAATCCGACGCCCGCACGTCCGACACGCGACGAGACGATCTCTTCCAGCCCCGCGAAGGCTCCCGAGACGATGAAGAGCACGTTCGTCGTGTCGACCTGAATGAACTCCTGGTGAGGATGCTTGCGCCCGCCCTGCGGCGGGACCTGCGCGACCGTCCCCTCGAAGATCTTCAACAGCGCCTGCTGCACGCCTTCGCCGGAGACATCGCGCGTAATCGACGGGTTCTCTGCCTTGCGGGCGATCTTGTCGACCTCGTCGATGTAGATGATGCCGTGCTCGGCCCGCTGCACGTCATAGTCCGCGGCCTGCAGCAGCTTGAGGATGATGTTCTCGACGTCTTCGCCGACGTATCCCGCCTCGGTCAGCGCCGTCGCGTCGGCGACCGCGAACGGCACATTGAGACGCTTCGCCAGCGTCTGCGCGAGGTAGGTCTTCCCGGATCCGGTCGGCCCGAGCATGAGGATGTTGCTCTTGGCGATCTCGACTTCTTCGGCCTTCTCATCGGCAGCCTTGAGCTCACCCTGTGCGCGCACCCGCTTGTAGTGGTTGTACACGGCGACCGACAGTGCGCGCTTCGCCTGGTCCTGACCGATGACGTACTCGTCGAGGAACTCGAAGATCTCGCGCGGCTTCGGCAGATCGATCTCGGAGACTTCGCCGTCTCCGGCCGATTCGGCCATGCGCTCCTCGATGATCTCGTTGCACAGCTCGACGCACTCGTCGCAGATGTACACACCGGGGCCAGCGATCAACTGCTGGACCTGTTTCTGGCTCTTCCCGCAGAAGGAGCACTTGAACAGGTCGGCGCTCTCGCCGATTCGGGCCATGGGATCACGTCTCCAGGATCTCGTCGCTGTGTTGTTTCAGGCTACCGGCTCGCACCGACGTTCGAACGCAGCGGCGCGCCCCGCCCGGAACAACCGGACGGGGCGCGCGACAGAGCGGAGCGTCAGCTCGCCTGGGTGCGCTTTCGTGACGTGAGCACCTGGTCGACGAGGCCGTAATCGACCGCGTCCTCCGCCCCGATGATCATGTCGCGGTCGATGTCCTTGTGGATCTGCTCCGCGGAGCGGTTGGTGTGCTTCGCCATCGTGTCCTCGAGCCACTTCCGCATGCGCATGATCTCCGCAGCCTGGATCTCGATGTCGGACGCCTGGCCGTGACCGGACTGTCCGAGCGAGGGCTGGTGCATGAGGATCCGCGCGTTCGGCAGCGCGAGTCGCTTGCCGGGCGCACCGGCCGCGAGCAGCACGGACGCCGCCGATGCGGCCTGACCCAGCACGACCGTCTGGATGTCCGGCGAGATGTACTGCATCGTGTCGTAGATCGCCGTCATCGCGGTGAAGGATCCGCCCGGCGAGTTGATGTACATGATGATGTCGCGGTCAGGATCCTGGCTCTCGAGCACCAGGAGCTGCGCCATGACGTCGTCAGCCGACGCGTCGTCGACCTGGACACCCAGGAAGATGACGCGGTCTTCGAAGAGCTTGTTATACGGGTCCTGACGCTTGAAGCCGTAGGCCGTGCGCTCCTCGAACTGCGGGAGGATGTAGCGGCTGGCGGGCGTCGTAAGGCCCTGCGGTGCGGGGGTGTGCGGAGTGTGCATCGTGTGATCGATCCCTTGCTTGTTCAGTTCGACTCACGCTCGGTGCCGCCGCCACCGGCGACGTCGCTCGCGCTCTCGCGGATGTGGTCGACGAATCCGTACTCGAGGGCTTCCGGGGCCGTGAACCAGTGGTCACGGTCGCCGTCCTCGTTGATCTGCTCGACGGTCTTGCCCGTCTGGGCGGCCGTGATCTCAGCGAGGCGGTTCTTCATCGACACGATGAGTTCCGCCTGCGTCTGGATGTCGCTCGCCGTGCCGCCGAAACCGCCGTGCGGCTGGTGCAGGAGCACGCGGGCGTTCGGCGTGATGTAGCGCTTGCCCTTCGTCCCGCTCGTCAGCAGCAGCTGGCCCATCGACGCGGCCATGCCGATGCCGACCGTCACGATGTCATTCGGCACGAACTGCATCGTGTCGTAGATGGCCATCCCCGCGGTGATCGACCCGCCGGGCGAGTTGATGTAAAGGTAGATGTCCTTCGTCGAGTCCTCGGCTGCGAGCAGGAGGATCTTCGCGCAGATCTCGTTCGCGTTCTCGTCGCGCACCTCTGAGCCCAGCCAGATGATGCGGTCCTTCAGCAGCTGATCGAAGACACTCTGTGCCATAAGGGGTTGAGGCATTCTCACTCCATTCGGGTGTGGCGTCGATATGACACTACCGGCGCGTACGTTGCGGCTCGGCCGTGTTCGCCGTGGGCATACGACGGCCGGCGAGGAGACGGCGAGAGGGTCGTACGCCACGTGGCGTACGACCCTCTCGTCAGTCAGACGACACGGCTCATTTGGCCTCGTCGGCGTCCTCCTCAGACGGCGCGGCTGCGTCGTCCGCGTCGGTGTCCTCGTCCGTCTCGTCTTCGGTCGCCGCGAAGCCCTCGAGCTCGACCGGGTCACCGTTCGTGTCGACGACCTCGGCCTTGCCGAGGACGACAGCGATGGCCTTGTTCCGCGCGACGTCGCCCATGACAGCCTGCAGCTGGTTGCCCTGCTGCAGCGCCTGGATGAAGTCCTGCGGGCTCATACCGTACTGGCTCGACGCCTGGATGAGGTACTGCGTGAACTCGTCCTGCGAGACCTCGACCTTCAGGTCCTTCGCGATGCGGTCGAACAGGATCTGCGTGCGGAACTGCTTCTCGCTCGCCTCCGTGACCTCGGCGCGGTGCTCGTCGTCCTCGAGCCGGTTCTCCTGCTCGAGGTGGCGGTGAACCTCGTCCTCGATGAGGCTCGCCGGGATCGGCAGCTCGACGGTCTCGAGGAGCTGCTCGACAAGCTTGTCGCGTGCGGCGGATCCCTGCGAGAAGGCGCCCTTCTGCTTGGCCTGGTCGGCCAACGACTCGCGCAGCTCGCCGATGGTGTCGAACTCACTCGCCATCTGGGCGAAATCGTCGTCAGCCTCAGGAAGCTCGCGCTCCTTGACCGCGGTGACGGTGATGCGCACCTCGGCCTCTTCGCCAGCGTGGTCGCCGCCGACGAGCGTGGTGCGGAAGGTCGTCTCCTCGCCGGCCGTGAGCGATTCGATCGCCTCGTCCGTGCCCTCGAGCAGCTGACCCGATCCGATCTCGTACGACACGCCCTCGGCGCGGTCGACCTCAGCGTCGTCGATCGACGCGATGAGGTCGAGCTCGACGAAGTCACCGGTCGCCGCCGGACGCTCAACCGGCACGAGCGTGCCGAAGCGCGCGCGCAGCTCGTCCAGCTCCGTGTCGATCGCGGCATCGTCGACCTCGATCGCGTCAACCGTGACCTTCAGGCTCTCCAGGTCCGGCAGATCGAACTCGGGTGCGACGTCGACCTCGATGTCGACCACGAGGTCGCCGGAGAAGTCCTTCTCCGCGGGCCATGTGGTCACGTCGGCGCTCGGCTGGCCGAGCACCTGCAGCTCGTTCTCCGACACGGCCTCACGGAAGAAGCGGTCGAGCCCTTCGTTGACGGCGTGCTCGATGACGGCACCGCGCCCGACGCGCTGATCGATGATCGGCGCGGGAACCTTGCCCTTACGGAAGCCGGGAATCTCGATGTCGCGCGCGATGTGCTCGTACGCGTGCTCGATGCTCGGCTTGAGCTCCTCGGGGGTGACCGTGATGTGCAGCTTCACCCGGGTCGGGCTGAGCTTCTCGACGGTGTTGTTCACCATGCTCGTTCGCTTCTCCTTGTTGCGGCGCCCACGATGGGCGTGGCCACGGGTTTGAGGTCTAATTGTGCGGCACTACGTGCCTACGGCCCGGACTCGTGCCTCCCAGGAACGCATCCGTTCCTGTTCCTCACTCATTCGGGTGGGCCGACGTCGGGGCGACAGGATTTGAACCTGCGACCTCCCGCTCCCAAAGCGGGCGCTCTACCAAGCTGAGCTACGCCCCGCTGATTCCACGCACGCGGGAACACGAAACGGCCTTGAGGAGTCTATCCGACATTCCGTTCGACCACGCACAACGGCTGTTGCGCCGGAAGGGTTCGATTCGCCTGCGCGACCTTCGGTCGCTTCAGCGGGATGACGGGAATCGTCCCCGCGCCTTCTCCGCGCGGCGCTGCGCGCCCCACGGAGCCTCGGGCGCGTGGGCCCACCCAGGGGTTCGATTCGCTCAGCCAAATAATCGACGTCCGGGGCGGCCGCTGGCCGCCCCGGACGTCGATTGGAGGGGATGACGGGAATCGAACCCGCGTGACCAGTTTGGAAGACTGGGGCTCTACCATTGAGCTACATCCCCGGATCAGGCGATCCCGACGAGTCTACCGGATCTCGACCCGTGGGCAGGAACCGGCGGCCTCCCGGGCGCGTCACAGAGAAGCGGCGTGCTGCGCGGAGTATTCGAGGTACCGCTCGGCGTTGTCCCGCAGGCCGGCCACCTCCTCGTCTGTCAGCTCGCGCCGCACCTTCGCCGGAACGCCCGCGACGAGCGAGCGTGGTGGGATCTCCGTACCGGAGAGCACGACCGCGCCTCCCGCGACAAGACACGACGCGCCGATCCGCGCACCCGAGAGGATCACGCTTCCCATCCCGATCAGCGAGCCGTCACCGATCTCGCAACCGTGGACGACCGCGTTGTGACCGACCGACACGTACTCCCCCAGCACGACGGGGTGGCCCGCATCGACGTGGACCGAGACGTTGTCCTGCACGTTCGAGCCACGGCCGATCGTGATCGACGCGACGTCACCGCGCAGCACGGCGTTGCACCACGCGCTCGATCCGGCCGCCATCGTGACGCGGCCGATGATGCGAGCCCCCTCGGCGAGGAAGACGTCATCGGCGAGCGCGGGGGCGTCGTCCGCGAGCGCGCGGACCGTGGCATGGGGTGAGATCGTCATGCCGCTGAGCCTATCGATTCGGCGCCTCGCGAACATCGCGTGTTAGGGAAGGCTCACTTTTCCCAGGTCACACCCATATTCAGCGCAGGCTCACCTTGCTTGCGTGGGCGCGACAACGGAGTAGATTCGGTACCACGCGGAGCTTCCGTTCTCCGCCTGAACCGAAGAAAGGGGTTCCCTCATGGCCACCACCGTCAAAACCACCGCTTCCAACGCGACCGCTGCGTCGAGCACCTCCCAGTTCCTCGCACCCGTCGTCCTCGGCCTCCAGGCGCTCACGATCAACGGCAAGCAGGCACACTGGCACGTCCGCGGCGCGAACTTCATCGGCGTGCACGAGTTCCTCGACACGCTCGTCGCGAACGCCGGCGGCTGGGCCGACGAAGCCGCCGAGCGGATCGTCGCCCTCGGTCTCCCCCTCGACGCCCGCGCAGAGCGTGTCGGCGAGAAGGGCTCGACCACCGGCGCGCCGGCGGGCTTCGCCCAGTCGGATGAGGTCGTCGCCGGTATCATCTCCGACATCGACCGCGTGATCGCCGACCTCGACGCCGCAATCGAGGGCCTCGACGAGACCGACCTGACGAGCCAGGACATCGTCATCGGGATCAAGTCGGGCCTTGAAAAGGACCGCTGGTTCCTGTTCTCGCACATCGCTGAGTAACTCGGTTCTCACGGCCCCGTCGTCTTCGAGACGGCGGGGCCGTTTCCGTGTGCGCAGGGGCCTACGCCAGGTGCGTCAGACGTCCGCCGAGCAGCGTGGCGTGCACGGGCATCGCCGCCAGCTGTGCGCGGGTCGCGGCGAGCGGGTCATGCGCGATGATCGCGAGATCAGCGGCGGATCCCGGGAGGATGACGTGCGGATCCGTGCTGCCGCCTGCCGTCGACGCCGCCAGCGCCGTACGCACATCGATCGCCTGATCCGGGTCCCACGACGCGCGCTCGTCATCCGTCCGGAACACCGCGGCGGCGATCTGCGTCCACGGGTCCAGCGGGGAGACCGGCGCGTCGGATCCGAACAGCAGGGTTGCGCCCGCGTCGCGCAGCGCGCGCAGGGGGTACGCACGCGCGGTCTGGCCCGCCCACAGCGTGTCCGTGAGCTCGCGGTCGTCGATCGCGTGCTGCGGCTGAACGCTCGCCTCGACGCCCAGCCGAGCGAAGCGCGGAATGTCCGCCAGCGACACCAGCTGGGCGTGCTCCATCCGACCCGGTACGCCCGCGGCCGCGAAGGCGTCGAGCGCGGCGGCCGCGGTCTCGTCGCCGATCGCGTGAACGGCCGTCGCGAAGCCAGCTCCCGCCGCCCGGATGACCAGCTCGGTCAGGTCGGCCGCACCGATGTTCATCGCAGCGCGACCGGCCTCATCCGAGTAGCCGACCGTCGTCGCCGCAGTACGCGTACCAAGGGAGCCGTCGGCGATGACCTTGAGCGGACCGACCGTGACGAGGCCGTTCGCGCTCAGCGCGAGCCCCGTCTCGAGCTCCTCGGCGCGTGCCTGGTCCAGGTGCTCCGGATAGATCCCGAAGGCGACGCGGAGGAGATCCCATCCGCGCTCGGCTCGGCGACGCCACGCGTCGACGTTCCAGGCGATGTCCATGTCGGTCAGCCCGACGACGCCCCGCGCCGCCGCGCGCCGCGCGGCCCGCTCCACAGCGGCATCCGCAACCTCGTCGGCAACATCGTTGATGCGCGTGCCGACGTCGAACGCGACCTGCTCGCGCAGGACGCCGGCGGCGTCCGGTGCGATGCCCTCACGCCGGTGCGCCGCGGAGTTCAGCCACAGCGAGTGGAGATCCGAGTTCACGACGTACGTCGGCACGTCGCCGGTCATCTCGTCGAGGAGGGCGAGCGACGGCGCGTCCGTCCACAGTGCGTCGCGCATCCCCACGAGGATCCGGCGGCCATCGCCGCGCACGGGGGCCGTCGCCACGATTCGAGCTGCTTCGATGGCGCCGGACGCTTCCGCGACCGAGCCGCGCTCGGCGGCGAGGGCCCACGGCACGAGGTGAACGTGGTGATCCCGCAGACCCGGCACGACCCAGGAGCCCTCGACATCGAGCACGGCGCCTCGACGACGCAGATTCCCCGCCGGTGCGATGTCGCTGATGCGCCCGTCTGCGAGCCAGAGATCGAAGAGGCCGTCTCGCTCGACGTCGGGGTGGGCGATCAGGTCGCGTCCCTCCCCCGCGATGCGGACGTTCGCGACGACATCGACGACGGAGCCGAAGTTCATACGCCTCACTTCTGACAGGTCGGGCACCAGTAGAGCTTGCGGGCCTGCATCTCCTCGAGCAGGATCTCCGTGCCGCACACGCGACACGGGAGACCGGCGCGGTGATACACCCAGTGCCGGTCGTCGCGACTCGCCATGGCGCGACGCCACGCGCCCGCCGCCAGGCCGTCCATCGTCATCATCTGGCCGGTCTGCACGCCGATCTCGAGGAGCGCCACCCAATCGCGCCAGAGCGCCCGCGCGATCTCTTCCGGCACAGCCTTCCCCGGCACGTGCGGGTCGAGCCCGGCACGGAAGAGCATCTCGGCGCGGTAGACGTTGCCGATCCCGCTGACGACGGCCTGGTCCATCAGCAGCTGACCGATGGCGACGGCGCGCCGACGAACGGCGGCGACGAAGCGCTCCTCGTTCTCGGCGGGGTCGCCCACGAGCGGATCCGGGCCAAGGCGGTCGATGACCGCGCGGATCTGTTCCGGCGTCTCGACGACGCAGGCGGTCGGTCCGCGCAGATCCGCGCACGCCTCCGTCGTCATCAGGCGCGCACGCACCTGGCCCACGACCGGCGGCGGCCACTCGTCCGCGTCGTCGATGTCGCGGGTCTGCTCCGACATGCGCACGTGCACGCGGGTCTTCCTCGGAGCGCCGATTGACGCGAGCGAGTTCTCTCCGGCGTCGTCGAACACGGGCTCGTCGAGCTCGGTTCCGCGCTGGTTGGTCTGCCCCATCCGGCCATTCGCCGCCGCGATCGTCGGATCCACGAGGATCTCCCCCGCGAAATCCCACGCGCCGTAGAGGCCGAGATGCACGCGCAGCCACGCGTCGCCCTCGAACTCGAGGAACATCTGCTTCCCCACGGCGCGCGCGTCGAGCATCTCGCGTCCGTCGAGGATCGCCGCTCCCTCCGCGAAGCGGCCTTGCGGGCTCGAGACCGCAACGGGATGCCCGACGAAGTTCCGCGAGAACTGGCGCGCGATGCGATGGACGGAGTGGCCCTCAGGCACGGACTAGCTCCGCACACGCGGCGCGGGGCCGTCGACCAGGGAACCGTCGCGCTCGAACGCGCCGACCTGCGCGATGCGTCGCGCGTGGCGCTCTTCGCCAGAGAACGACGTCGCCACGAATCGGTCGACGAGCGCGAAGACCTCCTCGACGGAGTGCTGCCGAGCACCGATCGCGATGATGTTGGCGTCGTTGTGCTCGCGCGCCAACTCGGCGGTCGAGAGGTTCCAGACGAGCGCCGCGCGGACCCCGGCGACCTTGTTCGCCGCGATCTGCTCGCCGTTGCCGGATCCGCCGAAGACGACGCCGAGCGCCGTCACGCCCGCGGTCTGATCCGCCACGACCGCCTGCGCGGCTCGAATGCAGAAGGCCGGATAGTCGTCGAGAGCGTCGTACTCGGCGGGACCGTGGTCGATCACCTCGTGCCCCTGCTCGAGCAGGTGTCGCTGCAGATCGGTGGAGAGCTTGAGGCCGGCGTGGTCGGTCGCGATGTGGATGCGCATACGGAGAATCCTAGGGTGCCCTATGGGGCGAGGCCCGCGGCGGCCGGACGGAAGCCGAGGCGGACGTTCTCGTCGCTGCCTGAACGACTGACGTCGTACCAGGGTCCGAGCGGTGTCACGTGCGGACGGTCGGCCGCTGGCGTGCCGTTGAGACGCTCCTCGATGAGGTCGACGAGTCCGGAGACGTATGCGGCGTGACTTCCGGGTGTGCGCGTGCGCGCGAACGCGAGGCCGACTTCCTCGGCTGACTCCTTCGCCTCATGATCGAGATCCCACATGACCTCCATGTGGTCGCTGACGAATCCGAGCGGGACGACGGCGACGGCCGTGACACCCTCCTCCGGGAGGCTGGCGATGACGTCGTTGACGTCGGGCTCGAGCCACGGCTGCGAGGGCGGGCCCGAGCGCGACTGGAACACGAGCGACCAATCGGCCTCGGCGGCGGCCGGGATCTCATCGCGGAGGCGGCCCATCAGATAGTCGGCGACGGCGCGGTGCTGCGCGACGTACGCGCCGCCCGGTCCGAACTCGCCCTCCGGCGGGCCCGATCGTTCGGCGTCGGCCGTCGGCACCGAGTGGGTCGAGAAGAGCAGACGGATCTCGCGCGCGGGGCGCCCCGCGTCGAGCCATGCGCTCACGGCGTCGCGGATGCCTTCGTAGAACGGCTCGACGAAGCCCGGGTGATCGAAGAAGAGGCGCACCTTGTCGATCGTCATCGGATCCGCGCCCTCGCCCAGGCCGGTGCCCTCGTCGGATCCGAGGACGCGTGCGATGTCCTCGCGATACTGCCGGTCACTCGAGTACGAGCTGTAGGCGCTTGTGGCGAGGCCGAGCACGGTGCGGTGCCCGTCGTCGTAGGCGCCGCGCACGACGTCTTCGAGCATGGGGGTCCAGTTGCGGTTGCCCCAGTAGACGGGAAGGGCGAGACCGCGGCGGTCGATCTCGTCCTGCAGCGCCTTCTGGAGCTCGCGGTTCTGATCGTTGATCGGGCTGATCCCGCCGAAGTGGCGGTAGTGCGTCGCGACCTCTTCGAGCCGCTCATCGGGAATCCCCCTCCCGCGCGTGACATTGCGGAGGAACGGGATCACGTCATCCTGCCCCTCGGGTCCGCCGAAACCGATGAGCAGCACCGCGTCGTAGGCGACGGGAGTCTCGACATACGGCGCGCCCGAGCGGGCAGCGGAAGAGGCGAACGGGACGGCGGAATCAGCGGGCACACTCATCACGCGAACATCTTCTCACCTGTGTAGAACTCGAGCCTGAGGGTTCGCGCAGTTGGCGACACCGCACGCGATGTCATCCGCGTCCCATGCGGGCGACGTAGGCTGTACCAGCTGCCCGGGGCGCCGACCGCGCCGGGGCCGACGCCGAAGAACGCAATGGGAGCATGACAAGTGCCTGGAGAGAACCTCACACGCGCCGAGGCAGAAGAGCGCCGTGCGATCGTCGAGACCCGAAGCTACGAGGTCACGCTGGACCTGACCAAGGGTGCCGAGGTGTTCGGATCGCGCAGCGTCGTGCGCTTCGACGCGACTCCCGGAGCGGCGACGTTCATCGATCTCATCGCCCGAGATGTCCGTGAGGTGACCCTCAACGGTCGCGAGCTCGCGCCGTCGGACGTGTGGGCGGATTCGCGCATCGCGCTGGACGGACTCGAGGAGAGCAACGAGCTCATCATCGACGCCGACTGCGAGTACACCAACACGGGCGAGGGCATGCACCGCTTCGTCGACCCGGTCGACGGGGAGGTGTACCTCTATACGCAGTTCGAGGTTCCCGACGCGCGTCGCGTGTTCGCGGTGTTCGAGCAGCCGGATCTGAAGGCGACGTTCCAGTTCACGGTGTCGGCTCCGACCGAATGGAAGGTCATCTCGAACCAGCCGACACCCGAGCCGATCCCGCACGAGGGCGGCGAGTCGGCCACGTGGGGGTTCGAGCCGACGCCGCGCATCTCCTCCTACATCACGGCGCTCGTCGCCGGCCCGTACGAAGAGTTCCGTGACGAGCTCGTCAACAGCGAAGGGCGCGTCATTCCGCTCGGCGTGTTCGCCCGTAAGAGCCTCTGGGGCGACCTCGACGTCGACGACATCGTCAGGACGACCAAGCAGGGCTTCGCCTATTACGAGGAGAAGTTCGGCGTCCCCTACCCGTTCGCCAAGTACGACCAGCTGTTCGTGCCCGAGTTCAATGCGGGCGCCATGGAGAACGCCGGCTGCGTGACGTTCACCGAGGTGTACGTGTTCCGCAGCAAGGTCACCGACGCCGTGCGCGAGCGCCGCGTCGTGACGATCCTGCACGAGCTCGCCCACATGTGGTTCGGCGACCTCGTCACGATGAAGTGGTGGAACGACCTCTGGCTCAACGAGTCGTTCGCTGAGTGGGCGTCGACGATGGCGACCGCCGAGGCGACCGAGTGGACATCCGCGTGGACGACGTTCAACGCGATGGAGAAGACGTGGGCCTACCGGCAGGACCAGCTGCCGTCGACGCACCCCGTCGTCGCGGAGATCCGCGACCTCGACGACGTCCTCGTCAACTTCGACGGCATCACCTACGCGAAGGGCGGATCCGTTCTCAAGCAGCTCGCCGCCTACGTGGGGATCGACGAGTTCTTCGCGGGCGTCGGCGCATACTTCCGCAAGCACGCCTATCAGAACACGACCGTCGACGACCTCCTCACGGAGCTCGAAGCGACGAGCGGCCGCGACCTGCAGGCGTGGTCCGCGAAGTGGCTCGAGACCGCGGGCGTGAACACGCTCACCCCTGTCATCGACACGGACGTCGACGGCGTCATCCGGCGCTTCGCGGTGACTCAGACGGCTCCCGCTGACTATCCGACGATCCGTCCGCATCGACTCGGCATCGGCTTCTACTCGCTGCAGGACGGCGCGCTCGTGCGCACCGAGTCGGTCGAGACCGACATCGACGGCGATCTCACCGAAGTGCCGGAGCTCGTGGGCCGCAACCGCGGCGATCTCGTCCTCCTCAACGACGGCGACCTGACGTACGCGAAGATCCGTCTCGACGCGGCGAGCCTCGCCACCGCCATCGAGCACATCGCAGACGTCGCGGATCCGCTCGCGCGGTCGCTCATCTGGGGCGCCGCCTGGGACATGACGCGCGACGGCGAGATGGCTGCGCGCGACTACATCGAGCTCGTCCTGCGCGGGATCGGATCCGAGACCGAGTCGACGACGATCCGGACGACCCTCGGGCAGGTGCGCCTCGCCGCGGCCTCGTACGTCGCGCCGGAGACGCGCGACGCGCAGCGGCGCCGCGTCGCCGACGGACTGTGGCGGCTGCTGGAGCACGCCGACGCCGGAAGCGACCTGCAGCTGCAGCTCGCGACCGCCTTCGCGCTCGCGGCGTCGACCGACGAGCACTGGGATCGCGTCGCACAGCTGCGCCGTGGCGACGTCATCCTCGACGGCCTCGACATCGACCACGACCTGTCGTGGCAGCTGCTTGTGTCGCTTGCCGCGGGAGGCAAGGTCGATCGCAGCGAGATCGCCCGGGCGCTCGAGGCCGACAACACCTCCAAGGGATCCGAGATGGCGGCGCAAGCGCGTGCCGCTTTGCCGGGCCACGACAGCAAGCAGGTCGAATGGGCCGCGCTCGTCGACAGCGACGAGCTGCCGAACACCGTCATCCGTTCGGCCGCGGCCGGCTTCGTCCACGCCGCCTCGCGTGACGATCTCGCCGGATTCGTCGGGCCGTACTTCACCATGATCGAGCGCGTGTGGCGCGAGCGTACGTTCCAGATCGCGTCGTACCTCGTCGAGCTCCTCTATCCCGCTCCGCTAGCGAACGCCGAGCTGCGCGACGCGACGCGCGAGTGGCTCCGCGAGCACGCCGACGCCCCCGCCGGACTGCGCCGCATCGTCGCCGAGAACCTCGCGGGAGTCGAGCGGGCCATCGACGCGCAGAACCGTGACGCAGAGGCCGACGAAGAACGATGACGGACGCAGCCCCCACGTTCTACGAGCAGGTCGGCGGACACGACACCTTCCGACGCCTCGTCGACGTGTTCTACCGCGAGGTCGCCGAGGACGCGGAGCTGCGCGACATGTACCCGGAGGAGGATCTCGGCCCCGCCGCCGATCGCCTCCGGCTCTTCCTCGAGCAGTACTGGGGCGGCCCGACCACCTACGGCGACACGCGCGGCCATCCTCGGTTGCGCCTGCGTCACCAGCCGTTCCGCATCACGCCCGACGCGCGAGACCGGTGGCTGCGCGCGATGCGAGTCGCGGTCGATGAAGCCGAGCTCTCGCCTCTCCACGAGGCGACGCTGTGGGACTATCTGGAACGCGCGGCCTTCGCGATGGTGAACACGTTCGAGCGTTAGAGCGTGTCTCATAATTGGAGCCGTCGCGAGCGATTGTGAGACACGCCCTACCCCGTCGCGCGTACCGCGGTCAGTCCGGACACCGCCGGGCCGCGCGAGAGCACGTGGCCGCGCGCGAGTGAGACTCGCGTCCAGCGTCCCGATCTGAACACCCGGGCGTTCTCTGAGCCCGCGATGAAGCCAAACGAGAACGCCGCGAACGCGACGCCGAGCGGCAGTCCGCCGAGGTCGTCGTCTTCCGGCCCCCACACGGATCCGCGCACGGCCTGCACCGCTTCCTCGCCCGCGTTGGTCGGCACCTGGTGAGCGACGGCGGCGATTCCCCACTGCGCGCGCGTCGCGAGTGTCTGCGAGGCGATCTCGCCCGTCTGCTTCCAGCCGCCGCGCGGCGGGGCGACCCCGGCCCACGCTGGCGCGAGGCCCTGTTGCGGAAGCTGCAGCTGACCCGGATCCGACGTCTCGGTGAGCTCCTCCACGACCACGTCGCACACGAGTTCCGGATCCGCGTGCAACATGCGCATCGCGAGCACCGTCGGCGTGCGATCGAGCAGGCCGCGCGGTGCGAGCGCCGCCGCCGTCATCACGAGCACGCCGTTCTCGGCCTGCAGGCGCACGCCCTCTCCCCCGACGCGCGTCGCGCGTCCGGCGAAGGTGAGGGCGTCTCGCGCGGATTCCGGATCAGCTAGTACGAGTCGCTCATTCATCCTCTCTAGACTAGGCGCGTGACAGTCGAGGACGATCCGAACGACCCCGTGAAGATGCTGCTCGGCGTGCTGCGCCTCGACGAAGGCGCCGCGCGCACCGAGGAGGACATCTTCGTCGGCGACTCGCACCCGATGCCCGGCGGACGCATCTACGGCGGTCAGGTCGTCGCACAGTGCGTCATCGCCGCGACGCGTACGGTTGACGCCGACCGTCCCGCGCATTCGCTCCACGGCTACTTCCTCCGCGCCGGCGATGTGCGCCTGCCGACGACCTTCGCGGTCGACCGGATTCACGACGGCCGTTCCTTCGCGCGCCGCCGGGTGCAGGCATACCAGGACGGCGTGCCGATCTTCAGCGGCATCATCTCCTTCCAGCAGGACGACCCCGGGCTCTCGCATCAGGTCGAGATGCCCGAGGTGCCCGCTCCCGAAGACATCGACGCGTCGGGAACCAGCCCCCAGGATGACGCGCGGATCATGCGCCGCAATCCGATCGAGGCGCGGCGCGTGCCCGGCCCGGTACTCGCCGAGATGTCGTCGCAGGCGCCGCACCAGGCAACCTGGCTCCGCGTCAAGCGCGACCTCGGCGACGACCCGCGGCTCCAGCAGGCTGCCCTCGCCTACATGAGCGACTTCACGATCCAGGAGTCGTCGCTCCGCGCGACCGGCATCTCGTGGCGCACCGAGGGGCTCAAGAGCGCGAGCCTCGACCATGCGATCTGGTGGCACCGCGCGGCACGCGCCGACGACTGGCTGCTCTACGTCGCCGAGTCGCCCGTCTCGCGCGGCGGGCGCGGGATGAACGTCGGGCGCCTCTACTCCCGCGACGGCGCGCTTGTCGCCAGCGTCGCTCAGGAGATCATGATGCGGGTGCCGGTCTCACGCGACGCGTGAGGCCTTGAGGTCGGCTTCGAGCGCGACCCACGCAAGCATCGCGCACTTGACGCGCATGACGTACTTCGCGGTGTTCTGGAACGCCGCGGCGTCCTCGAGCTCCTCCGCGGGCTCCCCGGCTCCGCGCGAGCGCATCATCTCGCGGAACTGATCGATCCGCGTCTGAGCCTCGTCGCGCGTCGCGCCCATCAGCAGTCCGCTCATGATCGACGCCGACGACATCGAAATGCTGCAGCCCTGGCCGTCCCACGCGAGCCCCGTAATCCGGTCGTCTTGCACGGTGATACCGAGCGTGATCTCATCGCCGCACGACGGGTTCAGTTCGTGGTGCGTGAAGGGGTGCTGCGACGGGTCGCCCTTCCCCTCCGGTGTCTTCGCGTGATCCAGGATCAGCTCCTGATACATCGCCTCGAGGCCGCCGCTCATCGGTCCGCTCCGAAGAATCCACGTACCTCGCCGAGGGCGGCGCCAAGCGCGGCGACATCGTCGAGCGTCGAGTACGCACCCGCGCTCGCGCGCGTTGTGGACGGGGTCCCGAGCGCGCGGTGCAACGGCTGTGCGCAGTGATGGCCTGTTCTCACGGTGATGCTCCTGTCGTCGAGGAACTGGCCGACGTCGTGCGCATGCACGCCGTCGACGATGAAGCTCACGAGCGCGGCGCGCGTCTCACCATGTCGCGGACCGACCACGCGCACGCCCGGCACCGCGGCGATCTCCTCGACCAGCGCAGCGCCGATCTCGTGCTCATGTCGGGCGAGCGCCGACATGTCGAGGCGGGTCAGGTAGTCGACGGCCGCGCCGAATCCCACGGCCTGGCTCACCGGCTGGGTGCCCGCCTCGAACCGGTTGGGCGCGGGCAGAAACTCGGCTTCCGTCATCGAGACGACCGTGATCATGGATCCGCCGGTGCGCGCGGGAGGCAGCGCGTCGAGCAGCTCAGAACGTCCGTAGAGCGCCCCAATGCCATTCGGGCCGAGCATCTTGTGCGCCGAGAACGCCGCGAAGTCGACGCCGAGCTCGGCGAGGTCGACCGGCATGTGCGGCACCGACTGACACGCGTCGAGCACCGTGAACGCCTCGCGCCCGCGCGCGAGGGCGACGATGTCCGCCACCGGGGCGATCTGTCCGGTGACGTTCGACACGTGCGAGAACGCGACCACGCGCGTTCGGTCGCTCATCGCCTCGCGCATGCCGTCGATGGTCCACACGCCATGCTCATCGACGGGCGCCCACCTCAGGACCGCACCGGTCCGCGCCGCGAGCCGCTGCCACGGGATGAGGTTCGCGTGGTGTTCCGCCTCCGTGACGAGGATCTCGTCGCCCGCTTCCAGCGCGAAGCGCGGGTCGCCGAGTCCGGCGGAGGCCTCGGACATCCCGAGCGCGATGATGTTCAGTGCGTCGGTCGCGTTCTGCGTCCACACGATCTCGCGTTCACCCGCGCCCACGAACGCCGCGACTCGTGCCCTGGCGTCCTCGAACGCGCTGGTCGCCTCGCCCACCGCCATCGAGGATCCGCGATGCACGGCCGCATAGTCTCTGCGCACGAAGTTCGCCTCCGCGTCGATGACGGCGGCCGGGCGCTGCGCCGTTGCGGCGGAATCGAGATAGACCGCGCCGGGGTGCGCGGCGAAGTACGGGAAGTCGTCACGCAGCGACGCTCCGAGTGGTGTGGGCATTCGCGGGCTCCTGATCGACGGGGTCCCTTCCATCTTCTCGCATCCCAGGGGGCAGCGGCTCCGCCCTCACGATTACATAACGTCGAGCGCGTGTGCCGGTCTCGTTTGAGGACTCCCATGTAGATATGCGTATCCTGAGACTGTAGGGATGTCGACACGCAACCGACGTCCCCATCCCGCTCGCGGTGACGCGTACGACACGGCCGCTGATGATGATCTTCCACGATCCGCCAACCCGGGGGTCGAGCGCGCGCGTTGCGTCAGAGGGCGCGCCCGACGCAGGAGAACGTGACCGATAACGCCAATGAGGTGCTGGTCCGCGCCGAAGGACTGTACAAGGTCTTCGGCCGACGCATCCACGAAGCAGTCGACAAACTGAAGCGCGGAACCGCCCGCGACGACCTCGACGGTGTCACCGCCGCCGTGATCGATGCGTCGTTCGAAGTACGACGCGGTGAGATCTTCGTCGTGATGGGACTGTCCGGATCCGGCAAGTCGACCCTGATCCGCATGATCAACGGCCTGCACGACGCGACCGACGGCCGAATCACGATCGACGACCAGGAGATCACCGACATCTCCGACAAGAAGCTGCGCGAGATTCGACGCGACCACATCTCGATGGTCTTCCAGCACTTCGCGCTGCTGCCCCACCGCACGGTGGCCGACAACGTCGCTTACCCGCTCGAGCTGCAGGGCGTGGGCAGGACCGAGCGCATGGACAAGGCGCGCGAAATGCTCGACCTCGTCGGGCTGACCGGATGGGGCGAGAAGTTCCCGAGCCAGCTCTCCGGAGGCATGCAGCAGCGTGTCGGCATCGCCCGCGCCCTCGCCGCTGACACGGACATCATGCTCATGGACGAGGCGTTCAGCGCGCTCGACCCGCTCATCCGCCGAGAGATGCAAGAGCAACTGGTCGAGCTGCAGCAGAAGCTGCAGAAGACGATCGTCTTCATCACCCACGACCTCAACGAGGCAATGTTCCTCGGCGACCGCATCGCGGTCATGCGCGACGGGCGCATCGTGCAGATCGGCACGCCGGAGGACATCCTCACCGACCCGGCGAACGACTACGTCGAGCAGTTCGTGCAGGACGTCGACCGCGCCCGCGTGCTCACGGCGTCGAACGTGATGGAGCGCCCGGTCGCGGTCGTCTCGTCGACCTCCGGCCCGCGCGCCGCGCTGAAGACGATGCGCGACGCGTACTCGAGCGCCGCGTACGTGATCGATCGGGAGCGGCACCTCCTCGGCACGGTCGAGGACCGCGATGCCCTCAAGCTCGTTCGCAAGGGCGAGCGCTCGATCGAGAGCATCATCAGGAACGACGCGGCTCCGGTGGACGTCGACGACGTGCTCGTCGACCTGTTCGTGCCGGCCGTCGAGTCGAAGCTCGCGGTCGCCGTCACCGACGCCGACGACAAGCTCGTCGGCGTGATCCCTCGCGTCACGTTGCTCGCCGCGTTGGGCCCGGGCCCGAACGCCACCGAGGAGATCACGCTGCCGGCTCAACCGGTCCCGTCCACCGTCGTGGATGAACTGCTTGCGGTCAGCGCGGACGGCGAACCGGTCGAAGCGCATATCGCCGGAAGCGAGGAGGCCCGCTGATGCTCGAGAACTTCCGCATTCCCATCGGCGAGTGGGGCGCCGTCGCGGTCGACTGGATCCGCGACAACCTCAAGGCCCTCCTCGACGTGATCTCGACCGTCGTGCAGACGCTCGTCGACGGGCTCGCCGACGCGCTCAACGCGCCGCCGGCCGTCGTGATGATCATCGTGTTCGCGTTGATCGCGTGGGTCTTCCGCTCGTGGCAGCTCGCCGTGGGGACCGTCCTCATGTTCACCGTCATCGTCGGGGTCGATCAGTGGGAGACCTCGATGCAGACGCTCGCGCTCGTCCTCGTCGCTGCGATCGTCACGGTCATCATCGCTGTTCCGGTGGGCATCTGGGCGGCGCGGAACAATACTGTGAGCGCGATCGTGAAGCCCGTGCTCGACTTCATGCAGACAATGCCCTCCCTCGTATACCTCATCCCGGTGATCGTGTTCTTCGGCGTGGGGTTCGTTCCCGGCGTCATCGCGACGGTCATCTTCTCGCTCCCCCCTGGCGTCCGGCTCACGGAGCTCGGAATCCGCGGTGTCGACGCCGAAACCGTCGAAGCAGGCCAGGCGTTTGGGGCGCGCCCCGGTCAGGTTCTCGTCGGCATCCAGCTCCCCCAGGCCGCGCCTACGATCATGGCCGGAATCAACCAGGTCATCATGCTGGCACTGTCGATGGCGGTGATCGCGGGTATGGCCGGTGCCGATGGTCTCGGCAAGGAGGTCGTCGCCGCGCTGTCGACGATCAACGTCGCTCTCGGTGTCGAAGCCGGTCTGGGCGTCGTGTTGATCGCCGTCTACTTGGACCGCGTCACCGCCGCGCTCGGAACGCCGAGCGAGTACCGCTGGTCGCTCCTGGGCATTCTCTCGCGCGCACGCGCCACGCGGAGAGTCAACGCCTCAGCGGCACCGACTGCGTCCACTGAGGCCGCGGCGGATGCCGAACAGCGCATCGCGGTCGGCCCGAAGCGCAATCCGGGACCGTTCTAACTGCGCACTGCTCCCCGCGCACGGGCATCATTCGGTCGCGCCTGCGCCTGAGCGGGCCCGCTTCGACGCGGATTCCCAAGACCATTACCGAGTGCATTGAAGGAAAGGAATCATCACATGATGAAAAAGCACAAGCTTGCCAGCCTCCTCGCTGTCGGCCTCGCAGGAGGCCTCGTTCTCGCCGGCTGCGCGACCGACGGATCGGACTCCACCGACAACGGAGACTCCGGAACTGAGGGCGGCGCCGAGGACCTCGGCACGATCACGCTCGGCTTCCTCCCGTCGTGGACGGACGGCCTCAGCATGGCCTATCTCGCGCAGGACCAGCTCGAGAAGCTCGGCTACACCGTCGAGTTCGAGGAGCTCAGCGAGGCAGGCCCCCTGTACACCGCTCTCGCTCGCGGCGACGTCGACATCTACCCCTCCGCGTGGCCCGAAGTCACGCACGCGCAGTACATGGAGGAGTACGGCGATGACCTCGAGGACCTCGGTGCCTATTACGAGGGAGCCGTCCTCACGATCGCTGTGCCGAACTACATGGACGACGTCAACTCGATCGAGGATCTCGTCGGTCAGGCCGACCGCTTCGACGGCCAGATCATCGGCATCGAGCCGGGCGCCGGCCTCACCGGAGTGACGCAGGACTCGATGATGCCTGAGTACGGTCTTGATGACGACTACGAGCTCGTCACATCGTCGACCGCGGGCATGCTCGCGGAGCTCGACACCGCGATGGCAGCCGAGGATGACATCGTCGTGACGCTGTGGCGTCCGTTCTGGGCGTACAACGACTACGACGTGAAGGACCTCGAGGACCCGAAGGGCGCCATGGGTGAGCCTGAGACGCTCAACATGGTCGCGCACACGGGCTTCAGCGAGGAATTCCCCGAGGCCACCGAGCTCCTTGAGCAGATCAAGCTCGACGACGAACAGTACGGCTCGCTCGAAGGCCTCGTGACCGGCGACGAGTACGACGGCGCGCCGGAAGACGCCGTGGACGCCTGGATCGAAGAGAACGGTGACCAGTTCGACTGGATCCAGCAGTAGAACCCTGTAGTGACGGAACGCCCCGAGGAGTCTTTCCTCGGGGCGTTCCCTTGTCTGCAGTGGCGACGTGCGCAGACTCAGTCGCGCGTGTTTCTCGCTTCGCTCGTCAACACACTCAATCGGCTCAGCGGGAACGAGCGAGCTCGTTCCGCTCTCGACTCAATCGCGTGTGAGCTTGCGGTGGGTCGTGCGGTGCGGGCGCGCGGCGTCCGGTCCGAGGCGTTCGATCTTGTTCTGCTCGTACGCCTCGAAGTTGCCCTCAAACCAGTACCAGTTCGCGGGGTTCTCCGCCGTGCCCTCATACGCGAGGATGTGCGTCGCGATGCGGTCGAGGAACCACCGATCGTGCGTGACGACCACAGCGCAGCCCGGGAACTCGAGCAGCGCGTTCTCGAGCGACTGCAGGGTCTCGACGTCGAGGTCGTTCGTCGGCTCGTCAAGCAACAGAACGTTGCCGCCCTGCTTGAGCGTGAGCGCGAGGTTGAGACGGTTGCGTTCACCGCCCGACAGCACACCCGACTTCTTCTGCTGGTCAGGCCCCTTGAAGCCGAACTTCGACACGTAGGCGCGCGAGGGAACCTCGGTCTTGCCGACGACCATGATGTCGAGACCGTCGGAGACAACCTCCCACACGTTCTTCTCGGGATCGATACCGCCGCGCGTCTGGTCGACGTAGCTGAGCTTGACCGTCTCGCCGACCTTGAGGTCGCCGCCGTCGAGTGGCTCGAGCCCTACGATCGTCTTGAAGAGCGTGGTCTTGCCGACGCCATTCGGACCGATCACGCCGACGATGCCGTTCGGCGGCAGGCTGAAGCTCAGATCCTTGATGAGCGTGCGGTCGTCGAACCCCTTCTCGAGGTTCTTCGCCTCGATCACGACGCTACCGAGACGCGGCCCCGGCGGGATCTGGATCTCCTCGAAGTCGAGCTTGCGGGTGCGCTCGGCCTCCGCAGCCATCTCCTCGTACCGAGCGAGGCGTGCCTTCGACTTCGCTTGACGCCCCTTGGTGCTCGAACGCACCCACTCCAGTTCGTCCCGGAGGCGCTTCTGCAGCTTCGCATCCTTCTTGCCCTGCACGTCGAGGCGCTCGGCCTTCTTCTCGAGATAGGTCGAGTAGTTGCCCTCATACGGGTACAGCCGGCCGCGATCGACCTCGGCGATCCACTCCGCGACGTGGTCGAGGAAGTACCGGTCGTGAGTGATCGCGATGACAGCACCGGGGTATGCCTTCAGGTGCTGCTCGAGCCAGAGTACGCTCTCGGCGTCGAGGTGGTTCGTCGGCTCGTCGAGCAGCAGCAGGTCGGGCTTCTCCAGCAGCAGCTTGCAGAGCGCGACGCGGCGCTTCTCACCGCCCGAGAGGTGCTCGATCTTCGCGTCACCCGGGGGCGTGCGCAGCGCGTCCATCGCCTGCTCGAGCTGGGCATCGAGGTCCCACGCGTCGGCGTTGTCGATGTCTTCCTGGAGCTTGCCCATCTCCTCGAGCAGCGCATCGAAGTCGGCATCCGGCTCCGCCATCAGCGACGAGATCTCATTGAACCGGTCGATCTTGCCCTTGATCTCGCCGACACCCTCCTCGACGTTCTCGAGGACGGTCTTCGACTCGTCCAGCTCGGGCTCCTGCATGAGGATCCCCACGGAGAAGCCGGGGGTCAACGCCGCGTCACCGTTCGACGGCTGGTCGAGACCGGCCATGATCTTGAGGATCGTCGATTTTCCGGCGCCGTTCGGACCGACCATGCCGATCTTCGCTCCGGGCAGGAACGACATCGTGACATCGTCGAGGATCAGCTTGTCGCCCACCTTTTTGCGGGCGCGCACCATCTGGTAAATGTACTCAGCCATATTGATGACCAGTGTACGGGAGCGCGCCGCGCGATTCCGGGCCGGGCACGCTTCGGGCCACGCCGAGCGACCTGCCGGTCAGAATGGCGTGGGCACCTGTTCCTCCGCCCGCTCGCGGTCCGCGGGGCCCACGTCGTCATCGGCGACGCTCTCCGGAGCCTCTGCGGACGTCTCCGCCGCGCCGACCGGCGGCAACCACTGGTCGTCGCCGTCCCCCTGGTCCTCGCGCTTGCGACCGCCGACGGTGCGCTCGAATCCCGTCACCTTTCCCCACCGCAGGTCTGGCCCGATCGCCTCGGCGGTGAGGTCCACGCTCGTTCCCGAGCGCTCGTCCCGTTCCCAGCGCCGCACTCGCAACGTGCCAGTCGCGAGGATCCGTCGCCCCTTGCCGACGCATTTGATCACGTTCTCTGCGAGCGTGCCATACGCGAAGACGTTGTACCAGTTCGATTCGCCGTCGCGCCACTCGCCCGTTTCGTGGTCGCGGATCCGCTGGCTGCAGCCCACGCGAAACCGTGTGTAGGTGACGCCCGCGTTCGTCTTCTCGACACTCGGCTCGGTTCCGACGTTGCCGATGATCGAAATGTGCTCGGTCATGTCTCCATCCCTTCCCACGGGCCGACCTCCGGCCCGTGGGTCAAGGATGCTGAGCATCGTCGGCTCACGGGGCGTCGAGACCCGCAATGTGGATGAATCCGGGCATATTCGCGCCTGTGGACACGCCCGGTTACCACCTCGAGACGCGCGCGTCAGGCGCGAGCGTACTCCGCGAATCGAGCGCGCACCTTGTTGACCTTCGGCACCGC
>DWXU01000213.1:0-3829 GCA_019119065.1 Candidatus Microbacterium pullistercoris | reverse complement strand
GGGCGGGCCGGAACGCGCGTGGCGTCGCTGGACAGCGTCGCGCGCGAGGGGTACGCCGAGGTCGCCGGCGCGGTCGATGCCGCCGCGGGGAACCCGGATCCCGCTCTCATCCCCGACCCGACGACGGTCCTCGCGGGCGTCGTGGGCCGCCCCGTGCTCTACGGTGCGCCGGTCGTCGATCCGGGGCTCGAGCAGTGGGCCGCGGAACAGCTTGCCGCCGACCTCGACGTGTCCGCTGATCGCATGCGGATCACCGTCACGAGCGGCGCCGCGGACGCGCTCGACCGGCTCTTCACCGGGCTGCTCGCACCCGGCGATGCCGTGGCCGTCGAGGATCCCGGCTTCCTCACCGGAATCCACACGCTGCGCGTGGGCGGCTATCGCGGGATCCCCGTGCCCGTCGACGACGAAGGAATGACCCGAGACGGCCTCGAGCGCGCGATCGCGGCCGGCGCGCGCGCGATCGTGTGCACCCCGCGCGCGCAGAATCCGACGGGAGCATCGCTCTCCGTACGCCGCGCCTCGGCGCTCCGAGATCTCATCGCCGATCTTCCGGACATCGCGGTGATCGAGGACGATCACTTCTCGCTCCTGTCACGCGCGCCGTATCGCTCGATCATTCCCGCCGGGCATCGCCGGTGGGCCCTGATCCGCTCCGTCTCGAAGTTCCTGGGCCCCGACATGAGCATCGCGCTGGTCGGCTCCGACCCCCACACCGCCGAGCGACTCGGGATCCGCCTACGGCCCGGCACCGCCTGGGTGAGTCACCTGTTGCAGCGCCTCGCGCTCGCGCTGCTGACCGACGGCGACGTGCGCGCGCGGATCGATGCCGCGGCCGATCATTATGTGGCGCGCAACGCGGCCTTCTGCCGCGCATTGGCGACGCACGGGATCCGCGTCGTGCCGAGCGACGGCCTCAACGTCTGGGTGCCGGTGACGAGCCCCGCGCGCGACGTCGCCGCACGACTTCGCGCCCTGGGGTGGCTCGTTCGACCCGGTGACGAGTTCCGCGTCGCATCGGAGGCGGCGCCGTCGCATCACCTGCGCGTGACGGCGCACCACCTCGCGGATGACGCCATGGCGCGCCTGGCCGCGGCGATCGCCGAGGCCGACGCTTAGCGAGAAGGGTGCGTCAGGCGGGCCAGGCGTCGGCGAGCGCCTGGCGGACATCGCCGAGCAGCTGTGGCAGCGCCTTCGTGCGCCCGATGATGGGCAGGAAGTTCGCGTCGGATCGCCACCGCGGCACGATGTGCTGGTGCAGATGCTCCTCGACACCGGCGCCGGCCACCTCGCCCTGGTTCATGCCGATATTGAAGCCGTGGCAGCCCGAGGCCGTGCGCATGACGCGCATCGCGGTCTGCGTGATCCGCGAGATCTCGTCGATCTCCTCCGGGCTCGCCTCGTCGTACACGCCGACGTGGCGGTACGGGCAGATGAGCATGTGGCCCGCGTTGTACGGGAACAGGTTCATCAAGGCGTACGCGTGCGTTCCGCGGTACACGATGAGGCCATCGGCGTCAGACTTCTCCGGCGCCGCGCAGAACGGGCATCCGCTGCCGCGATTCACCTCGGCGCCCGCGGCGATGTACGCCATGCGGTGCGGCGTCCACAGCCGCTGGAACCCATCGCGGACTCCGCCGAGCTCGTCTGCCGACTCCAGCTCGCGGAACTCTTCGCGCGGATCCGTCACGCGCTCTCCCGCTGGACGTCGGCGTCGCTCAGCACGAGCCGCTTCTCGTCGATCAGTCCGGTCACGAGGTCCACGGCCTCGGCGATCGGCACCCCGTTGAGCTGCGAACCGTCGCGGAAGCGGAACGACACAGTGCCGGCCGAGCGGTCCTGCTCCCCCGCGATCATGAGGAGCGGCACCTTCTGCGTCGTGTGCGTCCGGATCTTCTTCGGCATGCGGTCGGCCGAGTGATCGACCTCGACACGCACCCCCGCGGCTCGGAAGCGCGCGGCGGCGTCGTCGACGTAGTCGGCGTACTCTTCGGCGACCGGCACGCCCATGATCTGCACCGGGGCGAGCCACAGCGGGAAGTCGCCCGCGTAGTGCTCGAGCAAGATCGCGAAGAAGCGCTCGATCGAGCCGAAGAGGGCGCGATGGATCATGATCGGCCGCTGCCGGGAGCCGTCCGCCGCCGTGTACTCGAGCTCGAACCGCTCCGGCAGGTTCGGATCCACCTGCACGGTCGACAGCTGCCACACGCGGCCGAGGGCGTCGCGCGTCTTGAGGTCGATCTTGGGTCCGTAGAACGCGGCCTCGCCCGGAACCTCGGTGAGCTTCAGTCCGCTCGCGACGGCGACGTTGCGCAGCGCGTTCGTCGAGTACTCCCAGAACTCGTCGGATCCGATCCACTTCGACTTCTCGTCGTCGCGCATCGACAGCTCGAGTTCGAACTGGTCGAGGCCGAAATCGCGCAGCATCGCGATGATGAACTCGAGGACCTTCGTGACCTCGCCCTCGAGCTGCTCGGGAGTGACGAACAGGTGCGAGTCGTCCTGGGTGAATCCGCGTACACGCGTGAGACCGTGCAGCGCGCCCGACAGCTCGTTGCGATACACGGTGCCGTTCTCGGCATACCGGAGCGGGAGATCGCGATAGCTGCGCGCACGCTCCTTGTAGATCATGATGTGCATCGGGCAGTTCATGGGCTTCAGGTAGTAGTCCGCGCCCTGCTTGGTGATCTCGCCGTTCTCGTCCCGCTCCTCGTCCATGCGGATGGGCGGCCAGATGCCCTCCGCGTACGTCTCGAGGTGACCCGAGGTGTGGAACAGGTCGCTCTTGCTGATGTGCGGCGTATACACGTAGGTGTAGCCGTTGTCGATGTGGGCGCGACGGGCATGCTGCTCCATCTCGCCGCGCACGATGCCCCCCTTCGGATGCCAGACCGACAGCCCGGATCCGATCTCGTCGGGAAACGAGAACAGGTCGAGTTCGCGCCCGAGCTTGCGGTGGTCGCGCTTCGCCGCCTCGGCCAGGCGGTCCTTGTAGGCGACCAGCTCGTCCTTGGTCGGCCACGCGGTGCCGTAGATGCGCTGCAGCTGCGGGTTCTTCTCGCTCCCGCGCCAGTACGCTCCCGCGACACGAAGGATGTCCCAGCCGTTGCCGACCATGCGTGTCGTCGGCACGTGCGGTCCCCGACAGAGGTCTCCCCACCGGGTCTCGCCGGACTTCGGGGCGACGTTGTCGTAGATCGTCAGCTCACCGGAGCCGACCTCGACGCTCGCCCCCTCGGCCGCCTCCTTCTTGCCGCCCTTGAGCTCGATGAGCTCGAGCTTGAACGGCTCACCGGCGAGTTCGATTCGCGCCTCGTCATCGCTGACGGCGCGGCGCACGAAGCGCTGGCCCTCTTTGACGATGCGCTGCATCTCCTTCTTGATCGCCTTGAGGTCTTCCGGAGTGAAGGGTTCCGCGACCTGGAAGTCGTAGTAGAAACCGTCGGTGATGAACGGGCCGATGCCGAGCTTTGCGCCGGGGTTCAAGCGCTGTACCGCCTGCGCGAGCACGTGCGCGGTCGAGTGCCGGAGGATGTCCAGGCCGTCCTCGCTGTCGATCATGACCGGTTCGGCCTGCTGCGTGTCCGTGACCTCGGCGGCGAGGTCGGTCAGCGTGCCATCGACGCGCATCGCGACGACGTTCTTTTCGGGGAACAGATCGAATCCGGTAGTCACCCGTCCATCCTATTCCCGTGCGCCGCAGGGTCCGATCAGACAGGGGCGGCGTGTATCCGGACGGCGCCCGGGGGAAGCAACGAGAAAACCCCCGGCGGGGCCGAGGGTTCTGTGTGCGCGATACTGGGATCGAACCAGTGACCTCTTCCGTGTC
>DWXU01000212.1:0-2875 GCA_019119065.1 Candidatus Microbacterium pullistercoris | reverse complement strand
CGTCGACGGCCTCGCGCGATTCGTCGCGGATCTCGTCGGCGAGGCGCAGCGCACCCGCGGTGGATCCGTCGACGACGACATGCAGGATGATCGCGCCTTCGTCGCGCCACGCGTCGGCGATCGGGCGCTCGTTGGCCGACTCCTCGTCGAGGAGCGCCGGTCCGCCCACCCGCACGGTCTGGCCCTCGACGGTCGCGGTCACACCGACGGCGGGGGAGGAGGAGAAGTTCGTCGCGCTCGGGATCTCGAGGTCCTGGTCTCGGGCCGCGGCCACGATGGCACGGGCGAGCGGATGCTCCGAGTCGGTCTCCGCGGCCGCCGCGAGGGCGAGCACGCGGTCGCTGTCACCGGCGGTCGCGTCGACGCCCGTGACCGCCGGGGTGCCCTTCGTGAGCGTTCCCGTCTTGTCGAACAGCACGACGTCGACCGTGCGCATCGTCTCGACGGCGAGTCGGTCCTTCACGAGCACACCGCCGCGCGCTGCCCGCTCGGTCGAGATCGACACGACGAGGGGGATCGCGAGTCCGAGTGCGTGCGGACAGGCGATGACGAGCACCGTGATGGTGCGCACGACGCCCTCGTCCGGGCGCCCGATCATCGTCCACACGAGCGCGGTGAGGACGGCGGCGCCGAGCGCGTACCAGAATAGCCACGCGGCGGCGCGGTCGGCGAGGCGCTGCGCTCGCGATGACGAGGTCTGCGCGTCGGCCACGAGGCGCTGGATCCCCGCGAGCGCCGTCTCGTCCCCGGTCGCGGTGACCTCCGCGCGGATCCCCGAGTCGGTTGCGACCGTTCCGGCCACGACGGTGTCGCCGGCCGCGCGGTGGACGGGGTGCGATTCTCCCGTGATCATCGACTCGTCCATGCTCGCCGATCCGTCGACGACGCGAGCGTCCGCGGGCACGCGCCCGCCGGGCCGGATCACGATGACGTCGCCTGCGCGCAGCTCGGCCGGCGCGACCGTGACGGTGGTGTCGCCCTCGACGCGTTCGGCCTCGTCGGGAAGGAGCGCGGCGAGCGAGTCGAGCGCGGAGGTCGTCTGCGCGAGTGAGCGCATCTCGATCCAGTGGCCGAGCAGCATGATGACGATCAGCAGCGCGAGTTCCCACCAGAAGTCGAGCTGCGCGTCGATGACCCCGAGGGTCGAGCCCCACGACGCGACGAAGGCGACGGTGATCGCGAGGCCGATGAGCAGCATCATGCCCGGCTGCCGGGCGCGCAGCTCGCTGACCGCGCCCGTCAGGAACGGCACGCCGCCCCACGCGTACATGACGGTGCCCAGCACGGGCGAGACCCAGGGGATCCATGCGGCGTCCGGCAACGGGTAGCCGAAGAACGACGCGAACATCGGCGACAGCCCGACGGTCGGGATCGCGAGGACGAGCATGATCCAGAACAGACGCCGGAACTGACCGACGTGGTCACCGTGGTCGTGTCCCGCGTGACCCGCAGGGTCTGCGTGCACGTGCCCTGCGTGGCCGGTGTTCCCGCCATCGCTGGCGTGTGCGTCGTGCTGGCTCATCGCGTGTCCTCCGACTTCCCGCGCGAACGTTCGCCCCATGATACCCCTAGGGGGTATCAATGCTCCGGTTCGAGAAAGGCAGCGAGGTTCGCCAGCGACGAGGTGAGCCCCGCGGCGTGATCGCGCGCCGCGACGCCGAGGGGAACATCGCGCGCGACGATCTCCACGATGGTGCCGGCGGGGTCGTCGTGGAGGTTCCATTCCATCGTCATCATGCCCTGCAGGTTCGGGTCCGTCGCCTCGAACTCGATCTCCTGAACGACGCGTTCTCCGGGGACGATCTCCCGGATCCGCACGTTCGAGACGTCTTCATCCGCGGTCGTCTTCCCCGGGGATCCGCTGGCGTCGTCGTACGTGAGGACAAGTCGGTACGCGCCGCCCGTGCGCATCTCGAACGATTCGAACCGCCCGCGCATGTCCGCGGGCGGCAACCACGTCGCAAGCGCGTCGGCTTCGGTGAGGGCGGCGAAGGCGGCCGCGCGGTCGACGTGTACGAGGAGGCTCGCGCGATCGGTGCGTGTCATGCGGCCACCGTAGTGCCGTGCCCGAATCGGCGCGAGGGTCAATCGCGCGACGCCTGGCAGCTCGGGCACCAGAACACGCGGCGTTCGCGTGTGGCGTCGCCGAGCGCCGTCTCGCGGATCACGGTGCCGCAGCGTCGGCAGGGTAGGTCCGTGCGCCCGTACACCCAGTGGTCGCGGCCGCGGCGCGTGTCGCCGGTGAACGTCCGGACGGGACGCGCGAGGTTGCTGCGTATAGCTCGGGCTCCGAGCGCGACGAGCGCAGGGACATCGACGCGCGACATGGGCGTGTGCGGCTCGACGCCGCGCAGGAAGAGCAGTTCGTTGGCGTACTCGTTGCCGAACCCGGCGACGTTGCGCTGGTCGAGCAGGGCGACGTGCGCGGGGCGCGGGTCCGCCGCGAGGCGCGCGGTGACGAGGTCGGGATCCCACTCGGGTCCCAGCGGATCCGGCCCGAGGTGCGCGATCGCGTCGCGTTCGCGGTCGCGGGGGAGGAGTTCGACGACGCCGAGGTCGAAGCCGACCGTCTGCCACTCGTCGGTCGCGAGGATGGCGCGCGCCTGGAAGGCGGGTCGACGCCACCGGTCGCCGCGCGGGTAGGTGTGCCACTCGCCCTCCATCTTGAGGTGCGTATGGAGCACGAACTCGCCGACGCGGTGCAGGAGGTGTTTGCCCACCGCGCGGACCGACTCGACCCGCTGGCCGGTCAGATCGGCCGTCGCGGCCTGCGGCACGCGCAGGTCGAACGCCGTGAGCACCTGGCCCGCGAGCACCTCGTGCAGGCGCCGCGCGGTGCGGTGCGCGGTGTCTCCCTCAGGCATCAGCCATCCTC
>DWXU01000211.1:0-4485 GCA_019119065.1 Candidatus Microbacterium pullistercoris | reverse complement strand
GAACGGTCACATCGTCCCGTGCCCCGACGAGTGCACGCGCCGGGTCCACGTGGCCGTGCTGATCCTGCGCCGCTGCGGGCGCCGTCGTGTCAGTCGTCATCGTTAGCCGACCGATCCTTCCATGCCCATCTCGATGAGCTTGTTGAGTTCCAGCGCGTATTCCATCGGCAGCTCACGAGCGATCGGCTCGATGAAGCCACGCACGATCATCGACATCGCCTCAGTCTCTTCGAGGCCCCTGCTCATGAGGTAGAACAGCTGCTCTTCGCTGACCTTCGACACGGTCGCCTCGTGGCCGAGGACGACGTCGTCGACGCGGATGTCGATCGCCGGATAGGTGTCGGAGCGCGATTTCGTGTCGACGAGCAACGCGTCACAGATGACCGAGTTGGACGAGTGATGCGCCTTCTCGTCGACGCGCACCTCGCCGCGGTAACCCGCACGTCCGCCGCCTCGTGCGATCGACTTCGAGACGATCGACGACTGCGTGTACGGCGCCATGTGGATCATCTTCGCGCCCGCGTCCTGGTGCTGGCCCGGACCGGCGAACGCCACGGACAGCGTCTCGCCCTTCGCGTGCTCGCCCACGAGGAAGATCGACGGGTACTTCATCGTGACCTTGGATCCGATGTTGCCGTCGACCCACTCCATCGTCGCGCCCTCTTCCGCGATCGCGCGCTTCGTGACGAGGTTGTAGACGTTGTTCGACCAGTTCTGGATCGTCGTGTAACGCACGCGGGCGTTCTTCTTCACGATGATCTCGACGACGGCCGAGTGCAGCGAGTCGCTCTTGTAGATCGGAGCCGTGCAGCCCTCGATGTAGTGAACGTAGCTTCCCTCGTCCGCGATGATCAGCGTGCGCTCGAACTGCCCCATGTTCTCGGTGTTGATCCGGAAGTAGGCCTGGAGCGGGATCTCGACGTGCACGCCCTTCGGCACATAGACGAAGGAGCCGCCCGACCAGACGGCGGTGTTGAGTGCGGCGAACTTGTTGTCGCCGGACGGGATGACGGTGCCGAAGTACTCCTCGAAGAACTCGGGGTGCTCGCGGAGCGCCGTGTCGGTGTCCATGAAGATGACACCCTGCTCCTCCAGGTCCTCGCGGATCTGGTGGTAGACGACCTCGGACTCGTACTGGGCGGCGACACCGGCAACGAGACGCTCGCGCTCGGCCTGCGGGATACCCAGCCGCTCGTACGTGTTCTTGATGTCGTCGGGCAGGTCCTCCCAGGACTGTGCCTGCTTCTCGGTCGTGCGCACGAAGTACTTGATGTTGTCGAAGTCGATGGCGGTGATGTCCGCACCCCACGTGGGCATCGGCTTCTTATCGAAGAGCTTGAGCGCCTTGAGACGCGTCTTGAGCATCCACTCTTCTTCGCCCTTCAGACGGGAGATGTCGCGCACGACGGCCTCACTCAGGCCGCGCTGGGCGCTCGCGCCGGCAACGTCGGAGTCATGCCAGCCGAACTCGTACACCCCCAGACTCTCGAGCTCGGGACGGTCGATCAGCACATCGGACATGTCGCCTCACACTCTCCTCGTGGACCTCGAACAGTGTCAGCTGCTCCACCGCGCCGGAGCGGACGTGGTGTGGTCGGGTCCTCATTGTTGGCGCAGATTGCGCGCCTAGACTGTTCTCGGATCACGCACGCATCGCGTACGAATCCTTCATCACTCAATTCTACAGGTTTCGCCCCGTGCCTCGCCCGTTTCGGCGTAACGCTCAGGGCAGGTACAGGAGCCGCCGCATGCCGATCTCGCCCGCACTCAGGATCTTCGCCTGGTTGTCGTTCGTCGCCGAGGTCCTGATTATCGCGACGGGTGGCGCGGTGCGGTTGACCGGATCCGGGCTCGGGTGCTCGGAATGGCCGATGTGCACGCCCGACTCGCTCGTGCCGACCGCGGAGCTCGGGATCCACGGCATCATCGAGTTCGGCAACCGCACGATGACGGGCATCGTCGGCATTGTGGCGCTCGTCGTCCTCCTCCTCGTGCTGCACGCCGCGGGCGGTCGCCGCTCGCTCGTTCCGGCGCTCGTCTTCGCAGTCGGCGGGGTCGTCGGCGCGATCGGCGCTTACCTCGGATTCACGGCGATGGGCTTCTCCGGCGCGGTTCCCCTGTCGGTCGTGCTGCTCCTCGCGGCCGTCGCCGGCGCGGTGCATTCGCTCGTCATCACGCGCGTGCGCCGCGACCTCGTGACGCTCGCCTGGATCGTGCTCGTCGGCGTGATGGCGCAGGCGGTCGTGGGTGGCAGCGCCGTGCTGACCGGGCTGAACCCGTTCATCGTCGGGTTCCACTACGCCTCGTCGCTCCTGCTCGTGTGCGTGACGGCCGCGTTCCTCGTGCGCATGAACGCGACCTCGGGCCGGCGCGAGCTCGCCGTGTCGCGCGGGTATGCGATCCTCGTGCACGTCGGATCCCTCGTGCTCGCCGCGACGATCGCGTTCGGCGTGCTCACCACGGCGAACGGTCCGCACTCGGGCGACGAGTACGTGGTCCGCGACGGCTTCGACGCCACGATCCTCGCGCACGTGCACTCATGGCCCGGCTACGCGTTGTCGGCGCTCGCGCTCGCCATCACCGTCATCGCGTGGATCCGCGCGCTGCCCACGCGGGCGTGGTCGACCGCGTTCCTCGTCGTGCTCGTCGTGCAGGTCCTCGTCGGCGTCTGGCAGGCGAACGCCGCCCTGCCCCCGCTCCTCGTCGGCGTCCACATGGTGCTCGCGGCCCTCTCTGCGGCCGCCTACGTCGCCCTCGTCATGAAGCTGAAGCGCCCGGTCAGCGGCAGCTCTTCGACTCCTCGATGAGGTCGTCCGGCGGCCACACCCCGTCGTAGTAGAAATCGACGCCGTTGCCCCACGTGTTGGTGTAGCCCATCCCGATCGCCCACGCCGTCGCCATCATCTCGACGTCGCCATCGAAGGTGTCGAGCAGCATCTCGCGGCACTGCGACGTGATGACGTGGCCGGATTCGTGCACGACGAGGCTCTCGAACCGCTCATCCGGCCAGTACGCGGCGACGCTGTTCGACAGTGTCATCGTCGCGTAGCCGCCGTCGGAGTACTGCCACTCGACCATCCCACCGGCCGAGACGCCGTCGCCGAGGCCGTTGACGATCGGCTCCCAGTCGAAGTCGACGCGCGCGGCACCCGTGATGGAGCGGACGAACTCCTCGATCTCGAGGCGCACCTCCACGAGGCCGTCGCCCTGATCCTTCTCCGCGAGCTCGGCGGCCTGGGATTCCTCGACCTCCTGCGCGCGCGTCGCGTACTGCGACACGTACGCCGAGACATTCTCTTCGCTCGTGGCGGCGAGGCGCGCCGCGGCATGCATGCGGATCCGCGCGACGCTCTCGGCGGAGATGTTCTCCTCCTCGAGTCGGTCGGCCGTCTCCGTGATCGTCTCCCGCAACGAGGTGGTCGTCTGCTCGAGCCGCGGCACGGCATCCGCCAGCGCCTCCGCCGCCGCGGCGAATGCCGCCGCACCGTCCTCGTACGCCTCTGCCGCGTCCCGCGCCCGATCCGTCGCTTCGCGGAGCGCTTCGATGTCTTCTGGCGCTTCCGTCGCTTCGGCGGCGGGCGCGTCGTCGCTGTCCGGAATGCCCTGCTCGATCTCGGCGACCTCGTCCACGAGCTGGACGACCTCTTCCCACAGCGCCTCATCGAGGTAGGGCTTCACCTCGTCGATTGCGACGGCCTCCGCTCGCGTGACGACGTCCTCGACGGGCGCACGTTCTTCGTCCAAGGCCGCGCTCGCCTCATCCCACTCGACACGGGCGTCGTCCCGCGCGGCGATGGCCTCGGCGTACGCGGCTTCGGCGTCGCGGTGTGCGATCAACGGCGGCACCACGAACGCCGCGATGATCCCGAGCACAACGAACGCCGACACCCCGGCGAGGATCCACGGGAGGCGGCGACGGCGCGGACGCGCCGAGGTCGGTGTCGTCATCTGCCGTGTCCTTCCCGCGCCTGACGCCGGCGCGATCCGAGGTCGATGAAGGCGATGACGAGCGACGCCGTCACGAACAGCGCCGCCGCGAGCAACCCGTTGCTGAACGCGTCGTTGAAGACCGTCTCGTGCGGCCGCGTGCCCTCTTCGAGGTACACGGTCGAGTAAAACAGCGACAGGGCGATTGCGGCGCCGATGGCGTTGCCGACGCGCTGGGCGAGTTGGCCGACGGATCCGGCGAGGCCGCCCTCCGAGCGCGGGATCTCCGCGAGCGTCAACGTCTGGTTCGGCGAGATGACGATGCCCCCACCGACGCCTCCGATGACCATGATGCCGGCCATGACCCAGGGGGTCGTCTCGTCGCTCGTGAAGCGCGCCACGAGGACGAGGCCGACGATCGAGATGAGCACGATGAAGAGGCCGACGATGACGAGCGCCCGGCCGAACCGCGCGACGAGGCGGCCGCTGTACCACGAGGAGGCCGCGCTCAACAGCGCGAAGCCGATCGTCACGACACCGGCGACGAGTGCGGAATAC
>DWXU01000210.1:0-12169 GCA_019119065.1 Candidatus Microbacterium pullistercoris | reverse complement strand
CCGACGGTGCTGAGCCCGCTCGCCGTGTCGTACATCTGGAAGTTCATCTACGAGTTCGACGGTCCCCTGAACGGCTTCCTCGCCATGATCGGACTGGACGGACTCGTGCGCCCGTGGCTGGCGGATCCGTCTCTCGCGATCTGGATGATCCTCATCGTCATCGTGTGGCAGAACATCGGCTTCGCGCTCGTCATCTACATGGCCGGGCTCGCGAGCGTACCGGTGGAGGTCGAGGAGGCCGCCGCGATCGATGGCGCGAACCTGTGGCAGCGGTTCTGGAACATCGTCCTTCCCTCGATCAGACCGGCGATCGCGATCGCGACGACGCTGGGGATCGTCAACGGACTGCGCATCTTCGACCACATCATGGCGCTGACAGGTGGCGGTCCGGCCGACGCGACGCAGACTCTTGCGACGGAGATGTACAAGCAGGCATTCTCGCTCGGCAACTTCGGGTACGGCGCAGCGCTCGCCCTGCTTTTGACCATCGTCATCCTCTTCTTCGCGGTGCTGCAGCAGCGCGCGACCCGCGGCCCCAAGGAGGTCTGAGATGTTTCGCTACACGAAGCGCACGCTCGTCCGCGAGATCCTGCTGTGGGTCGCGGCGCTGGTCTACCTGCTGCCCTTCTATATTCTCGTCGTCACGGCGCTGAAGCCGGACAGCGAGGTGTTCACGACGTCGGGTGTCACCCCGCCGGAGCAGCCGACGCTCGGCAACTTCACGGAAGTGCTGACGGCCCAGGGCAACTCCAACATCCTGAAGGGCCTGATGAACAGCGTGATCCTGACGGGCGGGAGCATCCTCGCGCTCGTGCTGCTGGGATCGCTCACGGGATACGTCATCAGCCGTTCGACCCGAAGGTGGAGCAGGGGCGCGTTCTATCTGTTCCTCATCGCGATCGTGTTGCCGACGCAGCTCGGAACGGTCCCGCTGTACATCGGCGCCCGTGCGCTCGGCCTCACGGGAACGCTCCACGGGATGATCGTCCTCTACACGGGAATGATGCTGCCGCTGGCGATCTTCATTTACGCGGGATTCTTCCGCGGTCTCGGCACCGACTTCGAAGAGGCGGCGACGATCGACGGCGCATCACGCACACAGGTGTTCTTCCGCATCGTGCTCCCGCTCATCGCGCCAGCGACAGGGACGGTCGCGATCCTGACGGGGCTCATCGTCTGGAACGACTTCTTCGCGTCGCTGATCTTCCTCGGCGGATCCGACAACCAGACCCTGCCGGTCGCCGTGTACTACTACGTCGGATCGCTGGTCTCGCAGTGGAACAAGATCTTCGCGATCGTCATCGTGTCGATGATCCCGATCCTCGCGCTGTACCTGATCGCCCAGAAGAAGTTCATCCAGGGATTCGCCGGCGGGCTCAAGGGCTGACGAGCGCGACCTTCCCCGCGCACGCCTGACATCGAAAGGTTATGACATGTATCAACTCGCACCGAACATCGAACTCCTCTTCACCGAGGCGGGCGACTATCCGGACCGCGTCCGCGCAGCCGCCGCGGCGGGATTCGACGCCGTCGAGATGTGGGGACCCACCGGCGCCGACGCCCCCGCAGAGCCGAAGGACGTGCCCGCGCTCAAGGCGGCGCTCGAGGAGACCGGGACGCAGCTGACGGCGCAGCTGTCCGAGCCGCGCACGCAATTCATGATCCCGCCGTGGGACCACTCCGAGTTCTTCCGCAAGCTCGACGAGGGCGTCGCGATCGCCCGCGACCTCGGCTGCCCCCGCATCGTCGTCGGCAGCGGCACGGGCTTCGGTGGCTGGAAGCGACAGGTGCAGCTCGACAAGCTCGTCGAGATCTACCAGAAGGCCGTCACGCAGATCGACGGATCCGGCATCACGCTCGTCCTCGAACCCGTGAACATCCGCGTCGACCACCCCGGCTCGCTACTCGACCGCACCGCGGAGGCGGCGTACGTCGCGCGCGGCGTCGACTCGCCGGACTTCGGGATCCTCTACGACATCTATCACTCCGCCGTCGAGGGCGAGGACATGGCCGCCGAGCTCGAGGGCGCGGGCGACCTCATCCGTTACGTGCAGCTCGCAGACGCGCCGGGCCGCGGCGAACCGGGGACGGGAGAGCTCGACTGGCCCGCGCGCCTCCGCACTCTCCGCGCCTCCGGATACGACGGACCCATCGGGCTCGAGTACTACCCGCAGTCGGCCTCGGCGGCGTCGGTGCGGCGGATCGTGGAATGGGCGGCCGTCGCATGAGCCGATACCCCGAGTCGGTCGACGTCGTGATCGTCGGATCCGGCCCCACGGGTGCCGCATACGCGCGGATCCTCTCCGAGACGGCACCGGGAACGACGGTCGCGATGTTCGAGGTCGGGCCGACGGTAACGGACCCGCCGGGTGCGCACATCAGGAACATCGCGGACCTCGCTGCGCTCGCCGAAGCGCAGCGACGATCCGAGGGACCGGGCGCGGGCGCGGCGACCGTGAGCTCACCGGGCGCGGTCAAGGCGGGAGACCGCCGGGCACGCCCCGGAACGTACCTCCTCGACGACGGGTACATCCAGGAGGGCGAGGACGGGCTGCCCGTCGCCGCGTTCTCGAGCAATGTCGGCGGGATGAGTGCGCACTGGACCGCCGCGTGCCCTCGGCCGGGCGATTCTGAACGAATCGGCTTCCTCGACGAGGAGGGCGTCTTCGACGAGCTGCTCGCCGAGGGCGACCGCCTGCTCGGCGTCACGGCCGACGCCTTCGACGCGGCGCCGTTCTCAGAGCTCGTGCGGGAACGGCTCGCGGCGGCGGTCGACGACGGGCGCCCGGAGGACCGTCGCGTCCAGCGCATGCCGCTCGCCGTCCGCAGGCGCGACGACGGACGACTCGTCTGGTCCGGATCCGACGTCGTGCTGGGCGACGTCACGCGCGCCAACCCGGCGTTCTCGCTACACGATGAGTCGCTCGTCACGCGGGTTCTCCTCGCGGACGGCCGCGCCGCCGGCGTCGAGGTGCGTGACGTGCGCGACGGCTCGCTCCACACCGTCGCGGCGCGGTTCGTCGTCGTCGCCGCCGACGCGCTGCGCACCCCGCAGGTGCTGTGGGCATCCGGGATCCGTCCCGCCGCGCTCGGCCGCTATCTCAATGACCAGACCCAGGTCGTGTTCGCGTCGCGGCTGCGCGACGTCTCGGCTCCCGCCGAAGAGCCCGCAGAGGCAGGCGTGCTGAGCGAGACGAGCGGCGTTAGCTGGGTGCCGTACAGCGACGCGCTCCCGTTCCACGGCCAGATCATGCAACTCGACGCGTCACCCATCCCGCTCGCCGAGGACGATCCGGTCGTGCCCGGTTCCATCGTGGGGCTCGGGTTCTTCTGCGCGAAGGACCTGCAGGCGTCGGACCGCGTCGCCTTCGACGAGGCCGAACTCGACCCCTACGGTATGCCGGCCATGCGGATCCACTACACCCTCACTGACACGGATCACGCGGTGATCTCGCGCGCGAAGGAGGAGATCGCTCGCCTCGGTCGCGCCGTTGGAGAGCCGCTCGACGAACATCCGTTCGTCTTGCCGTTCGGGTCGTCGCTGCACTACCAGGGCACGGTCCGGATGGGCCGCGACGACGACGGCGCGAGCGTCTGCGATCCGTTCAGCGAGGTGTGGGAGGCGCCGGGCGTCTTCGTCGCCGGCAATGGCGTGATCCCCACCTCGACCGCCTGCAACCCGACCCTCACGTCGGTTGCTCTTGCGGTGCGCGGCGCCCGTCGCATCGCCGCTTGCCTGGGCTGACGCAGACTCCTCCCGTCTGGACGACTCGTTGACTTACGCAGAAAAGAGACAATAGTATGTATGAAACAACAACAAGGATGAGGAGGCTCCGGTGATTCCCGACCGCATCATCGAGCAGGGCACGCTCACCAGCGACGGATCCCGCGCATCGGTCGAGGTGCGCATTCCCTGGTATCGCGCGCTCCCCGCGTCGTGCATCTCCGGCGCGACCCTGACCATCGACGGCGTCGCGGCGCCGGCCGACTCGCTCCGCTGGGAGATGAACGGCCGCTCGCGCACGTTCGCGGAGATGGTCGACGACACCGAATCGTGGTGGTTCCCCCTCGACTCGGCCGTGCTGTCGGGAGATCTCGCGATCGACCCCAACGCCGAGCACGAGGTCGCCGTCGATCTCACCCTGTTCATCCCGTACATCGTCATCGGTGACGGCGAAGTGCTGCACATCGACGAACACGATGCCAAGATCATGAAGGCGGTGGCGGCATGACCGCGCTCGGCACCCCGATCCAGGGGGTCACGCTCTACAGCTTCACCCGCGCGTTCCACGGACGCGAATACGACCTCGAGAGCCTCATCCGCAAGGTCGCGGCCGACGGGTACGGCCCGGGGCTCGAGGTCATCGGTTTCTCGAGCCTCCGCGGCTTCCCCGACGTCGACGATCGCTTCGCCGGCTGGTTCCGCGACCTCGTCGATGAGGTCGACCTCGTGCCGACGTCGCTCGCGATCAACGCCGACATCGGGATCCACCGCGACCGTCTGCTGAACCAGGACGAGCTGATCGCGTACATGACCCGCCAGATCGAGGCGGCGGCGAAGCTCGGCTTCCCCGTCGCGCGCGTGCAGATCTCGATCACGCCCGACTCGATGGAGCAGCTCGCCCCCATCGCCGAGCGCCACGGCGTCAGGCTCGCGCTGGAGGTGCACGCCGATCAGTACGCGTCGCACCCGCGGATCCTCGCCCTCCGCGACCGCTACGAGAAGGTCGGATCCCCGTACCTCGGCTTCACGATGGACTGGGGCGCGACCGTCTCGGGATTCGCCCCGTCGCTCGTGGAGTCGTACCGCCGCCGCGGCGCGAGCGAGGAGCTCCTCACCGCCGTCGTGAACCTGTGGGACGACTTCTATCGGGAAGGGCCGCCCGCGGACCAGGAGGAGCACAACGAGCGCTTCGGTCGCTTCATCGGCCTCGCGTCGCAGCACGGCCGGCCCGACCTCGGCATCGACTTCGGCATCAACGGCACCGGCCTGTTTGGGCCGGCGCGCGTGGACGACTGGCTCGAGATCATGCCGTGGATCCACCACGTGCACGCGAAGTTCTTCGGCATCGATGAGAACGGGGAAGAGCCGTCCGTGCCCGTGCGTGATCTCATCGAGCTGCTTGTGAAGAACGGCTACTCCGGTGCGGTCTCGAGCGAGTACGAGGGATGGCACTGGAACAACTGGCAGAGCCCGTTCGATATCGTCCGCGACGAGCAGGCCGTGCAGCGCTCGGCTGCCGAGAACGCCGGATCGCGCATGGTCACCGGCGCCGCAGACGCGCGCACGGTGCTTGCCGCACACCACGCTCTTGCAGACAAGAAGGAGGTCTCCCGATGAGTGACGGAATCGCCGGCACCGGGATCAAACTCGGTACCACCCTGTACTCGATGACGAGCGAGTTCGCCGCCGGGCAGTACACGCCCGAGACCCTCATCCGCGCCGTGGCGGAGCAGGGCATCGGGCCGGGCGTCGAGTTCAACATCGCGCAGCTGCTGCGCACCTACCCCGACGTCGACAAGGAGTTCGTCGACCTCTGGTTCAAGACGCTCGAGGAGTGCGAACTCGAGCCGAGCGCCGTCGGCACGAACCTCGACATGGGGCGCCGCAAGCACCGCGACATGACGCCGGATGAGGAGCACGAGTTCCTCGCGCGACAGCTGAAGACGGCGCACACACTCGGCTTCAAGCGGATCGTCATCCGCTCCCACGGCAAGGAGCTGCTGCGCAGCCTGCTGCCGCTGGCGGAGAAGTACGACCAGCAGCTCGGATTGGAGATCCACGCTCCGCTGGGCCCGAACTCCCCCGAGGTGCTGCAGATCCGCGAGATGTATGACGAGCTGCAGTCCGAGCGCCTCGGCTTCACGGCCGACTTCTCGTCGACCATGCACAGCCTCTCGCCGACGCTGCTGCGGACGCTTCGCGAGATGGGGATGGACGAGAAGCACTTCTCGGTCATGGACGAGATCTGGCGCGAACCGACGCCCATGCAGGTGCGCAATCAGAAGTTCGAGGACTACCTGACTGGCGAGGGCGTGGACTTCCTGCGCTTTGGGCCGTTCACCAGGCTCGCGTTCAACATGCACGGGCTCGTGCCGCCGGAGGAGTGGCTCGACATCATGCCGCAGATGTTCCACGTCCACGCGAAGTTCTACGACATCGGGCCGGACGGCGAGGAACCCGCGATGGACATCCCGCGCATCGTACGGCAGTTCGTCAAGGGCGGATTCGAAGGCTACCTCTCGAGCGAGTGGGAAGGCCACGCATTCTCCGATCTCGGCGAGGCGGACCCCATCGACCTCGTGCAGAAGCAGCACGCACTCATGCGTCGCACGATCGAAGAAACCGCGAACTAGGGCAGGGAGAAGAAGAACATGGCTACTCACAACTCACTGTTCTCTGACAAGGACGTGCGCCGCACCGACGACGGGTTGGCGGTGTCGGTGCAGATTCCCTGGTACCGCAGCCTCTGGCTGTCCGCGGTCGACGACGTGGCCGCGAGCGTCAACGGCGTCGAGGTGCCTCGTGACCGACTGCGTTTCGAGCTCCAGGGCCGCAGCTACCGCGTCGACGAGCTCCCCGAGCAGTGGGACACGCTCTGGTTCGTCGCCGATCGTCCCGATGTCGTGATCGCGCTCGACGACCCGCCCGCGGCCGGCGAGCAGGTCACGGTCGAGGTCGTGCTCACGATGCGGCTGCTCTATATGCAGATCGCGCCCGGCGTCGACGGCGGTCCCGGCACGTACGTCACCAACCGCGTACCGGTCGAGCGGGAGGTTGTGCTCGCCTGAGGCACCCGGTTCTGGTGGAGCCGACTCGCGTGGCGCGGCCCGCACCGTATCAGGGTGCGGCCCCGTCTCGCGGTCGTCGGCGGAGCCCGGGTACCGCGTGATTGCGGACCGGTCGATATCGGCGATGTCGGTCGATCCAGTGCGGGGCGGCGACGTAGGGGATGCCGTCGTGCATCTGGATGAGCCACCCGCCGTCGTCGAGGCGGTGGTGGTGCCACCAGCAGAGCATCACGCCGTTCGAGGTGTGCGTGGCTCCGCCCCGCGAATGCTCCTCGACGTGGTGGATCTCGCACTGCGACGCGGGGACCTGGCATCCGGGGATGATGCAGCCGCCGTCGCGCGCGGCGATCGCCCGCCGCTGGTGCGCAGAGAACAGCCGCTCTGGCACGCCGAGCTGAAGGATCTTGCCGCCCCGGTCGAAGACGACCTTCTGCACGGCGCCCGTGCAGGCGATGCGGTGCGCGACGCGCGCGGGCATCGGAATGTCGACGCCGTCGGCCCGGCAGACGCCTCCGTCGAGGTCATTCACGGTCGCGGTGACGACGAGCGTGGGGGCGGCGCCGCCGATCGTCGGGGCCGCGCGTGAGGCGGCGGCCGAGAGCATGCCCATGAGCGCGTCGTGCTTGCGCTGCGGGACCGTGCGCGGATCGAGGACGTGCTCGGTGTCGGACCACGGTTCGTCGTGGTCTGCGTCTTCGGGAGACGACGCGAACGAGACCGATCGGTTCGGGGAGGCCAGATGCGCGTCGAAGAGTCGCTGCAGGAGGCCTGCGGTCTCCGGCATCAGTCGGCCGCTGAGCGGCACGAGCCCGTCGCGTTCGCGACCGAGCGTGACGCCGCGCGTGCGTTCCGCGTAGGCGGCGTCGGGGTCGACGCCGTCCTGGTCGAGCGCCGTCGCCCACAGGGTCGTGACGGCGCGGATATCGTCGTGGGTCTCGGCGGGGGCCTCATCCGCCGCGACGTCGCCCGTCGCGAGGGCGACGACACTCGCCTCGGCCGCGTCGACATCGGCGGGATCGGCGGCCCCGCGATCGGTCACCTTCGCGAGCGCGTCCGTGATCGTGAGGGCCGCGTCGACACCGAGGGAACCGTCGTGCAGGGCTGCCGCGACCGTCGGGAACTCGGCCGGCAGCGGCTCGCCCGTCAGCGTCGTTCCCGCGCGGGTGCGGCGGTCGAGGCGGATCCGTTCCTGGACCTCGCGTCGCGACGCCTTCGTGGTCAGCGCCAGCAGCCCCGCCGCGTTCGGGCACGCATACATCTGAGACAGGCGCTCCTCGGGAGGCAGCGACGAGCTCGATCGCTCGTCGACCTCTCCGGCGATCCGCACGCGTAACGCGTCGACGAAGCGCCCCAGCTCCTCGACCGTCCTCGATGCGTCGGCCAGCGCAGCATCCGGCAGCTGTTCGACGCGCTCGATCAGCCCGGCCACGAGCGCGACGGCGGCTCCCACGTGCCGCCGCGGCGGCAGTATCGCGGGCGCTTCCGCGGGTGCCTCGAGGATCGTCGTCATGCTGTCAGAATAGAACAGACATACGACAAACGAAGGAGAAGCTGGCGGAACAGCTCGAATAAAAGTATGACTGACACCTCGCGGCGGCCGCGTGCACAGGATTCAGGCAGCGGCGCCCTCCGCGAGTGCCTGGCGGGCGAGCGCGAGGTGCGCTCGCGTCATGTCGGTCGCGTCGGCGTCGAGCCAGTCGTGTCCGCCCCACTCGCTGCAGAGCGCGCCGGCGAAGCCGGAGCGGGCTAGCTCGGATCCGAGCTCCCGGATGGGCGTGCTCACGCGCCCGTCGGTATCGTCCAGATCCCAGAACTTCAGGTGGACCGCGCCCACCAGCGACAGGATCGGTCGCAGGTCGGCGGCGGTCGAACGGCCGAAGCGCACGATGAGATTCATGAACGTCGTGCGCAGTTCGGGCGGGACGGATCCGCCTCGCAGCGCCGCGATCACCGCCTCATGGGTCGCGGGGTCCCGCCATTCTTCGCGCAGCCGCGCGTGCAGCTCCGCCGGAAGCGACGTCATCCGCTCGAGGTAGGTGACCGGGAGCGCCGGCATGAGCATGCTTGTGTCGACGAGAACGCGCAGACGCGGGTCATCGAGGTCGGCGATGTCGTCGAACGCGGCGCCCGAGGGGGCCTGCTGCCCCTGCACCTCCTCGTACAGCACGAGATCCAGTTCCTCGAGAACCGGGAGCAGGCGCTCGAGCAGCGGGCGCCCGGCATGCCCGAGCGGGAGGCGCACGCCCTCGGCGCCGACGAGAGAGGCAGCACGGAGCTGCGGAAGGAGGAAGGCGAGCCGCTCATCGTCGTCACGGCGTCGAGCCGTCCCCACCCAATCGTCGATGCTCGCGCCGACCATGCTCACGGATCCGCCTACCGCGGCGACATCGTTCCGGAGCCGCAAGACGTCGTCGGACGAGGGCGCCGGGAAGGCAGGCCACACCTGCCCCGGTTCGACCTCGATCACGGATGCGACGCCGTCGGCGACGATCCCGACGACGATGTCGTGGGCGGTCCGGTGCGCGCGCACGACGTCCGGGGTCCAGTTGAACGCGTTGGCGCTGAGGCGCCACTCGTCCGGCAGGGTCGTGGCCGGGGCGCGATCCGCGGTGCCGGAGATCGGAGACCCACCGTGCGCTGGCCCTGCGCCGCCCCCGGCGTCATCAGAACCCGAAGGCCCGCCGGTCGCCCCGATGCTCGCCTCGGCGGCGGGCGACGCTCCCGTCGTGGGTGCGACCTCGCCGCAGACATCACGCGAAGCCGACGCGCGGTGAACGGACGGGTCCAGCTCGCGTTCCTCGCGCAACGGGAGCACGAGCGGTCCGTCGGGTCCGCCCGCGAGATAGGGCACGACGAGCCGGAACAAGGCCTCGACGCGATGCGCTCCAGGCCCGAGTGAGGCGGATCCGCGCAGCACCAGTCGATCCTGTAGGAACCACCACGCGTCCTCCCGCGCGAGGTCCGCGGGCGGGATCTCGCGGTCTCCGAGGGCGACGGCAACGTCGCAGCGCGCGCCGCCGATGACGACGGACAGCTCCGTCACGCACGCGAGCGGCATCGACCGGATCCACGGCAGCGACAGCCGCAGCTCGAATCCGTCGGGCCTGGCGGTCAGCGCGTCGTCGCGCAGTATCGGGGCAGCCACGTCACACCCGCGTGAGGGCCGGCGACGGCCTCGCGTCCGCGAACCAGCGCGGGAAGGTGGTCTCGAAGAGCTCCTCGATGGCGAGCTCCGCACCGCCCGAGATGGGCGCCGACTGATCCTTGCGCGACGTATCGATCACGAGGTCTCGCGTCGCGAGGGGGAGGGACAGCTCGTAGATCCGCTGCCGCACCTCGGCGAGCATCACCTCGCCGGCGCTCGCGATCGCCCCGCCGATGATGATCGTCTTCGGGTTGAACATGTTCACGAGCACGGCGAGCGCATCGCCCGCCACCCGCGCCGAGGTCTGCACGAGCTTCAGCGCGAGTGCGTCCCCGTCGCGCACCGCGAGCGTGATGTGCTCGGGTTGGAGCGGCTCACCGGCGGCGACGCGATCCGCGAGCACTGACGTCGCGCCGTCGGCGATGGCGCGCTCGGCGTCGCGGATGAGGGCCCAACCGCCGGCGACCGCCTCGAGGCAGCCGGTCTTTCCGCAGCGGCACTGTTCCTCGGCGCCCGCGATGCGGACGTGGCCGATGTCGCCCGCAGATCCGTTCGCGCCGCGGTGGAGACGGCCGCGCGAGAGCAGGGCGGATCCGACGCCCGAGCCGATCTTCATGTAGATCATGTCTTCATGCGGCGCTCGGCGGCCCTCGCGCTCCGTGAGGACGAGCATGTTCACGTCGTTGTCGACCCACACGGGCGCCTCGTACCGCTCTTCGAAGGGCGCGCGCACGTCGAACTCGTTCCAGCCGGGCATGATGGGGGGCGCGACGGGACGGCCGGTCGCGAAGTCGACGGGGCCCGGAAGGCCGACGACCACGGCCCACACGTCGCGCTCGCCGTGCTGCGTGACAAGCTCATCGACGAGCGCGATCGCCCGTTCGAGCGTCGCCTGGGGGCCCTGGGAGATCTGCCAGACGACGTGCGTGTCGTCGACGATGTTCCCCTCGAGATCTGTGATGCCGACGTGGATGTGCTGGGCGCCGAGCGCGCAGACGATGATCCGGCCGCGCTCCGCGCGGAACCGCAGGGTGCGCGCCGAGCGTCCGCCCGTGGAGGGTGCGAGGTCGGCGTCCTCGAGGAAGCCCATGTCGATCGCGTGGTCGATGCGCTGCGTGACGACGCCGCGGCCGAGGCCCGTGAGGCGCCCGATCTCGGGCCGGGTGACCGCTTCGCGTGTGCGGACGAGGTTGACGATCCTGAGGAGGCTGGTGACCTCGTCGGTCTGTGCGGCGAACCGCAGCGTAGATCCGGTGCCCATGGAATCTTCCTGATGAGAGTGACGTATCTCACCGAGTGTATGCGTTATCGTCGAATTCGTTGCCGCTTAAGTTGGTTTTCTACGTAAGTGAGTCGGGTATGGCTGCTCAATGGGGCGTGGGGATGATCGGCGCGGGGCCCGGTGTCTCCGCGCTGCACCTGCCGACGCTGGCGCGCCTCGGCGAGAGCTTTCGCGTCGTGCGCGTCGCTGACGGCGGCAGCGGGCGAGCGGCCGACCTCGCGGCGCGCAACGGCGCACGGGCAACGAGCGACGCGGCAGATGTGATCGCCGACCCCGCCGTCGAGGTCGTCGCGATCTGCAGCCCGCCTGAGCTGCACGCCGCTCAGGCGATCGCCGCAGCGCACGCACGCAAGCGCGCGATCCTCTGCGAGAAGCCCCTCGGCACGACGCACGACGAGGTCGATCGAGTGATCGAGGCGTGCCGCGCGAACGGCACGGCGCTCGTGGTCGGCACGAATCACCTGCACGACCCCGCGTGGGGGCGGGCGAAGCACTACATGCTGGAGCGGGAATGGCGCGTGCGCGGGATATCGGTCACGCTCGCATTGCCGCCGAACGGGCGATACCACGAGGCCGTCACCGAGTTGCCCGCGATGGCGCCTGGGGGCAGGCGTCCCGCCCCCGATTGGGGGAACCCCAAGGTGGCGGCCGCCATCGTGCGCCAGCTGATCCTCGGGCTCGCGATCCACGACCTGCCCCTCGTGCGCGACCTCGCCCCGGACCTCGAGCGCGTCGCATTCGCGCGCCCCGCCCCGCCGATCGGGTGCTCCGTCGGGTTCGTCGCGAGTGGCGTACCCGTCAGCCTCACCGCCGTCATGCTGGCCGGCGGCGCCGACGCTCTCTGGCGGATCCGGATCCTCACCGACGGAGACGAGATCGATATCGACTTCCCACCGGCGTTCGTGCATCGCGGCAGCGCGGCGGTCACCGTGCGCGACGCGGATGGGCGG
>DWXU01000209.1:0-3004 GCA_019119065.1 Candidatus Microbacterium pullistercoris | reverse complement strand
GACGAGATCTACCAGAACCTCACCTACGACGGCGTGCGCGCCGTGTCGGTCGTCGAGGCGGTGCCGGAGGTCGCCGACCAGACGCTCCTCCTCAACGGCGTCGCGAAGACGTACGCGATGACCGGATGGCGCGTCGGCTGGATGGTCGGTCCGAAGCGCGCGATCAAGCTCGCTGCCAACCTGCAGTCGCACCTGACGAGCAACGTCAACAACATCGCTCAGCGTGCCGCCGTCGCGGCGCTCGAGGGACCGCAAACCGATGCGGAGCAGTTCCGTCAGGCGTTCGATCGCCGCCGCCGAGTGATGGTCGAGGAGCTGTCGAAGATCGAGGGCGTGTCCGTGCCGACGCCTGAGGGTGCCTTCTACGTCTACCCCGACGTGCGGGGTCTGCTCGGCCGGGAGTGGAAGGGGCGTCGTGTCGACACGACGCTCGAGCTCGCCGACCTGATCCTCGACGAAGCCGAGGTCGCTGTCGTTCCGGGCGAGGCGTTCGGCCCCAGCGGATACTTGCGACTGAGCTACGCGCTCGGCGACGACCAGCTGCGCGAGGGCATCGAACGCCTCCAGGCGCTGTTCGCGTAGCGCGAGCTGAGCGTCGCCAGAGTTTGCAGCCGCACGGCTTCGCACGCTGCAAACTCTGGCGACCCAGTGCGCGTACCCCTGATGGGTCGCCACAGTTTGCAACTGAGCCGGGCATAAACCTGCAATGTCTGGCGACCCAGCGGGGCTGACTGGCATGGGTCGCCAGAGATGGCACGTGAACGGGCTCAGGGGATGCAAAGTGTGGCGACCCATCGGGTGTGGGGATGGGTTCGCACGTCCACAGGGCACGTTGGCGCACGCGGGCGGTGGATAACCGGCTCTGAGCGTGCTGCGCGTGCGCATGATCGACGTCATGTCGAACAACCTGCTCCCGAAGGACCTCGCCGCGGCGTTCACCGTTTCCGACGCGATCACGCACGGAGTTTCCCGGTCTCGTCTCCGCCACCGGGATCTCACCGTCCCCTTCTATGGCACACGCGCACGCGGCGACATCGACGACCTCCCGTCACGCCTGCGGCTCCTCCTTGACGCGCTGCCGGCACATGCGTTCGTTGCCGGCCCGACGGCAGCTTTGGCCTGGGCACTCCCCTTGCCGCTCCCCGTCGAACGTATGGCGCAAAAGGTCTTCTGCATTGGCGTGCCCGCGCGGGAGAACCGGATCCGGCGCCCCGGTGTGCGCGGCCGCGCCCTCCAGCTGGATCCGGAGGACGTCACTCTGAGGCACGGCCTTCGCGTCACAACGCCCGAACGTACCTGGGTGGACCTTTCCGAGGAACTGTCGCTGCCGCGCCTCGTCGCCGTGACGGATCGCCTGCTGCGCGAATACGTCACACGCCACGACCTCGACCGGGCGCACGAACGAGCGGGACGCCGGAAGCCAGGGCGGCTCCGCCGCGAGCGCGCCCTCGGCCTCGGCGACGCGCGCAGTGAATCACCGAAAGAGTCTGAACTGCGCGTGATCTTCCATGAAGCGCACCTCCCGCGTCCCGAGGTCAACGTCGACATCACCGATCGCGGACGTTTCGTCGCTCGCGTCGACATGCTCTTTCGGGAAGCACGGCTCGTCGTCGAATACCAGGGCGACTACCACCGGGATCCGGAGCAGTGGCGACGCGACGAGATGCGGCGTGCGGAACTCGAGTCACTCGGTTACCGCGTCACGTACGTCACGGCCGCGGACCTCCGGGATCCCGAGCAGCTGGTGTCGCGGATCCATCGGCTGCTCGCTTTCGCGTGACCCCACCCCTGTGATGGGTCGCCAGAGAATGCAACATCTGCGCCCACAGATCTGCAAAGTATGGCGACCCATATGGGGGCACCCATTGGGTCGCCAGAGAATGCAACTTCAACGTCCACAAATCTGCAAAGTGTGGCGACCCATCTGCGGGGGCCGCTGGCGCGCGACGCGACACGCCCCCGCTGGCGCGCCCCTACAGCTCGACGCCGATGAAGACCGGCTCGGGGTTCAGTTCGATGCCGTACTCCGACGCCACGCGTGTCCGGACGTAGCGCGCCAGCGTCGCCACCTCGTCCGACGACGCGCCGCCGCGGTTCGTCAATGCGAGCGTGTGCTTCGTCGACAGCGTGGCGCGGGATCCCGGTAGCCCGAAGCCCTTCGCGAGCCCCGCATTCTCGATCAGCCACGCCGCGCTCACCTTCACGAGCGAGGGCTGGCGCGCGGGCGGCGCGACCTGACCGTCCCACGTGGCGAGGTCGAAGACCTGGTCCAGCTCGGGAACGGGGTCGATCGGCCACCGCGGGCATTCCGCGGGAAGACCCCGCGAGATCTGCTCCGTGACGATCGGGTTGTTGAAGAAGCTGCCGGCGCTGCGCGTATCTGCGTCAGACGGATCCAGCACCATGCCCTTCGCCGCACGGATGGCGAGCACCGTGTCGCGGATCCACGCCAGCGACGCATTGCCGGATCCGTCCTCCCCGCCCGAGCGCTCGCCATCGAGCCCGAGAGCCTGGCGGATCCGCTCGTCCTCAACGGGTCGCGGATCCGTGCCCACGACCTCGAGGTCGAGCACGATCCCGACGACGACCGCCGACCGTTCGGGGACGGAGTCGTAGTGGCGCTTCAGCGCTGACGTGCGCGGCCCGAGACCGAGCTCGGCCGCCGGGACGGTCTCGATCGACGCCGCACCCTCGTCGATGAGATCGACGGAGACGAGCGTCTGGACGATCTCCTGCCCGTACGCGCCAACGTTCTGGATGGGCGCGGCGCCCGCGGTACCGGGGATCCCGCTCATCGCCTCGATGCCGGCGAGCCCGGACGCGACGGTCCACGCGACGAACTCGTCCCAGTTCTGCCCCGCCTCGACGGCAACGCGCTGGTAGCCGTCCGGCGCGCCGTCGACCGCCTCGAAGCCGGTCGTGAGGATCCGGATCACCGTGCCGTCGAAAGGTTCGTCGCTGACGAGCAGGTTGGATCCGCCGCCGAGAACGAACCAGTCCTCAC
>DWXU01000033.1:0-14450 GCA_019119065.1 Candidatus Microbacterium pullistercoris | reverse complement strand
CTCGAGGCGGGGCGCGTGCGCCAGATCGACACCCCGGCGCGGCTGCTCGAGGATCCCGTCGACGCGTTCGTCGCCCGGTTTCTCTCGGACGCGACGCTCCTCGACGGGGCCGTCACGGCGGGACGCTTCCGGGCGACGGGCCATGCGCTCGAAGCCGCGTGCGACGGCGCGCCCGACGGTCCGGCTCAGGCCGCCATCGTCCCCGACGCGGTACGGGTGAGGCACGATGTCGCCGGAGACGCGCGCGTGCGCTCGGCGCTCTTCGCGCCCACCGGCAGCGACCTGGTCGTCGAGTGGCGGGGAGTGCCGATGCGGGCGCGCTCCGCGGAGCGCTTCCAGGTGGGCGACACCGTGTCGGTATCCGTCGACGCCGCGCGCGTGTTCCCGGTGAGCGGTCGCGCGGCGGTGGCCGCGTGACTCTCGCGCTCGTGCGCCATGGTCGCACCGCATGGAATCATCAGCGACGGATGCAGGGACGCAGTGACATCCCCCTCGACGATCACGGTCGCGCACAGGCGGATGCCGCCGGACGCGCCCTCGCCGTGGCCGTATGGGACGGCGTCGTCAGCTCGCCGCTCGCGCGCGCACGGCAGACCGCGGTGACCATCGCCGCCCATCTTGCGGATCAGAGCCACGACGTCGACGCGCGTCTTGGCGAGCGCGATTACGGAGAGGCGGAAGGTCTTGCCGTCGCGGAGGCGTACGAGCGCTGGCCGAGACACGACTTCCCGGGCTCCGAACCGATCGAGGAGGTCGCGCGGCGCGGCGCGGAGGCGATTCGCGACCTCGCGGACGAGGGGCGCAACGCCGTTGTCGTCGCGCACGGCACGCTGTTGCGCCTCGCGATCGGCGAGTTGACGGGCACCGAGTGCCCCCGGATCCTCAACGGTGAGACGCTGCTGCTCGATCGCACCGGCGGCGGCTTCCGCGCCCGCCGTCTCGCCTGACGCCGCGTCACGCCCACGGGATCTCGGGCGACCGGCCGAAGCCGGGTGCGTCGCGCTCCCAGGCGGATCCGCGGGCCGCGACCCGCTCGCGGAACGATTCCCACGTGCGTGCGGGCATGGATCCGTACGGGGGCGACCACGCAGCCTCGGCGGCGCTGGCGAGCCGCGGCAGCAGGAGCCGCTCGAGATCGGCACGGGTGCGGAGGGTCTCGGTCCACAGCACCGCCTCGACGCCGAGGATGTCGCCCTCGTCGATGCCGGAGATGACGTCCGCCGGATCCCACCGGTAGGAGCGCTCGACGCTCGTCGGGCCGTTCGCCCAGGTCAGTCCGACCGGCGTGTCGGGGGCGTCCTTCATGTCGAGGTAGATGGCGTCGGCGGGGGAGAGGATGATCCGTCCGCCATTCGCGACGAATGCGCGCGCCCTGTCGTCGTGTCCGTCGGTCGGCGTGAGGAATCCCCAGTACTGGCCGATCGCCCCGCGCGGCAGCGGCGCCGCGCCTGCCTCGTGCCACGCGATCGGCGTCTTGCCGGTCGCGGCGACGGTGCGGGCGGCGCGACCGGCGAGCGAGTGATAGTCATCGGCGGAGGTGCCGAGCGCCTCGTCGCCGCCGAAGTGCAGATAGGGCCCGGGCGTGAGCGCGGCGAGCTCGTGGAAGACGTCGGCGAAGAAGGCGTCGACGTCCGTCGCGTCGGCGCGCAGCGACGAGAAGCCCACGCCGATCGCCGTGTACGGCTCGCCGGCGACGGGCAGCGCTCCGCCGAACTTGGCCGTCACCTCGCGCACCTCGTGGCCGATCACCGGGTCGGCGACGAGGTCCGGATACGCGAGGCCGACGGCGTGGGTGTGGCCCGGCACGTCGATCTCCGGTACGACGGCCATGTGCCGGTGGGCGGCGTACGCGATGATCCGCGCGTAGTCGTCGGCCGTGTAGAAACCGCCTGGATCCCCGTCAACCGACGTGCCGGAGGCGAACTCCGCAAGTTCGGGGCGCGTGCGGAGAGCGAGGCGCCACCCCTGATCGTCGGTGAGGTGGAGATGCAGCGTGTTGAGCTTCAGGTCGCTGGCGCGGTCGATGACGGCGAACACGGTCTCGACGGGGTGGAAGTGCCGAGCGACGTCCAGCATGATCCCGCGGTACGCGAAGCGCGGCTCGTCGCGGATCTCGACCGCGGTCGGCGCGGCCGCCTCGGCGAGCTGGATCAGCGTGCGGCCGGCGTAGAAGACCCCGGCTGCGGTGGCTGCCTCGATCACGACGCCGTCGTCCGCGACGCGCAGCGCATAGCCCTCCTCGGGGTGGTCGCCGCGCCGGATCGTGACGGGCGCGGATCCGCGGCCGAGCGCGACGACGAGGCGTTCGCCTTCCGCGGCGAACGCCGGGTCGGCGTCGATACGGATCCCTGCGGCCAGGTCGGGCGCGGGGGCGTCTCGCACGACGGCCGAGGCGGGCGCGGGCACGAGGGGAGGGGTCATAGCGAGGCACGCTAACAGCGAGGTCACGGTTTTGTAAAGAGCCCTACCTTTTCGAGGGAAAGGGTTGCGCGCGTCGAGTTTGTAAGGTCTACTTCCAAACATGCCATCGACGCAGATGACCCGATCGCCGCGCAGCGGAGCGAAGGTGATGCCGGCCCACGCACGGCTCCACAACCGCGCTCTCGTCCTCCGGACGCTCTTCCGCGACGGCGCCCTCAGCCGCGCCGATCTCGCGCGCCGCACCGAGCTGACGCGGGTGACGATCTCCGACCTCATCGGCGAGCTCATCGAGCGCGGCATCGTCGTCGAACACGGCGCCCAGCGGGCCGCGGGGCCGGGCAAACCGGGGATCCTCGTCGACATCGATCGCCCCGGCCACCAGGTCGTCGGCCTCGATCTCTCGGGCGCCGACCGATTCGTGGGCATCGTGCTCAATCTCGACGGCGACGAGATCGCACGCGACAGCGTGCCCCGCCCCGCCGATGGCGAGGGCGAGGCCGCGGTCGAGGCGACGATCGAGCTCGCCCGTCGCCTGACGCAGGCCGCGACGGCGACGGTGCTCGGCATCGGTATCGGCGCCCCGGGCGTCGTCGACGACGACGGTCGCGTCCTCACCTCGCCGAACCTCGGCTGGACCGGCGTGGACCTGCAGCGCCGCGTGTACGAGGCCACGGATCAGGCGACGCTCGTCGCGAACGACGCGAACGCCGCCGCGCTCGCCGAGCGGATCCTCGGCGACGGCGGTCCGGACCTCCTGCTCGTGCGCACGGGACGCGGCTTCGGCGCGGCCCTCCTGTCCGACGGCGAGCCGGTCGCGGGATCCCGATTCGCCGCGGGCGAGATCGGTCACGTCACTGTCGGCACCGACGGCGGACCGGCATGCGCGTGCGGCAAGGACGGCTGCCTCGAGGCGTGGGTCTCTACGCAAGCCGTGACCGATCGCATCGCCGCGGGCGAAGATCGGGGCATCGTCGTCCGCGAGGCCGCCGAACGCCTCGGGATTGCGCTCGCCCCCGTCATCGGCATGCTCGACATCACCGAGATCGTTGTCGCCGCGCCTCGCGATCCGTTCGGGGACGACTTCCTCACCCGCACCTTCGAGACCATCCGCGATCGCACCCTCTGGCCGTTCAGTGACGGCATCCGGGTCGTGCGCTCGTCGCACGGCGACGACATCGTCGCCCACGGCGCTGTCGCGATGGTCATCTCGGGGCGCCTCGGCGTCTCGTGACCAGACACATGCAGAATCGCCCGCGATGGCCGCGGGCGCGACACCAAGGAGCAATCATGAAGCGAACGATCATCGGCAGCGCTGCCCTGCTCGGCGCCTCGGCCCTCGTCCTGAGCGGCTGTGGATCCGCCTCCGACGCCGGCGGCGCGAGCGGGAGCGGCTCGGAGACGGCTGACGGCGGCGAGCTGCGCGTCTGGCTCGTCGGCGCCGACACTCCCGATGAGGCACGGCAGCACCTCGTCGACACTTTTGAGGCCGAGAACGACGGCTGGACCCTCACCATCGAGGAGCAGCAGTGGACCGGTCTCGTCGACCTCCTCACGACGAGCCTGTCCGGATCCGACAGCCCCGACGTCGTCGAGGTCGGCAACACCCAGGCGGCGGCCTTCACCTCGGCCGGTGCGTTCCTCGACATCAGCGACATGTACGACGGGCTGGGCGGCGACGACCTGCTTCCCGGCTTCGTCGAGGCTGGTACGTACGACGACACGTTCTACGCGGCCCCGTACTACTCCGGATCGCGGGTCGTGTTCTACAACACGGAGATGTTCGACGCGGCGGGGCTCGAGGAGCCGACCACCCTCGACGAGTACGTCGACGGCGCCGAGCAGCTCGCCGAGACGACGGGCGTCTCCGGCGTCTGGTACCCCGGCAAGGACTGGTACAACGCGCTGCCCTTCATCTGGGAGAACGGCGGCGAGGTCGCCGTTCTCGACGGTGACACGTGGGACGCGCAGCTGTCGAGCCCGGAGTCGATCGCGGGCCTCGAGCAGGTGGCGCGGCTCATGGACACGTCGACGGCGCCGAAGGATGGCGACGAGACCGACGCGTGGGTGCCGTTCCGCGAGGGCGAGGCGGCGATGCTGTCGGCGCCGAGCTGGGCGTACTGGTCGATCGTCGCGGATGACGACGGCAACGACACCGACCTGACCGAGTCGCTCGGGTCGTTCGCCCTGCCGGGCGCGGACGGCGGCGCGGCGCAGGTGTTCGCGGGCGGATCCAACATCGCGATCTCCGCGAACTCGGCTCACCTCGAGCAGGCCAAGAGCGCGCTCGAGATCATGCTGAGCGAGGAGTACCAGGCGATCCTCGCGGAGAACGGCCTCGTCCCTGCGCTCACCTCGATGGGCGACCAGACGGCTGGCGCGACGCCCGAGCTCGCCGCCGACGTCGCGGCGGCCGCCGCCGAGGCGAAGCTGACGCCCGCCTCGCCCCTGTGGGCCGACGTCGAGGCCGCGCAGCTGCTGCAGGACTTCTTCGTGCAGATCGCCAACGGCGGCGACATCCCGTCGCTCGCCGAGACGCTCGACGCCGACATCGAACAGGTCCTGAACGGCTGACCGCATGACCCTGACCGCTTCCCCACCCCGGCGCGGGGCGACGACCGCGCCGGGGCCGCGTCCCCCGCGGCGCCCCGCGCCCCGCGGGTCCTTCCTGCGCGGACCGGCGCCGCTGCTCATCCCGGCCGGCCTGATCGTCGCGGCGCTGACCGGATGGCCGCTGCTGCAGCTGGTCATCATGTCGTTCCAGGAGTTCGGCCGCGCGCAGATCTTCGGAGCGCCGCCCGAGTTCGTCGCCCTCGACAACTACGCGCGCGTGCTCGCGGATCCGGTGTTCTGGGGCGTGCTGACGCGGTCGATCGCGTTCGCCGGCGTCAACGTCGCGCTGACCATGGTGCTCGGCGTCGGCATCGCGGTGATGATGACGAAGCTCGGGCGCGTGATGAGGGTGGCGATGTCGATCAGCCTCCTGCTCGCATGGGCTATGCCACCGATCTCGGCGACGACGATCTGGGGCTGGATCTTCGAGACCCGGTCCGGGCTCGCGAACTACGTGCTGTCGCTGATTCCGGGCGTCGACATGATCGGGCACTCCTGGCTGTACGAGCCACTGAGCTTCTTCTTCGTCGCGACGATCATCGTGACGTGGATGGGCGTGCCGTTCGCGGCGTTCACGACCTACGCGGCGCTCAGCCAGGTCCCGGAGGAGGTGCTCGAGGCGGCCGCGCTTGACGGAGCCAGCCCATGGCAGCGCTTCCGGCTCGTGACGTTCCCCTTCATCCGGGGCGTCGTGCTCGTCGTGCTCGTGCTGCAGATCATCTGGGACATGCGCGTCTTCACGCAGATCTACACGTTGCAGACCATCGGCGGACTGCGCAGCGAGACGAACGTCGTCGGCACCTACATCTACGAGGTCGCGACCGCCGGCGGAGACCAGGGCGCGGCCGGTGCGATCTCCGTGATCCTCGTCGCCATCATGCTCGTCATCTCGGGCTATTACGTGCTGGCGACCGTGAAGGAAGAGGAACTGTGAGCCAGACCCGGACGCTCGTCATGGGCGACGCACGGATCCGTGCCCCTCGCGGTCGACGGATCCGCCCCGCACGTGCGTTGCTGAATGCCGCGGCGGCTATCGTCATCCTCGCGAGCGCGTTCCCCGTCTACTGGATGATCAACTCCGCGCTGCTGCCGAACTCGGCGGTGCGTGAGCAGACGCCGCATTTCTGGCCAGATGAGTTCACGTGGGCGAACTTCGCCGAGGTGATCACGCAGCCGAGCGGCAGCATCATCTTCCTGCCCGCGTTCGCGATGAGCGTCGTCGTGACCGTCACGGCGGTCGTCGTCGCGCTGCTGTTCGCGTTCTTCGCGGCGCTCGCCCTCAGCCGCTTCCGCTTCCGCAGTCGGAAGTCGATCATCGTCGGAATCCTCGTGATCCAGATGATCCCCGTCGAAGCGCTGATCATCTCCACGCACCGCGTGCTCGACGGATGGCAGCTGCTCAACAGTGCCGCCGGACTCACCGCGGTGTACGTCGCCATGGTGCTCCCCTTCACGATCTGGACGCTGCGCGGCTTCGTCCGCGGCGTGCCGATCGAGCTCGAGGAGGCGGCGATGATCGACGGCTGCACGCGCATGGGCGCCTTCTGGCGCGTGACGTTCCCCCTGCTCGGACCGGGGTTCGCGGCGACGGGAGTGTTCTGCTTCATCCAGGCGTGGAACGAGTTCATCTACGCGCTCGTGATCATGACCCGCCCCGAGACCCGCACGCTGCCGGTCTGGCTGCGCGCGTTCGTGCAGGCGACGAAGGAGACCGACTGGGCCGTCATCATGGCCGGGTCGACGCTGTGTGCAATCCCCGTCGTGATCTTCTTCCTTATCGTGCAGGGGCGGATGGCCCAGGGCATGGTCGCCGGCGCGGTGAAGGGATGAACCGGATCCGGATCGGCGTCGACGTCGGCGGCACGAACGCCGAAGCGGTCGCGCTCGCCGCCGGCGGTCGCGTCGTCGCGTCGGCACGGCGGGCGACGCGCATCGGACCGGACGGCGTCGTCGACACCGTGCGCGGGCTGGTCGCGGAGCTCGCCGATGGGGACCGTGAGCTGGTCTCGGTGGGCGTCGGTATCCCCGGGATCGTCGCGGATGGCACCGTGCGGCACGCCGTGAATCTCGATCTGCGGGAGACGGATCTCGCGGCCGCGCTGCGCGGGCGGCTCGCCGTGCCGGTCGCGATCGACAACGACGTGCGGGCCGCGGCACTCGGCGCGCACGCGACGCAGGGCGGATCGCTCGCCTACCTGAATCTCGGCACGGGCATCGCGGCCGGGATCGTGACCGACGGGACGGTCCGACGCGGCGCCTCGGGTGCCGCGGGCGAGATCGGCCACATCCCGATCGACCCCGTCGGCCCGGTCTGCGCCTGCGGCCAGCGCGGCTGCATCGAGGCCTTCGCGGGTGGGGCGGCCATCGCGCGGCGCTGGCATGCGACAGAACCGGCGCTCGCCGGGGTCGTCGGCGCGCACGCGGCCGCGCGGACACCGACAGACGTCTCGCCAGCGCTGTCAGCCGCCGACCGCCCTCTCGCGATCCCGCCCGCGGCGCTGGTCGTCTTCGACGCGGCCGACGCGGGCGACGAACGCGCGATCCGGATCCGCGATGACGCCGTGCACGCGATCGCCGCGGCCGCACGGATCCTCGTGCTCGCGACCGACGTCGAGCGCGTCGTACTCGGCGGCGGCGTCTCCCGCCTCGGTGAGCGGCTGCGAGGCGCGGTCGCTCGCGAACTCGATCGCGCGGCGGCGGCCTCCCCGTTCCTCACCGAACTGCGGCTCGCCGACCGGATCGATCGGGAACCGGCCTTCTCGCACGTGCCCGCGATCGGGGCCGCGCTGCTGCCGGGGTGAGCGACGCGGAGCGGGCGTCAGCTGTCGATGAGCGCTCTGCGCACGGTGCTGAGGAACCAGGCGTGCGCTGAGGACCCTTCGGCGTCGCGGTGCGAGATGAGGTGCACGCCGGTGCGCGGTGAGGCGAAGGGCAGCTCGAGCAGTTTGGTTCCCTCGAGACCCGTGATGAGACGGGAGAACGCGTCGACTGGAACGATCGCGAAGAACCCGCACTGCGCGACGATGCGCGCCAGCGAGGTGAAGCGGTTCACCTCGACGTGGGGCACGTCCGAGAGGATGCCGGCGCCGAGGGTCGTGACGGCCTCCGTGATCGTCCGGTGACCGGCCGAGGGGCCGACTCTCACCTCGGGAAGGCGGCGGAGATCCTCGACGCTCACCGTGTTGTCCTGCGCCTCGAGGTCCTCCGGCACGAGACAGCCGTATCGGTCGTGGAACAGCACCTCTTGCGCGACGGGCCCTGGCACGGGCGAGCTTCCGATCGCGGCATCCACGTCGCGGGAGAGGACGTCATGTGCCACCGTCGCGATGTCGAGGGGAACGGTCTCGATCTCGATACCCGACCCCGCGCTTCCGGTCGCCTGGAGGATGCGCGGCAGGAGCCCCGCCTCGCCGAGATCCGTGAGCGCGATGCGGAAGCGTCGGGTGGAGCTCGCGGGATCGAAGCGGGTGCGGTCCGCTGTGCTGGCGACGAGTTGCGAGAGCGGCCCGTTGACCTCGGCGTAGACGCTCGTCGCCAGCCGGGTCGGCGCGACTCCCGCCCGCGTGCGGACGAACAGCGGGTCATCGAAGTGATCGCGCAGTCGTTTCAGAGCGTGGCTGACGGCGGGCTGCGACAGATGCAGCGTCTCGGCGGCGCGGGTGATGTTGCGCGCGCGATAGATGACCACGAAGGTGCGCAGCAGGTTGAGATCGACGGTGAGCTCCACACCACGATATTAGTCAGCTGCATAAGAGCGATACCGAATATCTATTGGACGCACGTAGGCCCGATGCCTAACGTGGCCAGCAACCGGTCGACGAGGATCGGATGAGAGGCATCGGGTGGTATGGCAGAGACGATGAGGGTCGCCGACGCAGTAGGGCGCGTGCTGAGTGAGCTGGGGCTGGCGCAGATCTTCGGCGTGGTCGGCAGCGGCAACTTCCGGGTGACGAACGCGCTGCTGCGCGGGGGAGTCGCGTTCACGGCCGCTCGCCACGAGATGGGCGCCGCGACCATGGCAGATGCGTACGCGCGGGTGACCGGCGACGTCGCTGCGGTCTCGCTGCATCAGGGCTGCGGTCTGACGAACGGGCTCACTGGCATCGCGGAGGCCGCGAAGTGTCACACGCCGGTCCTGGTGCTGGCGGCCGATACGGCGCAGGGCGACGTCACCTCGAACTTCTATATCGACCAGGACGCGGCGGTCGCGGCGGTCGGTGCGACTCCCATGCGGATCCACTCCGCGGCCTCGGCCGTCGCCGACGCGGCCCGCGCATACCGCGTCGCGCAGGTGGAGCGGAAGACGGTCGTGCTGTCGATGCCGATCGACATCCAAGAGGAGCAGACCGTGTACCCGGCGGCGCGCCCCGCGACCGAACTGAGCCAGCCGGCCGTCGCCGTCTCGCCCGCCGACGTCGAGGCCCTCGCTGGCCTGCTCGGCTCCTCCGAACGCCCCGTCATCATCGGCGGTCGCGGCTCGCGGCCGGCGAAGCGCGACATCCGCGAGCTCGCGGCGACATCCGGTGCGCTGTTGATCGCCTCGGGCGGCGGCCGCGGAGTTTTCGAGGGCGACGAATGGGCCCTCGACATCATGGGCGGCTTCGCCACCGACGGCGCGGCCGAACTGGTGAGTGAGAGCGACCTGATCGTCGTCTTCGGCGCGGCGCTCAACACCTGGACGACCCGCAACGGAACGTTGACCGACGGCATCCGTCTCGTGCAGATCGACGACCGCGCCGAGGCGATCGGCCTGCATCGCCTCGTCGATCTCGGAATCGTCGGCGACGCGGGGGCGGTCGCGCGGGCGACCCGGGAGGCGCTGCTGTCGGCGGGCGCCCCTCGCACGGGCTACCGTACATCGGAGATCGCCGAGCGCGTGCAGTCCGCGCGCTACTGGAAGGATCAGCCGGTCGAGAAGGTCGACGAGCCCGGTTTCGTCGACCCCGCCGAGCTCACCAACGCGATCGACGCGCTCGCGCCGATCGAACGCACCGTCGTCGTCGACGGCGGCAACGTCAACTGCTACCCCGGCGCGCACCTGAGGGTGCCGGACGACGCGGGCTTTGTGCTGCCGCTGTCGTTCCAGGCGATCGGAATGGGGCTGGCCAGCGCCGTCGGCGCGGCGATCGCCCGCCCGGACCGGCTGACCGTGCTCGGGGTGGGCGACGGCTCGCTGCTGATGGCGGCCGCCGAGCTCGAGACAGCTGCCCGGCTGGGGCTCGGCATGCTCGTCGTCGTCTACAACGACAGCGCCTACGGCGCCGAGATCCACCTGTTTCCTGACTCGACGCAAGAGGAACAGGAGATCGTGCGCTTCCCCGACACCGACATCGCCGCCATCGCCCGCGGGTATGGCTGCGACGGCGTGACCGTCCGCTCCATGGACGACCTCGCCGCCGTGCGCGACTGGCTGAACTCGTCGCGCGAGCGTCCGCTGGTCGTGGATGCGAAGATCACCGGCAGGGCTTCGTGGCTGATGGCCGCAGAAGACGGTCCTGACCACACCTGAGCGAGGCATCACCGCCTCCACACCCCCAGAAGTACGCACCGCAGGAACAAGGGAGTTTCGGCATGATCAGCAGCAGCAAGAAGACACAACGGCGCCTCGCGTTCGCCGCGATCGGCGCGGCCACGGCACTCGTCCTCGCCGGATGCGCGGAGGGAGACGGGCTCGGCAACGCCGCGGGAGGCGGCGAGGACGAGGGCGGCGAGAACGGCGGAGGTGACACGATCCAGATCGCGTATCTCGCGACCGGTTCGTCGCTTCCGTTGTTCCTCATGGCCGAGAAGTACGCGGATGAGGTCGGGATCGACGTCGAGATGGTGGAGGTCTCGAGCGGCAACGACTCGATCACGGGCGTCGCGACCGGGCAATACGAGACGGGCTTCGCCGGGATCGGGTCGGCGGCGTACAACGCGTTTGCCGAGGACCTGCCGGTGCGCTATGTCGCCCCCATGCACATGGGCTACGTCGAGGACTATTTCATCCTGTCCTCGCAGGTCGCCGGCTCCGCAGAAGAGGGCGCCGAGATCGCCGAAGACATGTCCGACTATGCCGGCGAGACGTTCGCCGTCAATGGACCGGGCGTGGTCACCGAGGCAGTGCTCGGGCTCGCGCTCGAGCAAGTCGGCCTGTCGATGTCCGACATCAACCTCGAGTACATCCCGTTCCCCGATCAGGTGCCCGCGCTGGCCAACGGCGGCATCGTCGGAGGGATCCTCTCCGAGCCGTTCCCGACGCAGGCCGAGAACAACGACGCCGGATACCGTCCCTGGTCGACGCCCGATGAACCGCCGATTCCGTTCACGGGCATCCTGTTCAACACCGACTGGGCCGAGGCGAACCCCGACGCGGCGACCGACTTCATGCGGGCCTACGCGATGGCGGCCGAGGAACTCGACACCGGCGGCTGGGACACCCCGGAGATGCTCGATCTCATCGAGCAGTACACGGGCGCCGACCCGGAGATCGTCGCCCAGTCGCGCCAGCATCACATCCACGGCGACCTGACCGTCGACCTCACTCAGGTGCTCGAACTTCAGGAGTTCTACATGGAACAGGGCTCGCTGAACTACGACGAGCTCATCCCGGAAGAGCAGATCTGGGACTTCACGTGGCGTGACGCCGCGCTCGGAAACTGACAGGACGGGAGAGCGCGGATGAGCGACCGGACGGCTGACGCCAAGGTGCGACTGACGGGCGTCACGAAACGATTCCCCGGAGCGGAGGAGGTGACGGCGCTCGAGGACATCTCTCTGGAGATCCGCGAGTCGGAGTTCGTCTCGATCGTGGGGCCGTCCGGATGCGGCAAGTCGACGCTGCTGAGACTTGTCGCGGGTCTGCAGCCGCCGACCGCCGGAACGGTCGACATCCGTCAGTCGAAGCCCGGACGACCAAAGACGGCGATGGTGTTCCAGGAGCATGCGCTGTTCCCATGGCTGTCGGTGCGCGACAACGTCGCGTTCGGGCCGCGCAACCGCGACGTGCCGAAGCGGGAGGCGGCCGAGATCGCTGATGCGCAGCTCGCCCGGCTCGGCCTCGACCGCTTCGGCGACTTCTATCCGCACCAGCTCTCGGGCGGGATGAAGCAGCGCGTCGGCATCGCGCGTGCCCTCGCGCAGGACGCCGAGATCCTGCTCATGGACGAGCCCCTCGGCGCCCTCGACGCACAGACGCGCACGCTCCTCCAGGAGCAGATCCTCGAACTTCGGCAGGAGTCGCGGCCGACGGTGCTCTACATCACCCACGCGATCGACGAGGCGGTGTTCCTCTCCGACCGCGTCATGCTGATGTCGGCGCGACCCGGTCGCATCCGCGACATCATCGAGCTGGACTTCCCGCTCGATCGCGGCCCCGAGCTGCGCGGAACGGAGGAGTTCGCGAAGCTCTCGCAGAACATCTGGAACCACCTGCGCGACGAGGTGCAGGCGGCGATGACCGGCGGGGAACAGTGACGTCGCTCGCGCGGTTCCTGCGCGAGCGGTGGGCGCTCGTCGTCGGACCGCTGGTACTGCTCGCAGTGTGGGAGCTCCTGTCGCGCACGGGGGTGATCCCGGAGACGTTCTTCCCAGAACCAACGCGGATCATCGCGGGGGTCACGATCATCGCCGACGCGGAGACTGGCCTCGGCATCGACCTCATGATGACGGTCTTCCGGCTCATCGTGACGGTCGTGCTCGCCGTGCTGATCGGCGTCGGGATCGGGATCGCGATCACGGCGTCGCAGTGGACCCAGCGCGGCATCAGCACCGTGCTGGCATTCGTCTACCCGATCCCCGGGGTGCTGTTCTTCCCGTTCCTCACCTTCATCCTCGGACGCACGGAGACCGCGGTGCTCCTGACGGCGCTCGTGACGCCGCTGATCGTGATGATCCTGTACACCGTCGCGGGCGTGAACAGCATCAGTAAGACGCTGATCGAGGTGGCGGACAATTACGCCTGCCGCGGCGCGCGGCGGTTCTTCCGGATCCTGGTTCCCGGCGCGCTGCCCTCGATCGTCACCGGAATCCGGATCTCGCTGGGCTTCGGGCTGATCGCCGTGATCGCGATCGAGATGGTCGGCGCGCCCTCCGGTCTCGGCAACTTCCTCTGGGAGAACTGGCAGATCCTGCGGGTGACGGACATGTATGTCGCCCTGCTGTGCATCGCGGTGCTGGGCCTGCTCACGACGGTCGGGTTCGACGGCGTCGCCGGACGCCTCCTGCCGTGGCAGGCTGACGCGGGGAGCACCTCGTGAGGCCGGCCGTGTTGCGAACGCTGCAGACGTGGACGATCCCTGTCGCCGTGATCGCCGTGTGGGAGATCATCACGCGGATGGGCCTGCTGGACCCGCGCTTCTTCGTGCCGCTGAGCGAGGTCGTCGTGACGATCGTCGAGCAGCTGTCCGAGGGGCGCCTGGGTGGTGATATCGCGATCACGATCCAGCGGCTTGTGATCTCATTCGGGATCGCGGCGGCGCTGGGCGTCGGGATCGGCATCGCGTCTGGCGTGTGGCGCACCTTCGAACTGCTCATCCGCCCGGTCACCGACACCCTGTATCCGCTGCCGAAGATCGCGGTGCTGCCGCTGTTCATCATCATCGTCGGGCGCGGCGAGATCGCATACATCCTGACCGCCTTCGCGACGGCGTTCTTCCAGATCATCATCAGCACGCGCAGCAGCGTGAGAGACATCGACCGCGAGATCATCGAGGCGGGGCGCAACTTCGGTGCGACCGGGTGGAAGTACGTCACGAAGCTGCTGTTCCCCGCGATCTCGGGCCCGCTGTTCAACGGGCTGCGGCTCGGGATGGCGACGTGCCTGATCACGCTGATCGCCGCGGAGTTCGTCGGGGCGGAGACCGGTATCGGCGCGATGATCCGGAGGGCCGGTCAGCAGTTCGCGGTCGATCAGATGTACGCCGGCCTCGTGCTGACGGGCGTGCTCGGGCTGCTGATCAATCTCGTCTTCCGCGTGCTCGAGCCGGTGCTGCTGCCGTGGCAGCGCGGGGCGTCCCGTGACGGGAGGCCCGTCGCCACCGGCGCCTGAGTCACGCGTCGCGAGTTCGCCCCTTGGGTCTGGCGCGTTCGGCCGGAGACGGCGCGCCGCGCGTCAGTCGGTGCCGGTGTCGAAGGCGGCGGACTCGCCGAGGCTGTCGAGTTCGTCGTAGTCGGTCGTCGTCGCGTTCTTTGCGATCTGCTTCGCCTCGCCCTTCTCCAGGGATCCGATCAGGTCGCCGGTCGTGCCGCCGATGAGCCCGCGAGCGACGTAGTTCTCGAGGCGCGCACGGCTGTCCGCGATGTCGAGGTTGCGCATCGTGAGCTGACCGATGCGGTCGACCGGGCCGAAGGCCGCGTCCTCGACGCGCTCCATCGACAGCTTCTCGCCGGCGTACGACAGCGACGGGCCGCTCGTGTCGAGGATCGTGTAGTCCTCGCCG
>DWXU01000208.1:0-3990 GCA_019119065.1 Candidatus Microbacterium pullistercoris | reverse complement strand
GCACGCCGCGACCGACGAGACCGCGGTCGAGGTCGCCAGCGCGCTCGTCAGCGGTGCCGGAAAGACCGTCGCGCGCGTGGCCGACTCGGTCGGGTTCGTGCTGAACCGGCTGCAGTACGCGCTCTTCGACGAGGCCACGAAGCTCGTGGACGAGGGCGTCGCGAGCGCCGAGGACGTCGACAACATCGCGCGCTCGACGTTCGGGTTCCGACTGCCGTTCTTCGGGCCGTTCGCCATCGCCGACATGGCGGGCCTCGACGTGTACGCGTTCTGCTATGAGTCGCTGCACGGCGGCTACCCGGATCGGTTCCACACGCCGGAGATGCTCGCGAAGCTGGTCGAGGCGGGAACGCTCGGCACGAAGACCGGCGGCGGGTTCCGCGACATCGACCCCGCGCGCATCGACGAGCTCGTCGCGTATCGCAATCGCGTCTACGCGAAGATGGCCGAGGTGCTCGACGAGGTCGGTCCGTCGCCGTTCGACGAGGGGCCGACTGAGGAACAGCACACGTAAGCGCGAGACAATGGCGGCATGGATCGTAACGACGAGCTCTTCGACCGTGCCCGCCGCGTCATCCCCGGGGGCGTGAACTCGCCCGTCCGCGCATACGGATCCGTCGGCGGCACGCCGCGCTTCCTCGCGTCGGCGCGCGGCGCGTACGTGACCGACGCCGTCGGGCGCGAGTACGTCGACCTCGTCGCGACGTGGGGCCCCGCGCTGCTCGGCCACGCGCACCCCGACGTCGTCGAGGCCGTGCAGACCGCCGCGGCGAACGGGTTGTCGTTCGGCGCCCCGACCGAGGGTGAGGTCCGCCTCGCCTCGCTCATCGCGGAGCGCGTGCAGGCGGGCGGCCTCGCCCCCATCGAGGAGGTGCGCCTCGTCTCGACGGGGACCGAGGCGACCATGACCGCGATCCGTCTCGCCCGCGGCGTCACCGGCCGCGACCTGCTCGTGAAGTTCGACGGCAACTACCACGGCCACTCCGACGGGCTGTTGGCGGCCGCCGGATCCGGCGTCGCGACGCTCGCACTGCCCGGCACCGCGGGCGTGCCCGAGTCGGTCGCGGCGTCGACCCTGGTGGTGCCCTACGGCGACCTCGACGCCGTGCGTGAGGTCTTCGCCGCCCACGGCGAGCGCATCGCCGGCATCATCGTCGAGGCGGCGCCCGCGAACATGGGCGTCATCGAGCCGCCGGCTGGATTCAACGCCGCGCTCGCCGAGATCGCGCACGATGCCGGATCCCTGCTCATCGTCGACGAGGTGCTCACCGGCTTTCGCGTACACGCCGCGGGGGAGTGGGGGCGTCAGGTCGAGGCCGGCCACCCCTACGAGCCGGACATCATCACGTTCGGCAAGGTCGTCGGCGGCGGGATGCCGCTCGCGGCGCTCGGCGGCAAGCGCGCCGTCATGGAGCAGCTCGCGCCGACCGGTCCGGTGTACCAGGCGGGAACCCTCTCGGGAAACCCGCTCTCGGTCGCCGCGGGGCTCGCGACGCTCGAGCGGGCGACGCCCGAGGTGTACGCGCATCTCGACCGCGCGGCTGACCAGGTGACCACGGCGCTGTCCGCAGCGCTCGCCGCTGAGGGCGTCGCGCACGCGATCCCGCGGGTCGGGTCGCTGTTCGGTCTCGTGTTCCGCGACGGCAAGCCGGCCGACTACACCTCGGCGAAGGAGCAGGACGCGCACCGCTTCACGCCGTTCTTCCACGCGATGCTCGACGCGGGCGTGCACCTGCCGCCGAGCGTGTTCGAGGCGTGGTTCGTCACCGCCGCGCACGACGACGACGCGCTCGGGCGCATCGTCGAGGCGCTGCCTGCCGCTGCGCGCGCGGCCGCTCGCGCCTGACGCGGGGTCGGTGGCGCGGGTGTGAGCACGCGCCACTCCCGCGGAGATTCGCCCGTCGCGCGGACGGACTCGGCGATTTGGTTCGCTGATCGGGCAATTCTCCGCGGGAGGGGAAGGCGGGCGGCGTGCGCGGCGTGGACGAGAGCGGCGGCGCCGCATCGGTGCCCGCCCGTTTCGCATGTCTGAGGTCCGCCGTAGCGTGTGCGACATGAGATTCGGATTCATCGGAAGCTACGGCAGTCCGGCCCAGCAGGTTCGGCTGGCGCGCGAGTGCGAGGCGAACGGGTGGGACGGATTCTTCACCTGGGACGGCGTCAGCCTCGACGCGAGCGAGTTCGACGCGGGCGCGACGTGGGATCCGTTCGCGCTGCTCGGCGCGGCCGCGGCCGTCACCGAGCGGATCACGCTGGGCGCGATGGTGTTCGCGGTTCCGCGGCGCCGTCCGTGGGAGCTCGCGCAGCAGGCACTGACAGTCGACCACCTGTCGGGTGGGCGTCTCGTGCTCCCGGTCGGCGTCGGGGTGCCGATCGATCGGGCGTTCACGTCGGTCGCGGGCCAGCCCACTGCACTGCGCGATCGCGCGGAGACGCTCGACGACACGCTCGCGTGGCTCGAGCGATCCTGGTCGACCGACGTGTTCGCCTTCGAAGGGCAGCACGTCACGACGGGTGACTTCCAGTTCCCCCTCGCCCCGGTCAGCGGGCGGATCCCCGTCTGGCCCGTCGCGGTCTGGGACGCGGAGCGCCCGCCGCGGCGAAGCCTCGACCGTGCGCTGCGGTGGGACGGCATGGTGCCGCAGGTGCGCGGTGATTCGCCGGAGGACGCGGAAGCCAGCCCGGACGACATCGCCGCCCTCGCGGCGTGGGTCGCGGAACATCGCGCGGAGATGGATGAGCCCTTCGAGATCGTCTTCCAGGGCCGCCTCGACGCCGACCCGACGGTCGCGGCGGAGCAGGCACGTGCCGCGGCTGACGCGGGAGCGACGTGGTGGGTCGATTCGTGGTGGGATCCGGCGACCGTCACGCCTGAGTGGCTGCTCGAACGGGCACGGCAGGGGCCGCCGGTCCTCTGAGCGTGCGCCGCCTGCCGATCACGGAGCGCGGGGGATCAGCGGTCGGCGAGTACGGGCGTGACGCGCTCAGCGCACGTCGGCGCCCTCGAGCGCGAGAAGGAACCGCTTCATGTCCTCGCGGCCGGCGTACTCGCCGAGCGTGCCGTCCGAGCGGATCACGCGGTGCGCCGGCACGATGAGGGTGATCGGTGTGAAACGGCAGGCGGTGCCGACGGCACGTGCGGCACGCGGACGCCCCGCCATCTCAGCGACCTCGCCATAGCTCGCCGTCTCGCCGTACGGGATCTCGGCGACGCACTGCAGCGCCTCGCGCTGGAAACCTTTCGCGAGCTTCCAGTCGATCTCGAGGTCGAACTCGCGCCGGGATCCGGCGAAGTACTCGTCCAACTGGGCGCCGAGCCCGGCCACGTCGGCGTTCGCAGGCTCGAGGGATCCGCGCAGCTCGCGCGCGACGGAATCGACGACCCAGAGCGGATCGTCCGCCGTGCCGAGTGCGACGAGATGATCCGCGCTCGTGAAGACGGCGACGGCGGCCCCGACCGGTGTCGCAGTCACGGTGTAGCGGTGCGGGGACATCGTCGCCTCCCTGCGCGAGGCGCTATGCCGCGCGAGCTGCTTCCAGCAACGCGGTCGTGCGCGGGCCGAGACCGAGCGCGGCGGCCACCTCAAGCTGCTCCGCGGTGTCGACGTCGCGTCGCAGGGTCGAGGAGGCCGGCACGTCCAACACGGTATGACCGGCGTCCGCGTGCTTCGCTGCCGAGTCCGTGCCGAAGTGCGCCTCGTGCGCGCCAGACACGCGCCAGGTGACGAGCACGGAACCGGACCCCTCGGCATCCGGAACGACCGCGCGCTCCTGGCCGGTCGCGCGTGCGAGTGCGTCGTCGAGATCCGCCGCGGTCAGCGCGGGCAGGTCGCCAAGCATCACCGCGCGTGCCTCGTGAGAGGCGCGTTCCAGGCCGGCACGAGCCGCGCCGTTGAGGCTCATGCCGGGGTCCGGGATCCAGGTGGCGCCGTCGATCTGCTCGACGCCCGCCTGCACGTCGGCGTCGCTCGTGACGACGACGACCTCGCC
>DWXU01000207.1:0-13530 GCA_019119065.1 Candidatus Microbacterium pullistercoris | reverse complement strand
TCGTCCGTGACGATCAGCCCGGCGTAGAGCAGTCCGATGAACGGGGATCCGGTGCGGTCGAGCTCGCGGACGACGGGCCGCGCGACCGACTCGGTGACCTCGTCGATGAACCCCGCGATGCCGCCGGGACGCGCGTCGAGCCAGGGGAGCGGTGAGTACGCGCCCATCCCACCCGTGTTCGGCCCCTCATCACCGTCGAGGGCGCGCTTGAAGTCCTGCGCCGGCGTCAGCGGGCGCACCGTGTCACCGTCGCTGAGGAAGAACAGCGACACCTCGGGCCCGGAGAGGAACTCTTCGACGAGCACGGCGCCGTGCGGGAGGTAGGTCTCGGCGTGCGCGAGCGCCGCCTGACGATCGGAGGTGACGAGCACGCCCTTGCCGGCCGCGAGCCCGTCGGCCTTCACGACGTAGGGCGCCCCGAAGTCGTCGAGGGCGGCGGCCGTCTCGTCGAGCGTGCGGGTGTGCACGGCGCGACCGGTGGGGACGTTCGCCTCCTCCATGACGCGCTTCGCGAACGCCTTCGAGCCCTCCAACTGCGCGGCACGGCGACCCGGACCGAACACGGGGACCCCCCGCTCGCGCAGCGCATCGGCCACGCCGGCGACGAGCGGAGCCTCCGGGCCCACCACGACGAGGTCGACGGCGGCCGAGCGCGCGAACGCGGTGACGGCCTGCGGGTCCATCATGTCGAGGTCGACGAGCGTCGCGTCGCGCGCGATCCCGGCGTTGCCGGGGGACGAGAGGATCTCGTGTCCCGCGTCATCAGCGCGGAGGGCGAGCACGATGGCATGTTCACGGGCACCAGAACCGAGCACGAGGATCTTCACGCCCCCAGGGTACCCGCGACCCTCGCCGTCGACGGTCGCGCCGCGACACCGCCTCGGGCGACAATGGGATCCATGGCCCGCAAGATCGACACCGCCGACGGACGTGCCGCCATCGGCGCCGTGCAGCAGGGATCCGCGGCGCGCGCCGACACCGCGACCGCCGTGCGCTACCTCCTACAGCTGCTCGAAGAGCGTGCGCCCGGACGCAGCGTCGAGGTGCGCGTGCCGCCCTTCGGCGCGGTGCAGGTCATCCAGGGACCGACGCATACGCGCGGCACCCCGCCGAACGTCGTCGAGATGGATCCGACCACCTGGGTCGCGCTCGCGACGGGTGACCTCGCATGGTCGGAGGCAATGAACGCTGGGCGGATCGCCGCGTCCGGAACGCGCGCCGACATCGCCGCGCTGATTCCCGTGCGGTGGTGAGCAAATGCCCCGATCCCTTTCAGCATCGGGGTGGGAGAATTGAGCCATGGACGACGCGCGAAGTGATGACGAGGTTCCTCGCGTGACGCATTCCCCGGCCAGCAGCGTGTCGGTGCGGCGCGCGCCGAAGTACGGCGTGTTCACGGCGCTCGGCGTCGCGCTCGGCATCATCGCTGCGCTGATCCTCGCGACGGTGTTCGACGGCACGAGTGACCCGAGCCCCTTCACCGAGGTGACGTACTCGCAGACGCAGGTGTTTGGATTCATCCTTCTCTGGTGCGTGCCCGCGGGCATCGCGCTCATGATGATCGTCGCGATGATCCTCGATCGGGCCGCGTCCCGCCGCGTGCAGAAGGTGACCGTGGAAGTCGACCACGTCGACGAGCGGTAATCTGGTCGAGTGACCTTCCCCGACACACCCCGCTCCACGTATTCGGAGGCGGGCGTCGACACGGCCGCCGGTGACCTGGCCGTCGAACTCATGAAATCTTCCGTGCGCGCGACGCACGGCCCCGAGGTGCTCGGGGGCTTCGGTGGATTCGCCGGGCTCTACGACGCGAGCTTCCTCACGACGTACCGCCGCCCGCTGCTCGCGACGAGCACCGACGGCGTCGGCACGAAGGTCGCGATCGCGCAGGCGATCGACAAGCACGACACCATCGGCCAGGATCTGGTCGGCATGGTCGTCGATGACATCGTCGTCACGGGCGCGAAGCCGCTGTTCATGACCGACTACATCGCGACGGGCAAGGTGCACCCCGAACGGATCGCCGACATCGTGCGCGGCATCGCGGAAGCCTGCAGCGCGACGGGCACGGCGCTCGTCGGCGGCGAGACGGCGGAGCACCCCGGCCTGCTCGGCCCCGACGACTACGACGTGGCCGGAGCCGCGACCGGCGTGGTCGAGGCCGACGACATGATCGGCGCGCACCTCGTGCAGCCGGGCGACGCCGTGGTCGCGATCGCCTCGAGCGGCGTGCACTCGAACGGCTACTCGCTCGTACGCCACATCCTGCGGAACGCCGGCCTCGGCTACGGCGACCGTGCGGACGACCTCGGCGCGACGTGGGGCGAGGCGCTCCTCGAGCCGACGCGTCTCTACACACTGCCGCTTCTGCTGCTGATGCGTCGCCTGCCGGGCGCCGTGCACGCGCTCAGCCACGTGACCGGCGGCGGCATCGCGGCGAACCTCGCGCGCGTTCTGCCCCAGGGGACGTGGGCCGAGGTCGACCGCTCGACCTGGAGCCCGGCTCCGGTCTTCCGCGTGCTGAGCGACGTCGCGGGTACGACCCTCGAATCGAGCGAGGGGACCTGGAACCTCGGCATCGGCTTCTTCGCCGTCGTCGCGGCCGACCAGGCTGAGGCAGCGATGCAGTCGCTGACCGCAGACGGATTCCCCGCGTGGCAGGTCGGCACGGTCGAGCAGGGCGAACCGCCCGCGGCCGGCTTTACGCAGGGCGCGAAGGGCGTCGACGGCGGAGCCGTGCGACTCGTTGGCACGTACCAAGACGGAGCGAAGTAACCACCCCATGTGCGGCATCGTCGGAATGGTCGGACGCGGCCATGTGAACCAGGACATCTACGACGCTCTTCTTCTGCTGCAGCACCGCGGGCAGGACGCCACCGGCATCTCGACCGCCGAGCCGAGCGGCGTGATGCATTCTGTCAAGAACCCGGGCATGGTCCGGGAGGCGTTCCGCACCCGTGACATGCGCACGCTGTTGGGGAACGTCGGCCTCGGTCATGTGCGGTACGCGACGCACGGCACCGCCTCGAGCGAAGAAGAGGCTCAGCCGTTCTACGTGAACGCGCCGTATGGGATCACCATGATCCACAACGGCAACCTCACGAACACGCGTGCTCTCGCGGACGACATGGCGCGCAAGGACCGTCGCCACGTGAACTCGTCGAGCGACACCGAGCTGCTGCTGAACGTCCTCGCGAGCGAGCTACAGGCGACGACGAGCGCCGTCGACTTGGATCCGGACCGCATCTTCAAGGCGGTCGCGCGCACGCACCGCCGCATCGAAGGCGCGTACGCCGTCGTCTCCTTCATCGCGGGATACGGGCTGCTCGCGTTCCGCGACCCCCACGGGATCCGTCCCCTGATTCTCGGCCGCCGTACCGCAGGGCTCGCGGGCGACGAATGGGTCGTCGCGAGCGAGTCGCTCGTGCTCGAGAACGCCGACTACGAGGTGGTGCGGGAGATCGCGCCGGGCGAGGCGGTCTTCATCACGCACGAGGGCGAGATGTTCAGCCAGCAGTGTGCGACGGATCCGGTTCTCGCGCCGTGCGCGTTCGAGTACGTCTACCTCGCGCGTCCCGACTCGGTGATGAACGGGCAGAGCGTCTACGAGTCTCGCCTCCGGATGGGGGAGAAGCTCGCGCGCACGATCGCGAAGCACATCCCGGCCGATGAGATCGACGTCGTCATGCCGATCCCGGATTCGTCGCGCCCGGCTGCGATGGAGGTCGCGCGCGTGCTCGGCATCGAGTATCGCGAGGGCTTCTACAAGAACCGTTACGTCGGGCGGACGTTCATCATGCCCGGCCAGGAGACGCGAAAGAAGAGCGTCCGGCAGAAACTCAACACGATGTCGATGGAGTTCCGCGGCAAGAAGGTGCTGCTGATCGACGACTCGATCGTGCGTGGCACGACGAGCCGCCAGATCATCCAGATGGCGCGTGACGCGGGAGCCGCTTCGGTGACCTTCGCCTCGGCCGCGCCGCCCGTGCGATACCCGCACGTGTATGGCATCAACATGCCCTCGGCCGAGGAGCTCGTCGCTCACGGCCGCTCGATTCCGGAGATCGGTGCGGAGCTCGGTGCAGATCACATCGTGTTCCAGGAGGTCGAAGACCTGAAGGCCGCGATCGTCGACGGGTGCGCCGCCGGGGGCGTCGTCCTCGACGACGTCGACATGAGCTGCTTCGACGGGCGGTACGTCACGGGCACGGTGACCGAGGAGTACCTCGAGTGGGTGGCCACGACCCAGCGGTCGTGAGCCGTCGGCGTCAGTCGCCGATCGAGGTAACTTTCCCGATCATGCGCTCGGCGTGGGTGACCAGGGTCTCCACACAGCGCGGATCACGAATGATCGACCCATGGTCGGCATCCGGCAGGTCGACGCTGTCCAGCGCATCGACGCGATCGGTCCACGTGGCGACCTCGGCTGGTGAGTAGAGCCCCTCTTCGCGGGGCGGAAGCCCGCGGCCCGCGCGAATCAGGATCGCCGGTGTCGCGAGCTCGCGCAACGTGCGGTCGGAGGCATCGCCCGTGATGTGAACGGAGTCCTCGGCGATCGCGTCGAACGATCCGGCCACGCGCCACTCGCCGTCGGTGGTGCTCACGAGGTCGTATCGGGCGATCTGCTCGGCCTCGGGGGTGAGGCTCTGCCCCTCAGGCAGTTGCGCCGCGAGCTGGCGGAGGTAAGCCGCGGGGCTGTCGAACCGCTGCTCCAGCCGCTCCCGGGCGGCGTCGAGCACGATCCGGGTGAGAGCATCGCCGCCCGCGTTGGCCTCGACCGCCGGCAGTCCGCCGTCGACAAGCACGATCGCTGAGACCCGGTCCGGGAACAGTACCGCGGTCTGTACGGCGACGAACCCTCCCATCGAGTGCCCGACGAGCACGCCGCGTTCGATGCACATGGCATCCATGAGCGCGACGACGTCGCGCGCGTGCGCGGGCATGCCCCACGGGCCGTCGATGTCCGAGCTGCGGCCGCGGCCGCGGAGGTCGGGCGCGATGACGCGGAGTCGGTCGTTCGCGGTCTCTCCGAACGTCACCCAGTCCATGTGGGTGCTGGTGACCCCGTGAAGCGCGATGATCGGCGGCGCGGTGGCTGATCCCCATTGGCCGTACTCGAGAAAGCCGCCCTCGACGGGCAGCGATGCGCGTGTGTAGGGGGTCGCTTCGCTCATGGGGACGGCTCCTTCGCCGAGAAATCAGGGTGGTAATACAACGTTTAAGTGAATCGTCGCACGCTTTTGCGTGTTCGCTTGACATTAGAGCGGGAACTGGGCCAAATTAGTTAGACATCAATCTAGTTTGTAAGGCGGTTGACGACGGTGTCGATTGAAGAAGAGTTCGTGCCCCCGGCCGCGCCGGGGCTGGAGTACGCCCTGTCGGTTGCGTTGGAGTTGGACCACGCGTTCGGTGCCGTGCGCACCGCGCAGATGGCGAACGGGTCCGCGTACGGGTTCATCGGGGTGAAGGGTGGCTGGTTCCGCGGCCCGAACATCCACGGCCGGGCGATCCCCGGCGGCGGCGACTGGCCGACGATCCGTGCGAACGGCGTCGCGGTGTTCGATGCCAGCTACATCCTCCAGGCCGACGACGGTACGAACATCCGGCTGCACAACCGCGGCCTGCGCGTCGACCCGGAGCTGACGGTGGACGGATCGACGTTCGTCCCCGGCGTCGCACGCACTTTCCACGAGCCGAAGGACGTCTACTTCCGAGTGACGCCGCTGTTCGACGTCGAGGAAGGCCCGCACGACTGGCTCGCCAAGCGCGTGTTCGTCGGCATCGGCGAACGTCGTGCGAGCGGCAACCTCATTCACTACTACGCCGTGCAGTAGCAGCGAGCCGCAGGCCGAGGACCTGCGCATCGCGAAGAACCACCCGAGCAGTTTGATCGTGCGATACGACGAGGTACCCAGATGATCGAAAACGCAAATGGCCGCGCGCGCCCGCGCTGTCGGACGCGCGGTTGCACGCCGCGCGGGAAGGGGCAACCGTGTTGACGGTGATTCTCCGGAGACTTGCGATCTCGGTTCCCATGATCTTCGTGATCGCCTCGCTGACGTTCCTCCTGATCAGCGTCATTCCGGGCGACCCCGCGATCGCGATCCTGGGCCCGGAAGCGACTCCCGCGGAGTACGCCGCCGTGCGCGAAGCGCTGGGGCTCAACCGGCCGCTGATCGTCCAGTACGCCGACTGGCTGGTGTCGGCCCTGCAGGGTGACCTGGGCACCTCCATCCGCACGAACCGACCCGTTGTCACGATGATCGCCGAGCGGATGGAAGTGACGGTGTCACTCGCGGTGATCGCGATCATCGTCACGGCCGTGCTCGGTGTCCTCATCGGTCTCGTCGGCGCGCTCAAGGGCGGCTGGGTCGGCAAGACGTCCCAGGTCGTCGCGATCCTCGGCACCTCCGTGCCGAACTTCTGGTTCGGTATCGTCCTCGTGCTGCTCTTCGCCGTCGGTCTCGGTGTGCTCCCGGCGACCGGATACGCGCCTCTCAGCAGCGGCGTCGAGGTCTGGGCGAGGCATCTCGTCCTCCCGGTCGCCGCGATCGCACTCGCCGGTATCGCGGGCGTCGCGCGTCAGACGCGCGCGTCGATGAACGAGGTGCTCGGACGCGACTTCATCCGTACGCTGATGGCATCCGGCGCCCCCTACTCGAGCGTGGTCTTCCGGCACGCTCTGCGCAACGCAGCGATTCCCGTCGTCACGAGCCTGAGCTTCCAGTTCATCGGACTGCTCAGCGGCGCCATCGTCGTCGATCAGGTGTTCGCGCTCCCCGGTCTCGGAGCGATCATGCTCGTCGCGATGAACGGCCGAGATATCCCGGTCGTGCAGGGCGTGGTCATCCTCACGGCACTGCTTGTCATCGTCGTGAATCTGATCGTCGACCTCCTCAACGCGTGGATCAACCCGAAGGTGAGAAGCTGATGACACAGGCACCGATCCTCCCCACCACGTCGATTACGTCTGTCGGCGCGGGGCGCACCCGAAAGCTCGCCTTCCTCCGCTACGTGCGCCGCGCCCCCTTGGCTGCGGCCGGGGTCGTCTGGCTCATCATCCTCGCGGTTGCGAGCTTCTCCGCCCCGTTCCTCCCGTTGAAGGATCCGCTCAAGCAGAACCTCTCGGCGGCGCTCCAGGGGCCGTCTGCGGAGTATCTTCTCGGCACGGACGCGCTGGGGCGTGACGTGTTCTCGCGGATCCTCTGGGGTGGTCAGGCCGCCCTCCTCGGATCGTTGGAAGCGGTTGTCGTCGCGATCCTGCTGGGCGTCACGGTCGGCGTCGTCGCCGGTTACTACGGCGGATGGCTCAACGGCGTCGCCAACCGCATTGCCGAGCTCGTCTTCGCGCTGCCAGCCATGGTCGTCCTGCTCGCGCTCGCCGCAGTGCTCGGAACGAGCATCGTCGCATCGATGGCCGCGTTCGGCGTTCTGGTCTCGGCCTCGTACCTGCGCATGGCGCAGGCCTCCACGCTGACGGTGCGCAGCGAGCTCTACGTCGATGCCGCGAAGGTGGCCGGGCTCTCCACTCCGAGAGTCGTGTTCGGTCACGTTCTGCCGAACGTCATCGGACCGATCATCGTCATGAGCAGCCTCACCTTCGGCGCCGCGCTCCTCGTGCAGGCCAGCCTCGGGTTCCTCGGGCTCGGGCCACCCCCGCCCTCCCCGACGTGGGGTGGCATGATCGCCGAAGCCTCGACGTACATCTATCAGCACCCGTGGCTTCTCGCACCGACCGGTGTCGTCCTCGCCCTGACGATTCTCGCGGCGAACCTCATCGGCGACGCACTGCGCGACGGAGACGGCAAGCGGCAGCGCTTCAGCCTCCTGACACGGGCGCCGAACACCGCGCCGGCCCTGCCCGCGCGCACGGACTCCGCGCAGTCGGAGCGCCTCCTGGAGGTGCGCGATCTCAGCATCACGTTCTCTCCGGATGACTCGGGGGAGAAGGTCGTCGACGGCATCTCGTTCGGAATCGACCGCGGCGAGATCGTCGCGGTGGTCGGGGAGTCGGGATCCGGCAAGACGATGACCGCGCTGGCGATCATCGGGCTCCTGCCGGTGCCAGGGCACGTCTGTGAGGGGGCGATCGAGTTCGACGGCGTCGGTATCTCTTCCCTCTCGCCGTCAAAGTTGGCGACCTACCGGGGCAAGCGGATCGGAATGATCTCGCAGGAGCCCATGATGGCTCTCGACCCGTGCTTCACAGTTGCGTCGCAGTTGGTGGCGCCCGTTCGGCGACACCGGAAGGTGGGACGCGCCGAAGGGCGGCGCATCGCGCGAACGCTGCTCGAAGAGGTCGGCCTGCGCGACATCGATGCGGTGATGCACAGCTACCCCCATCAGCTCTCCGGCGGGATGGCGCAACGCGTGGCGATCGCGATCGCTCTGGCCGGCGAACCAGAGCTTCTCATCGCAGACGAGCCCACGACGGCGCTCGATGTCACGGTGCAGGCGGGAATCCTCGATCTGCTCCGCTCGCTGCAGGAGAAGACGGGGATGGCGATCATGTTCGTCACGCACGACCTCGGCGTCGTCGCGGATATCGCCTCACGCGCCGTCGTGATGGAGAAGGGGCACATCGTGGAGAAGGCGACGGTCGACGGCCTGTTCGCCAATCCGCAGCACGAGTACACACGCGCTCTCATCGGCGCCACCCCGAGCCTCGTCGACGTCGGAGGACCCCATGTCTGAACTGCTCACGGTCCGTGACCTGCGCGTCGAATTTCGCGTCGCCGGTTCCCGTCGAAAGAAGATGCGCGCGGTAGACGGCGTCTCGTTCTCCGTGTCTCCTGGCGAGACGGTTGCGCTCGTGGGGGAGTCGGGGTCGGGGAAGTCGACGATCGGACGCAGCATCCTCGGGCTCAACGCGATCCAGTCGGGAAGTGTCGTCTTCGACGGTCGGGACATCACCCGACGATCGGCCAGGACGCAACGTGAGATCGCGCGGGATCTGCAGGTTGTCTTCCAAGACCCGTTCAGCTCTCTGAACCCGGCCAAGACGATCGGCGAGAACCTCGCCGAGCCCCTGCGTGCGCAGGGGGCCGTGACGTCGTCGGAGGCGCGGCAGCGCATGGAGGGCCTCCTGCGACAGGTGGGTCTCCCCGAGGACTCTCCTGACCGGTATCCCGCGAACTTCTCGGGCGGCCAGCGCCAGCGCATCGCGATCGCGCGTGCCCTCATGCTGGAGCCGAAGCTCGTCATCTGCGACGAGCCGACCAGCGCGCTCGACGTGTCGACGCAGGCATCGGTGCTACAGCTCCTTCGTGATCTCCGATCCCAACACGACGTGGCGTACCTGTTCATCACGCACGACCTCGCCGTCGTGCGTCACTTCGCCGATCGCGTGCTCGTGCTGCGGCAGGGAGAGCTCGTCGAACACGGATCCGTCGACGACATCTGCGAGCGCCCGCAGCACCCGTACACGCGTCAGCTCATCGAGACAGCACCGGTTCCCGACCCGAAACTGCAGCGTGAACGGCGCGAAGCGAGACTGCGCGCGGCTGCGGTGAATGCTCAACCCATATGACGTTCACGCAGCGGGTCCGCGGCGTCGCGCAGCTAGAGTGAGGGGCTATGACCGTTGAATCTGCGGACTCCGGCTCGAGCGACGCGGCTCACTACGACGAACTCACCCGTGCGGCTGCGCTCGGCATCGACGGCGATGCGGACCTCGCGGCGATGGACTTCGGTCTCACGATCGTGCGCGCAGGAAACCGCCTGCAACAGGATCTTGAGCAGCAGGTGCACCGACCGGCGGGGATGACCTGGGCCGCGTTCCGCGTACTGTTCACCATCCGTTCGGTGGGGAGAATCTCCCCGATGAAGCTCGCCCACCTGTCGAATACATCGGCGGCGAGCATCTCGAGCGTGATCAAGACTCTCGACAACTACGGGATGATCACGCGCACGGCCGATGAGTCGGACGGCCGCGCCGTCCTGCTGGCGTTGACGCCGGAAGGTGAGCGTGCCGTCGCCGAGCTGTTCACGCGCAACAACACGCGTGTGGCGCAATGGGCGGAACGTTACACGCCGAAGGAGCGCGCCGAGATCGCCCGGCTGCTGCGGCGCGTGCTGAACGAATCGAGCCCGCCCGCGCTGTCGCCCGAGGAGCGTCGCGAGCCGATCCGGCAGCGCGCTCGACGTCCGCGTAAAAAGGGTGGATCCACCGAAAAGAAGTAAGACTTCTCAGGAAAAGTAATAAGACATTTGACCTTTTTCTGAGATTCGGCAACGATAGGCGCATGCCCCAATCTCGTGTGCCGCTCATCGAAGAGCGACGCTCCCCCGACGGTGTCGTCACGGTGTTGATGCGCCACGGTCGCCTCAACACTCTCGTTCGCCCGCTGCGTTCGGAGCTCATCGACGCCCTCGACCGTGCGGAGAGCGACGCGGACGTTCGCGGCGTCGTGCTCGCCGGGGCGGAGGGCGTCTTCTCGGCGGGGGCAGACCTCAGCGAGTTCGACTCCGGGCAGGGCTTGGCCGAGCCGTCGCTGCACTCGACGATCGCCGAATTCCTCGACGAGATGTCGACACCGGTCGTCGCGCTGATCGATGAACTGGCGCTGGGTGGGGGCCTCGAGTTGGCGCTCGCCTGTCACTACCGGGTCGCCACGGCGCAGGCGCGTCTCGGTCTTCCCGAGGTGAGTTTTGGGTTCCTCCCGGGCGCGGGCGGCACGCAGCGGCTACCGCGAGCGGTCGGCCTCGAGCGCGGCGTGGACCTCATGCTGCAGGGCACGTCTGTGCGCGCGGAAGCGGTCGCGGGAGGTCGCCTCGTCGCGGCGATCGTCGACGCCGCCGATCCCGTCGCCGGTGCCGTGGCGTTCGCGTCCACCGTCATCGACGAGCCCGTCCCGCGCCTGCGGGATGTGACGCTGCGCGATGACCACGCGGAGAGCTTTCTCGCGTTCGCCGCTGCCGCCGTGCAGGGAGACGATCCTCGCAGCGCGGTGATCGGTGCGGTCCGGGCAGGACTCGACGATGTCGACCGCGGGTTCGTCGAAGAACAGCGGCTGTTCCGGCGCCTGGCCGAGTCCGAGAGCGCGTCGGCGCGGCGTCATCTCTTCCTCGCCGAGCGCGCCGCCCGGCGGCGTCCTCGGGCCGATGCGCGGGTGCTCGACCCCGCGCGCATCGCCGTGATCGGCGGCGGCACGATGGGGCGCGGTATCGCCCTCGCACACGGTCTCGCCGGGTTCGAGGTCTGCGTCGTCGAACCGGATGCCGCGCGGCGTGCGGAGACCGAGCGGGCGATCGCTGTGGATGCGGCGCGGAGCACACGCGGACGTCGCGTGGGGGTCGGCTTGGCGGAGGAGATCATCGCGCGCATCACGTGCGTTGCCGAGATCGAGCAGCTGCCCGACGTCGGCCTCGTCATCGAAGCAGTTCCCGAGATCATGGAGCTCAAGCTCGACGTGTTCCGCCGACTCGACGCTCGGCTGTCGCCGGGAACGATTCTGGCGACGAACACGTCGTCCCTCGACGTCGACGCGTTGGCGGCGAGCACGTCGCGTCCGCAGGATGTCGTGGGCCTTCACTTCTTCTCGCCAGCTCACATCATGCGCCTGCTGGAGATCGTCCGCGGCGCGCAGACGGCGCCGGAGGCGATCGCGTTCGCGCTCGCGCACGCCGAGACGATCGGGAAGGTGCCCGTCGTCTCCGGCGTCGGCCCCGGTTTCATCGGCAATCGCATCCTCGAGGCGTCGAGCCGCGAGGTGGCATTCATGCTTCTCGAGGGCGCCGCACCCGCGCAGATCGACGCCGCGCTGGAACATTGGGGAATGCGGATGGGTCCGCTGCGCGTTCTCGACCTCGTCGGCAACGACGTGCCGATGCATGCGCGTGAGGCCAGCGGGACCGCGGGAGAACTCGCCTGGCGCCCCGCTGCGGCGCTGGTCGAACGCGGCTGGCTGGGTGTGAAGAGCGGTCGCGGCTGGTATCGGCACGAATCGGGGCAGCCCGTGAGCGACCCGGACGTCGAAGAGCTCATCCGCACGATCGCGGCTGACGCCGGAGTCGTCCAGCGCGAGCATGCCGATCAGGAGATCGTGGAGCGCGCCATCCTGTCGATGGTCAACGAGGGTGCCGCCGTCCTTGCGGAGGGTGTCGCCGACCGCGCGGGTGATATCGACGTGGTGTTCGCGAACGGATACGGCTTCCCCGCGGATCGCGGCGGCCCCATGCACTTCAGTGACATCCTCGGGCTGACGAACGTCGTACGGATCATGGAACGTTATGCACGGCGTCCCGGCGGTCATCGCTGGGCCCCGCATCGGCTCATCGTCGAGCACGCGCACAGAGACGAACCGCTGGGTCGTTGGGAGGCCACACGATGAGGCGGGCCGTCATCGTCGATACCGTACGCACGGCGCAGGCGCGCTCATGGCGAGGCGGATTCAATCTCACGCATCCCGTGACCCTCGCCGGCGCCGCCGTTTCCGCGGCAGTAGAGCGCAGCGGAGTCGACCCCACGGAGATCGCGGACGTCGTCATGGGCTGCGCACAGCCGGAGGGAGCGGCCGGAAACAACATCGGCCGAGTCGCGGCTCTGCGTGCCGGACTGCCGGTGTCGGTTCCGGGGGAGACGGTCAATCGGTTCTGTGCTTCCGGCCTGCAGTCGCTGGCGATTGCGGCGCAGCGGATCATCGCCGACGAATGCGACGTCGTCGTCGCCGGCGGCGTCGAATCGATCACGGCCGTGCAGAACGACCTGAACACGACGCAGGCCATCGACCCGTGGATGAAGCGCACGGTGCCCGACATCTATCTGCCGATGCTCGAGACGGCGGAGATCGTCGCGAGCCGATACGGAGTGACGCGAGAAGCTCAGGATGCGTACGGCGTGCGCAGCCATCTTCGCGCGGCTGAGGCGCAGAGTGCCGGGCTCTTCGACGAGGAGATCATTCCTGTTGCGACGCGCACGGCGATCCGCGATCAATCGGGCGAGATGTCCGTCGTGGACGTCGTCGTCGACCGAGACGAAGGCATCCGGCCGAACTCATCGCTCGAGAGCTCTGCATCCCTCCGGCCGGTGATGGCCGGAGGAACCGTCACTGCCGCCAATGCGAGCGGGTTCGCCGACGGCGCCGCGGCTGCCGTCCTGATGGACGAGGACCTAGCCGCTCGTCGCGGATTGATGCCGCTCGGCCGGTTCGTGGGGTTCGCCGTGGGTGGCTGCGCGCCGGACGAGATGGGCGTCGGCCCCGTCGTCGCCGTGCCGAAGCTCCTCGAGCGCTCCGGGCTCGGGGTGGATGACATCGACCTGTGGGAGCTCAACGAGGCCTTCGCGTCGCAGGTGCTGCACTGTCGAGACACCCTCGGGATCCCCGACGAACGCCTCAACGTCAACGGCGGTGCGATCGCGATGGGACACCCCTATGGCGTCTCGGGCACCCGTCTCGTCGGCCACGCGCTGCGCGAAGGGCGGCGGCGGGACGCACACCGCGTCGTCGTCACGATGTGCATCGGCGGCGGACAGGGAGCTGCCGCGCTGTTCGAGATCCTCTGACCTCTTTCGAATCGACCTCAAGAAAG
>DWXU01000206.1:0-2804 GCA_019119065.1 Candidatus Microbacterium pullistercoris | reverse complement strand
CGACCAGACGGTTCAGGATCTCGATCATGCGGCTCCCTTCGCTACCCACTCTCATCTCCGGAGCACGCGCTGCGCCCGATCATCGTGGCCCGGTTCTGTCGGATTATTCGCCGAGAGAGGGACCGCTCAAGTGAAGAGCCTGTAAGTCTCTGAGGTGGCTGGCCTGGGGTCGGCTGACAGGGTGGGTGCTGGTGCTCCGTCTGGTCGTGACTCTTGAATCGCCTGGCCTCTCGTTTCGGCGGGGTGCCTTTCCCAGGATCTGTCCGACCAGGTGGGCGCCGGCGCCGACCCTGCCCACTTGCGATGGCTTGATCAGAAGCTTGCCCGACCGTTCACGGCGGTCGTGGCCCATTACAGGCCTGCCTCGAAGTGACCATTCCCGGGTCGACGCCAGCAGTGACGCAAGCCCCGAAGAGAGGATCACGGTCACCATGACCATCGTCGCAAACACGTTCGCGTATGTCATCGGCGCGGACACGCATTCCAGAACACACACCCTCGCGGTGCTCGACGCGCGCACCGGCGCCAGGATGGACACGCAGATGTTCTCAACGACGCCGGCGGGCCTGTCGCGTGCGGTCACGTGGATCGCTCGACGCACCAGCGGACTGGCCGATGTGCTCGTCGCGATCGAAGGTGTCGGCTCGTACGGTGCCAGGCTCGCCAGCGCGTGCCAGGACGCCGGCTACCGGGTCGTCGAGCCGTTCCCAACGCCTGCACGTGAGCGTCGCGGACGGGGCAAGAGCGACGAGATCGACGCGGAGCTGATCGCCCGCTCCGTGCTCGGCATCGACGCGGACAAGCTGCGTGATCTGCGCCAGGACACAGGAGTCCGTGCCGCGCTGCGGGTATCGATCGGCGCCCGCGACCTCATCAATCTCGAACGCACCCGGTCGATCAACGCTCTGACCGCGCTGCTGCGAACGGTCGATCTCGGTATCGACGCACGCGCCTCGCTCACGAAGAAGCAACTCGCGTTGATTACGGCATGGCGCGCCCGGCAGGAGGATATCGCGACCGCGACAGCCCGCCGCGAAGCGATCCGGCTGGCCCGGCGAGTCGCCGCCTGCGACGAGGAACTCGCCGCCAACCGGGATGAGATCACCGCGCTGGTTGCCGCCAGCGACGCCGCCGTCCTGCTTGACGAGCCTGGCATCGGCGCGATCAACGCGGCCGTGATCATCGCCGCCTGGTCGCACCCCGGCCGGGTCCGCTCCGAGGCCGCGTTCGCGGTCATCGCCGGCGTGAGCCCGGTGCCCGCCTCAAGCGGGAACACAACCAGGCATCGTCTGAACCGCAGCGGCGACAGGCGCCTGAACAGAGCGCTCTCATCGATCGCGCTGACCCGCATGTCGCACCACTCGCCGACCCGCGCCTATGTCCAGCGACGGCGCGCAGAAGGCCGCACAACGAAAGAGATCCGCCGCTCACTCAAGCGATACATCGCCCGCCAGCTTTACCGACGCCTCACCGGCCAACACGGACTTGACAGGACATAGAAGCATCCTGGGTTTCGTTCCGTTCTTCAAGCAAGGATGGAACCGATGAATCAGAAGTACTCGCCCGAGATGCGCGAGCGCGCGCTGCGGATGCTCGACGAGGCCAAGCCCGAGCATCCGAACCTCATGTCCGCGGTGCGACATGTCGCGGGCCTGCTCGGCATGAGCCCGGAGACGCTGCGCGTGTGGCACCGCCGCCGCGAGATCGACGCCGGGCAGCGCCCCGGCGTGCCGACCGACGTCGCCGAGGAGAACAAGCGACTTCGCCGTGAGAACGCCGAGCTGAAGAAGGCGAACGAGGTCCTCAAAGCCGCGAGCGTGTTTTTCGCGAAGGAACTCGACCGTCCCTGACGAGCATGATCCGCTTCATCGACGAACACAGGGATCAGTTCGGGGTCGAGTTCCTCTGCCGCGTCCTCCGCGACGCGGTGCCGGGGTTCCTCACCTCGCGCGGGTATCGCGCGGCGAAGACGCGCGTGCCCTCCGCCAGGCAGCTGAAGGACGAACTCCTCGTCCCCGAGATCCAGCGTCTTCACGAGGAGAACTACGGCGTCTACGGCGTCCGGAAGATGCATGCTCTCCTCCGGCGGGAGGGGTGGGACATCGGGCGTAACCAGACCGCGCGGCTCATGAAGCTCGCCGGGGTGCGCGGGGTGGCGCGGTCGAAGAAGGTGTTCACCACGAAGTCCGACCCGACCATCGCGCAGCCGATGGATCTCGTCGAACGCGACTTCTCCGCTCCCGCGCCGAACCGGTTGTGGGTCGCGGACATCACGTATGTCGGAACGTGGGCGGGGATGGCGTATGTCGCGTTCGTGATCGACGTGTTCTCCCGCATGATCGTCGGCTGGAACGTCGCCGGGACGCTGCGCGCGGAGGTGCTGCCGTTACAGGCGTTGAACATGGCCGCGTGGGGCGCGCGCGGGTCGCTCGATGACCTCGTCCACCACGCCGATCATGGGTCGAACTACCTCTCGGTCGTCTACACGGATCGCATCAACGAGCTCGGCGCGACCCCGTCGACAGGGAGCGTCGGTGACAGCTACGACAACGCCCTCGCCGAGGCCGTCAACGGGCTCTACAAGACCGAGCTGATCCGTCGAAAGGGCCCGTGGCGGACGGTCGAGCAGGTCGAGCTCGCGACGCTCGAGTACGTGTGGTGGTGGAACAACGCTCGTCTCCACGGCGAGCTCGATTACCGCACGCCGGTCGAGGTCGAGGAGGCGTACTACGCTGGCCTCGAATCAGCCCAGCCAGCGCTCGCTGGACAGGGAAGCAGGTAGGAACGAAACCCAGGGCGATTCA
>DWXU01000205.1:0-2740 GCA_019119065.1 Candidatus Microbacterium pullistercoris | reverse complement strand
ACGCCCCACGCGCGCAGCAGGTAGCCGCGACCGAAGCCCGCCAGGCGCACCTGCTTCGGGGATCCGTCGCCCGCCGATGCGCCCCCGATGTGCACGCCGCCGGACACGGCGAGCGCACGCGTGTCGTAGCCGCCCGCGCGCAGCCGAAGGGCGAGGTCGAGCTCCTCGCCGTACATGAAGATCCCCTCGTCGAGCAGCCCCACCTCGTCGAGCGCGCGGCGGCGATACGCCGCGACGGCACCGTAGGGGCCGAGCACGAGCGGATCCCGCGGGTCCTGTCGCGACGGATCCGCGCCGTGATAGCGCACGAAGCCCGCGCACGTCGGATCCGCGGTGATGCCCTGCGAATCGATGGATCCGTCGGGCGTCGTCAGCAGCGGGCACACACTCGCGACGTCGGCGGGCGCCATGGCGAAGGCCTCGGCGATGTCGGCCATGAGTGTCGGCTCGGCGATCACGTCACTGTTGACGAGCACGGCGACGTCGGCAGATCCGTGCCGGATGCCCCGGTTGCAGGTCGCGGCGAACCCTCGGTTGGTCTCGTTGCGCAGCAGCGTGAGCTCGGGGAAGGTCGCGGCAACGCGATCGGCGGTGTCATCCGGCCCGCAGTCATCGACCACGATGACGTTCACGGGGTGCGTCTGTCGGGTCAGCGCGGTCAGGCACTCCTCGACGTGCTCCCACCCGCCGTACACCGGCACGATGGCGTCGATGGTCACGGCGTGCGGCATGGGAATCATCCTAGGGCGTGTCTCATAATTGGAGCCGTCGCGGACGTGTTGCGGAATGTGGCCGATGGGGCCGGCAATGGACGGTTTGTCAGGGGTCGCGTGCGATGATGAACCTCGTTCGTCTCCGGGAGGAAATGTCGACTCGTGGCTCTGACCAAGCGCAACCGAAACCTGATCTTCATCATCGCCGGTGCCCTCGTGGTGCTGCTCGGCGGCGGCGGGATCGCCTACGCCGCGCTCTTCGCGGGCGACGAACCGCAGCCGGTCGCGACCACGCCGACTCCCACACCGACTCCGACGCCCACTCCCACACCGACGCCGACTCCTGAGAAGCCGGAGCCCGCGGAGATCCCGACATCGACCGCGCTGCACGCGATGATCGACGGCTGGTCCGGCGCCGATTCGAAGAAGATCGCCGACATCATGCCGCAGATCGGCGACGCGGCGTCCGGCCGCATGGCGGCGTACATCGACGCACCGCGCGTGAAGGAAGCGACGACGGCGCTCAGCACCGAGGTCTCGGTCGAGCCGGGCGAGACGTACGAGATCTCAGCGCAGGTGCGCGCGGGCACGCGCGAACTCGAGAAGGCGGCCGCCACGATCCGCATCGGCGACACGAAGATCCCGTTCGGCGAGGTCAACGGCGACTGGAGCGAGATCACCGGAGAGTTCACGGCACCGGACGGCGAGGACACGGCGACGATCGAGATCCGTGTGCAGGACGCCGTGTCAGCGCTCGGCATCGACGATGTGACGATGACCCCCGCCTCGGGCGGCGACAACATCGTTCCGAACGCGTCGTTCGAGAACGTCTCGGGCGAGTGGGGCATCCTCAACGACTCGCTCATCCTGCGTGAGACCGGCGCCGCGATGGGCGTTGCACTGCCCGACGGCGACGCGCAGTGGTCGGTGACGACCTCCGACGGCGACGCCGTCGCCGAGGGCACGGAGGAGGTCAAGAACGGCATCGCCCGGATCGGCCTCGACGACGTCACGCAGGGCTACTACACGTTCTCCGTCACCGACTCCGACGGCCGCCAGATCTCGACGCCGTTCGGCGTGGTCGACTACACGGGCACGCACATCACGCCCGACGACCGCTTCGGCGTCGCCACCCACGCCGATCAGAGCTGGTACTTCGACTCGGCCGACGCGATCCGCGCGGTCGGGTTCGGCCTCGCCCGCAACGACGTGCTGTGGGACCAGAACGAGACGTCGCCCGGACAGTACAGCTTCTCGGACCACTACGTGAACGAGTTCGGCAAGTTCTCGTCGCACGGCATCGACCTGCTCGGCATCGTCAACTACGGCAACCCGCTGTACGACGGCGGCAACACCCCCGCCTCCCCCGAGGCGGTTGACGCCTTCGGTCGCTACGCGGCGGCGATCGCGAAGAACTTCGACGTCGCCGGCCTCGAGGTGTTCAACGAGTTCAACCACGACCGGTTCCAGACCGGCTCCTGCGGATCCGCCCCCGAGTGCTACCCGCCGCTCGTGAAGGCGACCGAGAAGTACGTCGAAGAGGTCGACCCCGACATCCCGATCGTCTCCGGATCCACGGCGAACTACGACGGCGACTGGTTCCGCGGCCTCTGGCCGACGGGCGTCATCGAGAACTCCGACGCGATGAGCTTCCACCCGTACAACAAGTGGATCTACGACACCCCGGAGAGCTTGTCGACGGTGGTGCGCGAAGCGAACAGCGACATGAAGGACATCACCGGCACGACGGTGCCGATCTGGATCACCGAATTCGGCTGGACCACCGGCGCCGAGCTGGGCCAGCAGGTGTCGTACGCGAACCAGGCCGAGCGCCTCGTACGTGCCGAACTCACGGCCTTCAGCTACGGCGTCGAGAAGTACTTCTGGTACGACCTCGTCAACGACAGCACCGACGGAAACCAGCACGAGGGCAACTTCGGCATCTTCGAGCAGCGACGCGACGGGATCCAGGCCCTGCCCCCGAAGCCCGCCGCCTTCACGCAGGCGCTGCTCATCAACGAGCTCGG
>DWXU01000204.1:0-25157 GCA_019119065.1 Candidatus Microbacterium pullistercoris | reverse complement strand
TCGTCGCCGAGGTGCGGCGTCAGGTCCGTCACCCACTGCACGGATCCGTCGGTGCCGTCGAGCGCGACGACCCCGGCCCGGTAACCGCCGCCGTACTCGTCGATGTCCGCGTGCGCGGAGCAGGCCTCGTCGGCGCAGATGTTTCCGAAGACGGGAGCGAACACGCTGTCGCCGCCTGTCCGCTGCACTCGTGCGTCGGACAGTTCGAGGCGGCCGGCGCCCTGACCCGCGTCGAGACCCCCGTCGGTCGCGATCTGCCGCGACTCCCACAGTGTGACGTCCCACGCGATCTGCCCGGTCTCGACGTCGTGCGCCTCGAGCATGATGACGTTCTCGACGTCGGGCCGCGTCGTCAGCAGCCGCGTCTCGGTGAGTCCGATGACGTCGGTTCGCTGATCCGGATCCGCGGTCGGCGCTGCTGCGAGCGGCGTCTCGCTGAGCGTGAGATCCGAGAGCGGGTCACCGTCGAACGTCTCAAGAGGCTGTTGTGTCGGATCTTCCTCAGTGGCCGGAGGCTGCTGATCCTCGGACGCCGAGCAGCCCGCGATCGCCGTCACCGTCAGCGCCGCGATCACCGCGACGCCCCACCGATTCCTCACACGCTCTCCCTCGCCACACTCACCGGCTTCACAGTACCGAACGCTCCGCCGCGCGTGATCGGTAGGCTGTGCGAGGAGCACCGCCAAAACGAGGAGATGCAGTGGAGCAACGGATCCTGGGGCGCACGGGACGCGACGTGTCGGTGATCGGACTCGGCACCTGGCAGCTGGGCGCGGACTGGGGCGACGTCGACGAACTCGCCGCCCTCGACGTCCTCGACGCGGCGGCTGAGCGTGGGGTCACCTTCTTCGACACCGCCGACGTGTACGGCGACGGTCGCAGCGAACAGCGGATCGCGTCGTGGCGCCGTGCGAACCCGTCGTGGAACGGCACCGTCGCGACGAAGATGATCCGACGCGCTCCCGCGCCGAGCCTGCGTTACGCGTCGATCGAGAACTTCCGCGACTGGACCGACCGCTCGCGCCGCAACCTCGACGTCGACACCCTCGACCTGGTGCAGCTGCACTGCCCGAGCGACGACGTCTTCGCGTCAGACAGCGTGTTCGACGACCTCGACACCCTCGTCGAGGAGGGCGCCGTGGCCGCATACGGCGTGAGCGTCGAGACCGAAGCGCAGGCGCTGTCGGCCATCGCTCGCCCGCACGTCGCGAGCGTGCAGATCATCGTCAACGCGTTCCGTCAGAAGCCGCTCGAGCGCGTCCTTCCCGCCGCGAAGAAGGCGGGCGTGGGCATCATCGCGCGCGTTCCGCTCGCCAGTGGACTGCTCTCGGGCCGATTCACGGCCGACACGACGTTCGCGCCGAACGACCACCGGTCGTTCAATCGCGACGGGTCCGCGTTCGACGTCGGCGAGACATTCGCGGGCGTCGACTATGCGACGGGCGTCGAGGCGGCGGCCGAGTTCTCGGCTCTCGCGCGCGACATCGGTATCGAGCCCGCGCAGGCGGCGCTCGCCTGGGTGATCCAGCAGCCGGGTGTCACGACCGTCATCCCTGGCGCGCGGAACGAACAACAGGCCCATTCGAACGCGATGGCGGCGAAGGTCGGACAGCTCCCGGAGTCGTTCGTGACCGCAGTGCGTGGCCTCTACGACGACAAGATCCGCCCCGGCGTGCACCACCGCTGGTAACGCACCGCCGCACGCAGAGGCGGGGAGCGAAGCGCGTGACGCCGTCACGCCGCTGGCACACCCCGTCCGCGCGCCGCCCGCGGGGAGCGCAACGTCACCTTCTCGCGAGTGCCGAAACGCCCTTTCCCGCGACGAACGGGACGCGAAGGCACTCGCGAACGACGAACGGGCGCGAAGGCACTCGCGAACGGCGAGTGACGCGCGTTCAGTCCTCGGGCGACGGCGACGGCGACGGACGCGACGCGGGGCGCGACTCCGGCCGTGCCTCGCGCGAGCCATTCGCGATGCCCTGACCGACGGCCTGTCCCTGGAGCATGGCCGACAGGTCGATGCCCGTCGTCTCGCGGACCGTGTCGAACATCGCGCGCATGCCCATCGCGGCCTCGCCCGCCATGTGCGTCGAGGCACCCGAATCGCCGGATCCTGACAGCACCGTGACGTTGCCGACATTGGAGTAGCCCTTGGCGAACTCGGTCATCATCGGCACGAGCACGTCGAGCGAACGCTGGGCGAGCACGGCTTCCTGGTTCTTCTTCAGCGCCTCGGCCTCGGCCTCGATCGCGGCGGCTCGCGCCTCGCCGGCGAGACGGACCGCGTCGGCCTCCGCCTGCGCCTTCGTCCGCGCGGCATCGGCTTCGGCCTCCGCCTGCACGCGGATCGCCTGCGCTTCGCGTTCGGCCTTCTCCGCGTCGGCCTCCGCCGCCTTGATCTGCGCGTACGCGTCGGCGTCGGCCTTCTTCTGGCGGTGGTATTCGTTGATATCGGCCTCGCGGCGCTGCACGTCGGCCGCCGCCTCGGCGTCCTTCACCCGCGAGTAGGCACGGGCGTCCGCCTGCTTCTGCTCCTCGTACTGCGCTGCGTCCGCGACGCGCTTGACGTCGGCGTCCAGCTGCGCCTGGCGGTTCTCCGCCTGTTGCATGAGGACGCCCTGCTCGGCGCGTGCCCGCGCGAGCGCCTCCGCCTGCTCGGCCTCGGCACGCGCCTCGCCGACATCGGCTGCGGCGGCCGCTTCGTTCTTGTCGTACGCGGTCTGCTCGACGAGGGTCTCCTCGCTCGTCGCGATCTCGCGCGCCTTGATCTGTCGTGCCGCGTCGATCCGCGCGATCTCGGCCTGACGCTTCACCTTCGAGACCTCTTCCGCGCCGAGGGCGTGGACGTAGCCGTTCTCGTCGGTGATCCCCTGGATCTGGAAGCTGTCGAGGACGAGGCCCTGCTCTTCGAGGTCGCTCTTGATCAGGGTCGCGATCTGGTCGCTGAGCTCCTGGCGATCCCGCATGAGCTGCTCGACCGACAGCGTCGCCACGACGCCGCGCAGCGCACCCTCGAGCTGCTCGGTCGTGAACACCTCGATCGCCTTGTCCTGTGAGACGAAGCGCTCCGCCGCGCGGGCGATCGACTCGCTGTCGGAGCCGACCTTCACGAGCGCCACGCCCGTGACGTCGACCGTGACGCCCTGGATCGACTGTGCGGTCGGCTGCACCATGATTTGCCGTGCGCGCAACGACAGCGTCTCGGCGCGCTGCGTGATCGGGTTCACGATCGCGCCACCGCCGCGGATCACCGTCATCGCGGAGGTCGCCGCCGCGCCCTTCTTGCGTCGCCGTCCGACGACGACGAGCGCCTCGTCAGCACGCGCGACCTTGTACCAGGCCCGCAGCACGAGCATGATGATCAGCCCGATGATCGCCGCGACGACCAGCAGAATGATGATCGCAATGACGATGCCGACCCCGCCGATTGCCGCGAAGAATCCGCCCACAGTGTTCCCCTTCTCGTCACATCGTCCGGCATCCCCAGTGGCACCGACGATGAATCCGTCCCAGCCTATTGCCCGGCGGCCGTCGTCGCACGACCGGTTCTGACGGATCCTGCAGGAGTCGCGCAATACACTGGCGGCATGAGTTCCGAGACCTTCCGCGCGGGCGTCGGCCCGCGCGTGACCGCGCTCGATGTGCTGCGCCTCGTGAGCGAATTGCTCGCGTTCGGCGCGCTGGCCGTGTGGGGGTTTCTCGCGTGGCCGATGCCGTGGAACATCCTTGCGGGAGTCGGCGCACCGGTCGCCGCGATCCTCGTGTGGGCGCTCTTCATCTCACCGAAGGCGGTGATCCGCCTGCCGCGCTTCGTGCGACTGGTGGTGGAATTGCTGGTCTTCGTCAGCGCGACGCTCGCGCTCTGGGCGCTCGAGCTCGCGTGGGCCGGCATCGCGGTCGGTGTCTTCTGCATCGTCGTCGGTGTGTTCGTGTTGCGACGCGACACCGCGCGGTAGCCATACTGGAGGGATGGTTTCCGTCCTCGATCAGCTCCGCTCCGCGCTCGGCCCCCGGGTGACGACGGATCCGGATGCCCTCGACCGCGCACGTTGCGATCGTTCCGGACACGCGGCGTCGGCACCGCCGATCGCCGTGGTCCGCGCTCGGAGCGTCGAGGACGTGCGCACCACGATGCGCATCGCGCACGCGACGGGGACGCCGGTGGTGACCCAGGCGGCGATGTCGGGCGTCGCGGGAGCGAGCAACGCCGGCGCCGGCGAGATCGCGCTCTCGGTCGCCGAGATGACCCGGATCCTCGAGATCTCTCCGGACGACGAGCTCGCCGTCGTCGAACCCGGCATCGTCAACGCGGATCTCAATGCGCAGCTCGCGCAGCACGGGCTCTGGTGGGCCCCCGATCCGGCGAGCCGTGCGATCGCGACGGTCGGCGGCAACATCGCGACCGGCGCGGGCGGGCTCCTGTGCGCGAAGTACGGCGTCACGCGAGACGCGGTGCTCGGCCTCGACGTGGTGCTGGCCGACGGCCGCCTGATCTCCACGGGACACCGCAGCGTCAAGGGCGTCACGGGCCTCGACATCACGAGCCTCTTGATCGGATCCGAAGGGACGCTCGGCGTCATCGTCGGGGCGACCCTCAAACTTCGCCGCCTCGTCCCCGGCGACGTCTGCACGCTCACCGCCACCTTCCCGACCGTCCGCGATGCGGCCGCGGCCTCCGCCGCCGTCACCGCGTCCGGGATCCACCCCGCGATCATGGAGCTCATGGATGCTCTGTCGCTGCGGGCCGCGCACGACCTGCTGGGGCTCGAGCCTCCCGCCGACGGCGCCGCTCTCCTGGCGATCCAGACGGATGGCCCGGCCGCCGCGGCGGAGGCCGACGGCATCGCGCAGATCCTCGCGGGGCACGCGCAGGACGTCTCGCTCACGCGCGATCGCGAGGAGGGCGAGCACCTGCTGCGCATCCGTCGCGCGATGCACCACGCGTTGTCGGCGCTCGGGTCGACGCTCGTCGAGGACGTCTCCGTGCCACGCTCGCGCATGGCGGAGATGTTCGACGAGATCGCACGGGTCGAACGCGAGCACGGCGTACGGATCCCGACGGTCGCGCACGCGGGCGACGGCAACCTGCATCCGAACTTCATCTTCGACGGCGACGAGGTACCCGATGTCATCTGGGCGGCCGCGGACGATCTCTTCCGCGCGGCGGTCGCACTCGGCGGCACCCTCACCGGCGAGCACGGCATCGGTGTGCTGAAGGCCCGCTGGCTCGCCGACGAGCTCGGCGACGATCAGTGGCGACTTCAACGCGACATCATGCGTGTGTTCGACCCGACGGGGATCCTGAACCCCGGCAAGGTATTCGTCGACGCTGAGTGAGTCAGAGCGTCTGCCATTCCGGCTTGTGCGCGTAGGTATCCCGGTAGTAATCGGCGAGCTTGAGCTGAGATGCCGCGGCCTCGTCGACGACAACCGTCACGTGCGAGTGCAGCTGGATCGCGGATCCGGGCAGCAGCGCGGAGACCGGCCCCTCGACCGCGCCGGCGACGGCGGCCGCCTTCCCCTCGCCGAACGCGAGGAGCACGAGGTGCCGCGCGTCGCGGATCGTGCCGAGCCCCTGCGTCAGACAGTGTCGCGGCACCTCATCGATCGAGTCGAAGAAGCGCGCGTTGTCCTCGCGCGTCTGCCGCGTGAGCGTCTTGACCCGAGTGCGCGAGGCGAAGGAGGATCCCGGCTCGTTGAATCCGATGTGGCCATCGGTGCCGATGCCCAGCAGCTGCACGTCGATGCCGCCCGCGTCGCGGATCGCGGCGTCGTAACGCTCGCCGGCGCCCTCGAGATCGGCGTCGTGGGCCGGCGGGGTGAGGATCCGGTCGGGGTCGAGGCCGAGCGGTTCGACGACCTCACGCGCGATGACCGAGGAGTACGACTCGGGGTGCGCCGGATCGATGCCCACATACTCGTCGAGCGCGAAACCGCGCACGCGTGACACATCGACGTCCGCCAGTCGCTCGCGCATCGCCGCATACACGGGCAGCGGTGTGGATCCTGTCGCGAGCCCCAGCACGGCGTCCGGTCGACGACGAATGAGGGCGGCGATGTGATCGGCGACAAGGGCACCGGCCGTGGGGCGGTCCGGGACGATGACGACTTCAGCCACGGGTTCCTCCGGGTCGATGGAGCGGGTTCACATCGATCTTGTCACCTTCGCCCAGGCGATCGTGAACTGTTCGTGACCGGTTTTCTGCTCACTCGTCGGATCCGCAACCTAACATGGCGGTGGAAGACCGCGTCTCGACGCGCGATATGGGGAGAGAAACGATGACCGAGCTGGCGACGCGTCCCGCCGAACCGGGGGATGCACCACGTGTCGAGTGGGTGGAGCCGGAGCAGAAGAGGCGCTCCCCGCGCAAGCTCTGGCTCGGCATCGGGATCCCGTTGGCCTCCGTCGTCGCCGCGGGCGCGCTCGTGCTCGTCGGCACTACCCTCACCGCTCCGGGCGTGACGGTGCTCGGCACCGACGTCGGCATGCAGACCACGGGCGGCGCCGCCGAAGCGCTGTCGGCGGGCGTTCAGGACGCCTCCATCACGGTCGAGGTCGAGGGGCAGTCGGCATCGTTCACGGGCGAGGATCTCGGTCTCGCCGTCGACGCCGAGCAGACCGCGGAGGCCGTCAAGGACGCCTACCCGCTGTGGAAGATCGGCGAGTGGAACCCCGGCGCGGTCGAGGGCGAGCTGACTGTCGACGAGGCGGTCACGAGCGACGCGCTCGAGAAAGCGTTCCCCGACCTCCACACGGCGCCCGTCAACGCGCAGGTCGAGTTCCAGGACGACTCCTACATCGCGGTGCCGGATGAAAAGGGCCACGGCATCGACACCGAGGCGTTCATCCAGGCGGTCTCCGAGCAGCTCGCGAGCGCGCAGACGGTGCAGGCGCTCGCGTCGGGTGAGACGATCCTCGCCGCGGGAACCACGCCGTCGATCTCGGTCGACGCGTCCATCACCGAGACGACCGCGCCCTTCGTCGAGGCGGATGCGGCCGCAACCGCCGAGAAGCTGAACACGGCAGTCAGCGGAGTGAGTTTCACGCTCGACGGCGACACCGTTGACGAGGCGGGCACCAAGAAGGTCGCCAGCTGGCTCGACGTCGCCGTGACCGACGACGGAACGGTCGACGTGCAGGCGAAGACCGACCTCATCCAGAAGTACGTCGACGCCCTGCCACAGCAGGTCGATCAGGAGCCCGTCGACGCCGACGTCGTGGTCGATGCGTCCGGCAACGTGAACAAGGTCATCACCGAAGGTCAGGACGGCTACTCGGTCACGGGGACCGACGGCATCGCCCAGGAGATCGAGGCGCAGCTGACGTCCCTCGAGCCCGCCGAGGTCGCGCTCACGGGCGAGAAGGTGGCGCACGAGCGTACGGAACGCTTCCGCCGCGCGGTCGTCGACAAGAGCGACGGCCACTCGCACTTCTACGAGACCGTCAACGACGGCGAGGAGAAGCTCATGAAGAGCTTCCCGATGGCGCTCGGCAAGCCTGGTCACGAGACGGTCAACGGCACCTATCCCGTCTACGGCCAGCTCACGATCCAGGACATGGGCTCGTGCGACGCCGAGGGCGAGTACGTTCCCGGCGGTCGATTCGACTACTGCACGGCCGACGTCCCCTTCGTCACCTACTTCAACGGCGACCAGGGTTTCCACGGCACCTACTGGCACAGCAACTTCGGCCCGGGCGCGTACATGAGCCACGGCTGCGTGAACCTCACCGAGAGTGCCGCCGAGTGGGTCTACTACTTCCTGCAGACCGGTTCTCCCGTCACCGTCCAGGACTAATGCCGGGAAACGCCGCCCCGTCGCCCCGCCGAGTGCTCTACGCTGAGGGCATGAGCGAGCTGCACGTCGAAGAGCTGTCCGCCGCCACAATCGTTGCGGCCAACAGCCTGAGCCTGAAGCCAGGTCAGGAAGAGTTCATCGCGCCCACGACCTACGCGGTCGAAATGGGCGTCGCCGACCCGCAGAAGACCTGGCAGCGGGTCGTGATCGATGGCGAGGGCGGTGTCGTCGCCTTCATTCGCGCGTACTTCGATCCCGAGGCACCGAGCGACTACCTGCGTGCCGCGCTGTGGCGCATCAACGTCGACGCTGAGGCCCAGGGTCGTGGCGCGGGCCGGTTCGCGGTCGAAGCGGTGCTCGAAGAGGCGCGCCGTCGCGGGGCCGATCGCCTCACGGTCGTCTATGAAGCCGGAGAACTCGGTCCGGAGGCCTTCTTCCGCCGAGTCGGTTTCACGCCCGTCGGCGAATCCGAGTACGGTGAAGTAGTCGCCGAGATCCTGCTGTAGCCTCGGCCCCACAGACTGGCGGCGGAGCTCCGATACCCTTCCTCCCCCATATGTCGGAGCGCCGCCGCCAACCCTTCGCGATCGCGAGATTCAGACCAGCGAGTCCTGCCACGCCTTGTGCAGTTGCGCGAACTTTCCGGCCCCCTGCTTGAGCGCCTCGGGGCTGTCGTCCTCGATGATCTCGCCGTACTCCATCACCAACACACGATCGGCGATCTCGACCGTCGAGAGGCGGTGCGCGATGATGATCGCCGTACGATCCGCCAGCAGCGTCTGCAACGCGTCTTGAATCGCGCGTTCGGACGGGATGTCCAGCGACGCCGTCGCCTCGTCGAGGATCAAGACGGCCGGATCCGCAAGGAACGCCCGCGCGAACGAGACGAGCTGTCGCTGCCCGGCAGAGACCCGCCCGCCGCGCTTGTTGACGTCGGTGTCGTATCCATCGGGAAGCTGCTCGATGAACTCGTGCGCGCCCACCGCCTTCGCGGCCGCGATGATCTCTTCCGGCGAAGCGCCCGGGCGTCCGAGGGCGATGTTGTCGGCGACGGACCCGCTGAACAGATACGCCTCCTGCGTCACCATGACGATCGCGCGGCGCATGTCGCCGGGGTCGAGGTCGCGCAGATCGATGCCGTCGAGGCGCACGGCGCCGCGCGTCGGGTCGTAGAACCGCGACAGCAGCTTTGCGAGCGTCGACTTACCCGCGCCGGTCGTACCGACCAGAGCGACGGTCTGCCCCGCGGGGATGTCGAGACGGAAGTGCGGCAGCACCGTCCGCCCCTCGCCATAGCCGAACGTGACGTCGTCGAAGAGCAGGTGGCCGCGCGCCGTCTCGATGGCGACCGGGTTCGTGGGATCCGGAACCGAGAGCCCTTCTTCGAGCACGCCCGACACCTTCTCGAGAGCGGCGGATGCCGACTGGAAGGAGTTGACGAACATCGCCACCTCCTGCAGCGGCGTGAAGAAGTTGCGCACGTACAGCACGACGCTCAGCAGCAGGCCGACGGAGAACTCCTCCCACGTGATCCGCACGCCGCCCCAGAGGACGACGATGCCGATCGCGAACGCCGAGATCGCCATCAGCGCGGGCTCGAAGGTGCCGAACAGGCGGATCACGCGCATGTTCGCCTCGCGGTAGTTCCATGACAGCTTGCCGAAGGTCACCTCGTTGCGCGGCTCGCTGCGGAACGCCTTGCCGGCGCGGATCCCGGTCATCGTCTCGACGAACTTGACGATCACCTGCGCGCTGATGACGCGCGTCGAGCGGTAGGCGAGCTGCGAACGGCGGTAGAACCACCGCAGCAGCAGCGAGAGCGGCACGAGCATGACGACGATGACGAGGCCCGATTGCCAGTCGACGATCACGAGCGCAACGAAGGTGAAGACGCCGTAGAGCACGCCGTTGACGAGCTGCGTGAGGCCGCCGTTGAGCAGCTCGCGGATGGTGTCGAGGTCGCTCGTCTGACGCGAGATGATGCGACCCGATGTGTAGGTCTCGTGGAACTCGAGGCTCAGTCTCTGCGTGTGGCGGAACACGCGCGTACGCAGATCCAGCAGCACGGTCTGCGTGACGCGGGCCGCCAGCAGGTCGTACCAGGCGAGGAGGGCCGCGCCGACGATGGCGGTGCCGGTGTACGCTCCCGCGATCAGCCACGTCGGCCCCCAGTCCTCTCCCTCGAGCACCGCTGGCAGCGCCGCGTTGAGACCGAGGCCGAGCAGAGCGGGTCCGAGCACGCGCACGGCCGTCTGCGCGACGACGACGACCGCCGTGAGGATCACGCGCCACTTCATGGGCGCGATGAGGGACAGGAGCAGACGCCAGGAACGACTCCGGATCGCCTTGCTCTCGACCTTCGTGTAGTCGCTGCGGTCTTCGCCGGCGACGCCGTGGACGGTTCCGCTCATCGTCCCGCCTCCTTCTGCTCGTCGAGCTCCTGCGCGGGGTCAAGGCGCTGCGCGCTCTCCTCGCGGTCCTCGGCCTCGAGGCTGGAGAGCACCCGTCGGTAGCTCGCCGACCCGGCGAGCAGTTCACTGTGGGTTCCGACGGCGGAGATCCGGCCGTCTTCGAGAAGCGCAACGCGGTCGGCGAGCGCGACCGTCGATGGCCGGTGCGCGATGATCAGGGCCGTGGTGCCGGCGAGCACGCGCTTCAGCTCGACCTGCACGCGCTCTTCCGTATTGACATCGAGCGCCGACAGCGGGTCGTCCATCACGATCACGCGCGGCCGGGCGGCGACCGCGCGTGCCAGAGCGAGTCGTTGGCGCTGTCCACCGGAGAGACTCATCCCCTCCTCGCCGATCATCGTCTCGGTGCCCTCCGGCAGGTCGTCGACGAACTCTGCCTGGGCAACGCCCAGCGCCTCGCGGAGCACCCGCTCGGCTTCCTCCGAGAAGACGTCGAGGTCGTCGCGTCCGAGCAGCACGTTCTCGCGCACCGAGGCGGAGAACAGTGTCGCGTCCTCGAAGGCGGTCGCGATGTGCGTGCGCAGCTCGACGAGCGCGAGGTCGCGCACGTCGACGCCGTCGAGTGTGACGCTTCCCTCCGTCACGTCGTACAACCGGGTCGGCAGCGTCGTCAGCGTCGTCTTGCCGGATCCGGTCAGCCCCACGAGCGCCATCGTCTCGCCCGGTTCGACCGACAGCTCGATGCCATCGAGCAGATCGCGCTCGTGGTCGCGCGCGTCCTGGTAGCGGAAGTGCACGTCATCGAAGACGAGCGCACCCCGTGGCTCGGCGATCGTGACCGGCTCGGCCGGGTCGGTGATCGTGTCGACCGCGTCGAAGATCTCGAACACGCGGTCCGTCGCCGTGCGGGCGTCGAGCATGAAGGAGAACAGGAATCCGATCGACTCGATCGGCCAGCGCAGGATCGTCGCCATCGCGAAGAATGCGAACAGCTCGGAGATGGCGATCTGTCCCGTCGCCGCGAGCCAGATCCCCAGCGCGAGCGACGCCGCGAAGGCGAGCTCCGGCATGAGGACGAGCACGAAGTCGATGCCAGCGATTGCGCGAGCCTTCTGCATCTCGGTGCCGCGGAGCGTCTCGGCCTGTCGACGGAACTTCTGCAGCGCGTACGGGCCGCGGCCGAATGCCTTGAGCACGCGGATGCCATGCACGCTCTGCTCCACGCTCGTCGCGATGTCGCCCTGCTGGTCCTGGCTCATGCGCGCCAGGCGGCCGTAGGTGCGTTCGAAGCGCACGGCGCTGATCCACAGCGGAATGCCGGACACCACGAAGATCGTGCCGAGCATCCAGTGCCACTGGAACAGCAGCACCGATCCGAGCACGACCGTCAGCAGGTTGACCACGAGCATGATGAGACCGAACGCCATCCAGCGACGGATCACGCCGAGGTCCTGCATCATGCGGCTAAGCAGCTGACCGCCCTGCCACCGGTCGTGGAACTCGATCGGGAGCTTCTGGAGGCGGTTGTAGAACCGCTGCCGGAGGTTGTACTCGATCGCAGTGGCCGGGGCGAGCACGAGCCAGCGGCGCAGCCAGACGAGCCCCGCCTCGACGAGCCCGAGGCCGAGAACGGCGATAGCCCCCCACACCACCGCACTCGTCGCACCGCTGGAGATCGGTCCGCCGACGATCCATTCGAGTGCGGTCGGGATCAGCAGCGCCACGATCGACGCCCCGAGCGCCGAGAACCCGCCGAGCGCGATACGCGGAAGGTCTTTCCGGGCGAACGGCAGGAGTCGCAGGAGGGCGCGGTGGAGCGGAAGGCGCGGACGCGCGCCAGAGGCGTTTTGAGAAGACATGGATCCCCACAGATGATTGCGCAGAAAGCGACAGCCTTTCAGCATACGTCATGCAGAAAGGCTGTCGCCCGTGGTGCCGCTCGGTGAGCCGCGGATCAGTGGAAGAAGTGACGCTCCCCCGTGAAGTACATGGACACGCCACGCGACTTCGCGAGTTCGATGGTCTCTTCGTCTCGCACGGAGCCACCGGGCTGGATGATGACCTTGACGCCCGCGTCCATCAGGACCTCGGGGCCATCCGAGAACGGGAAGAACGCGTCGGAGGCGGCGATGGTGCCCGCCACGCGGTCGCCGGCGCGCTCCACGGCGAGGCGGCACGAGTCGACGCGGTTGACCTGCCCCATACCGATGCCCACCGTCGACATGTTCTTCGCGAGCACGATGGCGTTCGACTTGACCGCACGGCTGCTCTTCCACGCGAAGACGAGATCGGCGAGCGGCACGTCCGGCTCCTCCCCCGCGACGAGCTCCCAGTTCTTGGCGACCGATTCGAAGTCGTCGTCGGGGAACAGGTCGGCGTCCTGGAGGAGGAGCCCGCCGGAGACGAGCCGGATGTCCATACGCTCCTGCTGCCAGTTCGACGGCAGTTTCAGCAGACGCAGGTTCTTCTTGGACCGGAACATCTCGAGGGCGTCGGGCTCGAAGTCGGGAGCGACGATGACCTCCGTGAAGATGTCGCGCAGGTTCTCTGCCATCTTCAGCGTGACCGGGCGGTTGGCGGCGATCACGCCGCCGAAGGCCGACAGCGGATCGCACTCGTGGGCGCGCAGGTGCGCGCTCGCGATCGCGTCGAGCGCCTTCGGATCGGCGATCGCGATGCCACACGGGTTGGCGTGCTTCATGATCGCCACAGCCGGCAGGACCATGTCGTACGCCGCACGGAGCGCGGCATCGGCATCGGTGTAGTTGTTGAACGACATCGGCTTGCCCTGCAGCTGCTCGGCCTGCGCGATGCCGTGCCCGCCGACGCGCGTGTAGATGGCGGCGCGCTGGTGAGCGTTCTCGCCGTAGCGCAGGTCCTCGATCTTCTCGGCCTGGACCGTGAGATGGTCGGGAAGGACGGTCTCGCCCTCCATCGTCTCCTCCGCGAACCACTGCGCGACGGCGGTGTCGTACGAGGCGGTGTGCGCGAACGCACGCGCGGCGAGCTCCTTGCGCTCCTGCAGCGAGGTGCCGCCCTTCTTCACAGCGTCGATGATCGACGTGTACGACGACGGGTTCACGACGATCGCGACGTTCGCGTAGTTCTTCGCGGACGCGCGCACCATCGCCGGGCCGCCGATGTCGATCTGGTCGACGACGCCCTCGCCCTCGGCGCCCGACTGCACCGTCTCGACGAACGGATAGAGGTTGACGACGACGAGCTGGAACGGCTTGATGCCCAACTCGGTCAGCTGGGACTCGTGGTGCTCGAGGCGCAGGTCGCCCAGCAGCGCACCGTGCACGTTCGGGTGCAGCGTCTTGACGCGCCCGTCGAGCATCTCGGGCACACCGGTCACCTCAGCGACGTCGGTGACCTCGTGGCCCGCCGAGCGGATCTTCGCCGCCGTCGAGCCGGTGGAGACGATCTCGACGCCCGCGCCCGCGAGCGCTGCCGCAAGCGGGAGCAAGTCGGTCTTGTCGCTGACGGACACCAGCGCCCGCTTGATCGGAACCACGTCGCGGTGGCGATAGAGCGAAGGATCGTTGCTCGGGCCGGCCATGGGATCTCCTTGTGATGTCGGGGTCAGGTCAGGATGAGGTCGCCGGTCGCGATCCGACGCACCACGTCGGAGAGGAGGCGGCGTTCGACAGGCTTGATGCGAGCGTGCAGCGTCGGCTCGGTGTCACCGGTTTCGACCGGCACGCGCTCCTGGGCCAGGATCGTTCCCGAGTCGACGCCGCCATCGACCTGGATGACGCTCGCCCCGGTCTCGACGGCGCCGGCGGCGAGCGCGTCGCGCACGCCGTGCGCTCCCGGGAACTCGGGAAGGTAAGCGGGGTGCGTGTTGATGATGTGCGGCGCGAACTCGTCGACGGCGGCCTGCGGCAGCAGGCGCATCAGCCCGCTCAGCACGATCAGGTCGGGCGCGTACGTGCGCAGCTGCGCGGTCAGCGCGGCGCCCCATTCGTCTCGCGAGGGGAAGTCGCGAAACGGCACGGAGAACGTCGGCACGCCGACGTTCTCCGCGTGGGCGAGGCCGTCGGCCTCGCGATCGGCTCCGACCGCCACGACGCGCGCCGGGTAGTTCGGGTCGGACGCGACCTCGAGGAAGGCACGCAGGTTGGAACCGGCGCCCGAGATGAGGACCGCGACTTTCAGCACGCCCCCAGTCTAGGGGGCGCTGCGGACCCCGCCTTCCGCTGCCGATTCGTCGGCGTCGTCCGCATCGTCGTCGGCGAGGTCGTCCCACGTGAGCGGTCGCCGCACGGGTGCGAGCAGCAGGATCGCGGCTCCGACGAGCACCTCGATCCCGACCGTGAGCGCCACGGGTCCGGGGTCGGGCCCCACGACGGCAAGTCGGCCGGGCCCCATGGATCCGGCCGACGTGGCCGCGATGAGCGCGGCGAGAGCGCCCGAGCTGACAGCGATTCCGGCAGCGATGGCCACGCGCGGCGCGAAACGCTCGTCACCGTCACCGTCGAACGCCCACTCCTCGGCGTACGAGCGCCGTGCGATCCATCCGGCGAGCGCGCCGAGCGCGACGGGAACGAGCACGATGAGCAGCGCCCAGCCGGATCCTCCCTCGGGGATGACGCCGAGCATCGGCACGCCCGGCAGCACACCCAGCGACGTCCCCGACGGCGACACGGCGGTGTCGGCGCCGATCGCGAAGCCGGGGCCGGCGATCCACGCGACCCCCCACCCGATGAAGGTGGGGATGTACGCGAGTTGCGCGAGTGTGAGCGTCGTCAGGCCCACGAGGTCGACGTGCGCCCGCTCGAAGAGGTTGATGACCTCGCCGCCGCGGAGCGCGATGAGTGCGGCGAGCAGCAGCGCGGCCGCTCCGATGAGGCCGACGACGACCGTCGCCGTGCCGCGAACGACGAGCGTCGGCGCCACACGCCACGCGGGGCTCCAACCGTCGACCGCATCATGGATCCGGTCGATGACGCCGTCATCGCCATCGCGCCACGCCGCGCGGACCGCTCCAGCCGCGGCGCCCACGGCGTACACGGCGGCGGGGAGCACGACGCCCTGCCACGTGGTGATCGACGCCACCGGGTTGGCGCTCGTGACGGCAACGACGCCGGACGTGAGCGCGATCACCGCGGTTCCGGTCACGACCCCGATGATCGGCGCGTCGGACCCAGCCGCTCGCGCACCCGAACGAGCGGCGAAGATGAGGGTGAAGCAGGCGAAGAGCAGCGGAGCGATGCTCACCCAAAACGCGGCACCGCGGTCGGGCACGCCGAGCAGACTCGCGGCATCACCGAGGTCGAGGTGCACCGGCACAAGGTGTCCGAGCTGCCAGACGCGCGCGGTCGCGGGCCACAGCGCATCCCACGCATCGACGTCGCCGAACGCGGCGATCCACAGGAGAGTGAACGGCGCGAGCACTGCGACGAGCCCGACCGCAACCGCGACGAGCGCGTCGACGGCGGCCAGGACGGCGACGAGGACACGGTGCATAGGCGTATGAGGCTACCGGGAGCAGACTGCGGATCCGGTGATCCCACCCCGGCCGCGGCGCACTTGGTCGATGCGGGGCGGCCGATCAGGCCGGGAACGCGAAGGGGCCCCGGCGGACGATGATCCGCCGGGGCCCCTTCGCGCGTCGATCAGCTCGCCTGCAGGATCTCCCGCATGAGCTGCGCCGTCTCGCTCGGGGTTTTGCCGACCTTGACGCCTGCGGCCTCGAGGGCTTCCTTCTTCGCGGCCGCCGTGCCCGCGGATCCGGAGACGATGGCACCCGCGTGACCCATCGTCTTGCCTTCGGGAGCCGTGAAGCCGGCAACGTAGCCGACGACGGGCTTGGTGACGTTGTCCTTGATGTACTCCGCCGCACGCTCCTCGGCGTCGCCGCCGATCTCGCCAATCATCACGATCGCCTTCGTCTCGGGGTCGTTCTCGAACGCCTCGAGCGCATCGATGTGCGTCGTTCCGATGACCGGGTCGCCGCCGATCCCGATCGCCGTCGAGAAGCCGAAGTCGTTCAGCTCGAACATCATCTGGTACGTCAACGTGCCCGACTTCGAGACGAGGCCGATCGGCCCCTTGCCCGTGATGTTCGCGGGCGTGATGCCGGCGAGCGCCTCCCCGGGCGTGATGATGCCGGGGCAGTTCGGACCGATGATGCGCGTCGTGCCGCCCTTGCTCTTGGCGTGCGCCCACGCCTCCGCGGCGTCGCCGACGGGGACGCCCTCGGTGATGACGACGAGGAGCGGGATCTCGGCGTCGATGGCCTCGATCATCGCGTCCTTGGTGAACTTCGGCGGCACGAAGGCGACCGACACGTCGGCGCCCGTCGCCTCCATCGCCTCGCTGACGGAAGCGAACACCGGCAGTTCGACTTCGCCCGCACCGGGCTTCTCGTGTGTCACGGTCGTGCCGGCCTTGCGTGCGTTCACGCCGCCGACGACGTTCGTCCCGGCCTTGAGCATCAGGGAGGTGTGCTTGCTGCCCTCACCGCCGGTGATGCCCTGGACGATGACCTTGGAATCCTTGTTGAGGTAGATCGACATCGAATAAGTCCTTATCTCACGCGTTCGCCAGCTGGGCGGCCTTGTCGGCGCCTTCGTCCATGCCTGCCGCCAGGGTGACGAGCGGGTGGTTCGCCTCGGCGAGGATCGCACGCCCCTCTTCGACCTGGTTGCCGTCGAGACGCACGACGAGCGGCTTCGACGCCGCGTCGCCGAGGATCTCGAGGGCCTTCACGATGCCCTCCGCGACCGCGACGCAGCTGGTGATGCCGCCGAAGACGTTCACGAACACGCTCTTGACCTGCGCGTCGCCGAGGATCACGTCGAGGCCGCTGGCCATGACCTGTGCGTTGGCGCCGCCGCCGATGTCAAGGAAGTTCGCCGGCTTCACGCCGCCGTGGTTCTCTCCGGCGTATGCGGTGACGTCGAGCGTCGACATCACGAGGCCTGCGCCGTTGCCGATGACGCCGACCTCGCCGTCGAGCTTGACGTAGTTGAGGCCGGCCTCCTTGGCCTTCGCCTCGAGCGGGTCGGCCGCGCCCTTGTCCTCGAGCTCGGCGTGCTCCGGGTGGCGCACCTCCGAGGCGTTCTCATCGAGCGACACCTTGCCGTCGAGCGCGATGATGTCGCCCTCAGCAGTCAGGACCAGCGGGTTGACCTCGACGAGCGTGGCGTCCTCGCCCGTGTAGACCTCGTAGAGCTTCACGAACGCGTCGGAGACCTTCTCGATCAGCTCGGCGGGGAAGTCCGCCGCCTTCGCGATCTCGAGCGCCTTCTGCTTGTCGATGCCCGTGAGCGGGTCGACCTCGATCCGCGCGAGCGCCTCCGGCTTCTCGACGGCGAGCTGCTCGATCTCCATGCCGCCCTCGACGCTGCACAGCGACAGGTAAGAGCGGTTGGCACGGTCGAGGAGCACGGAGAAGTAGAACTCGCGGTCGATGTTCGCCCCCGCGGCCACCATGACGCGGCGCACGACGTGCCCCTTGATGTCGAGACCGAGGATCGCCTGTGCGGCCTCGTAGGCCTCGTCGGCGTTCTTCGCGACCTTCACACCGCCGGCCTTACCGCGGCCGCCGATCTTGACCTGGGCTTTGACGACAACGACGCCGCCGAGCTTCTCCGCGGCCGCCTTCGCTTCCTCGGGGGTATCGGCGACGATACCGGCGAGCACCGGCACCCCGTACTTCTCGAAAAGGTCTCGTGCCTGGTACTCGTACAGATCCACCTTGCTTTACCTTCTATCTACTTGTTGTGGTTCGTTCGCCACTGGCTACGGAACATCGGAATCGCCATCGCGAGGCACACGGCGAGGATTCCGAGCGTGAAGATGAGCCCGTTGAAAGCCGGCGCGACGAATGCGACGCCGAAGAGGAACAGGCCGCCGATGAAGAGGATCAGCGACAGTATGAACATCATGTGAGACAGCCCTCCGAAAAGATCCGTTCTTCAGTCTACCGACTGTGGGCGCACGACAAACACATCGCGCTCTCGGCGCTCCAGCTCCTAGCGTGGCGGCATGGCAGATGAGACGTTTCCCGGCGAGCGCGTGCGCTCCTATTCCGTGACCTCTCCCCTCGACACCGACTACTACGGCGTCTTCGATGACGTCGCCGGCGCCGACCTCGACGCGTGGGAACGTGCCAGGGCCGTCGTGCGTGAGGTCGCCGACGACCTGCTCGCGGCGTGGGAGACCGCCGCCTACCCGCACGAACAGGTCCTCGAGGCTCTCGGCCGACACGACGTGATGTCGGACGGCGTCGAGCACGAGGGGCTCACGCACCTCTCGCCCCTCGCAGCGGGGCTCGTGAACATGGAGCTCTCCCGCGGCGATGGCTCCCTCGGGACGATCCTCGCGGTGCAGGGCGGACTCGCGCTGCGGACCCTCGCGCTGTTCGGGAGCGACGCACAGAAGGACGCATGGCTCGCACGGCTCGACAGCGGTGAGGTGCCCGGGTCGTTCGCGCTCACCGAGCCAGATCACGGCAGCGACTCGACCGGTCTCGAGACGAGCGCGACGCGCGAGGGCGACGCCTGGGTGCTCCGCGGCGCGAAGAAGTGGATCGGCAACGGCGCCTCGGGCGGGATCACCTTCGTCTGGGCGCGGCTCGTCGATCCATCGGATCCCGATGACGGTCGCGTGTGCTGCTTCCTCGTCCCGCAGGAGACGCCGGGCTATCGCGGGGAGGTCATCGAGGGCAAGGTGTCGCTTCGCGCGATCCACCAGGCGCGCATTGTGCTCGACGACGTGCGCGTGCCGCTCGACGCGCGTCTGCCGGGCGCGCACTCATTCGCGGACACGTCCCGCGTGCTGTACGCGACGCGATCCGGCGTCGCGTGGTCGGCGCTCGGCCACGCAACCGCGTGCTATGAGGCCGCGCTCCAGTACGCGGGCGAACGCACGCAGTTCGGCAAACCGCTCGCCGCGTTCCAGCTCGTGCAGGAGCGACTGACGCGGATGCTCTCGCAGCTGACCGCAATGCAGCTCTACTGTCGCCGACTCGCCGACCTCGAAGCAACGGGCGACCTGCGCCCGACGCAGGCGTCGCTCGCGAAGTACACCAACACCCGAGCCGCACGCGACATCGCTCGCGACGCCCGCGACCTCCTGGGCGGCAACGGGATCCTGCTCGAGAATCGCGTCATGCAGCACCTCGTCGACATCGAGGCGATTCACACCTACGAGGGCACGGAGAGCGTGCAGGCGCTGCTCATCGGCCGCGACGTCACCGGCGTCGGGGCGTTCGTCTAGGGGCGTCTCCTACTGGTCGGTCGAGGACGGACCCTCGGTGATGGGGTCTGCCTCCGACGCGAGCGGCATGACCGGCGTGAGTTCGTCGCGCGTCAGCGTCATCAGCGGGCCCGCGGGATCGAGGAGGATCCCGCCGAGCTCCGCGTGATCCGTCAGCAGCTTCGCGACCTTCTCGATGCCGAACGGCATCGCGCGTTCGCTGCGCCCCTGGGCGACGACCTCGAGCGGGTGCGAATACACCTGCAGCAGACGGGTGCCGTTCGCGAGACGCGCCTCCGCGATGCCCATCTTCGTCTCGTCCTGCGGCGACGGACCGACGGCGACCCACAGCGGGGGGCGCTGGCCGAGGATCTCGACGATCTTCTTCGGCGTCTCGGTGTCGCGCGGCTGGGCGAGCGCCGTCTTGACGCGCAGCTGCGGATCCGCCTGCTCGCGGGCGCGCTCGAGGACCTCGCGCGGGAGCACGATGCGGTTCTGACCCGACGCGTTGTCGATGATGATGCCGTCGAAGTCGTTGTCGACCATGTGCGCGAGGATCTGGGGCACGGGCTGCGCGATCGCCGATGTCTGCGTGTTCCCGTCGCCCTGAACGGCCTTGCTCAATGCGCGCCCGGAGCTGAACACGAGCATGTAGGTCTTGTCGGCCGTGCGCGCGACACCGAACTTCAGCTGGGCGCTGCCCTTCTCCTGCATCTGCTCGCGCACGTCACCGTCGACGCGCAGGAACACATGGCCCTGCAGCAGCTGTCGCGCGACGCCGAGGAGTTGCTGCGGTTGCGGCTTCTCCGGCAGCGCGGCGAGCGCGTCGCGCACGAGGCCGTTGTCGCGCAGTCCCTTGACCGTCTCCAGCTCTGTCGGCGGAGCGGCCGGTGCGAACGGCAGCTCACGCGGCGGCACGGGACGGCCCCCCTCGGGCGTCGGCGCGGATCCGCTCGGGCGAGTCGCCGCCTGCGGTCCGTCCTGCGCCGCAGCCTGCGCTTCCTGTGCACGCTTCGCGTCTTCGGCACGCTTCTGCTCCGGAGACTGCACCTCCGGCCCCGATTCGGCGCCGACGCCCTGGTAGGCGGAGAAGGAGATGTTCACCTCGGGCACGCTCTCCGCGGCGGGGGCGTCGTCCGCGCTGTCCTGCGGGGCCGCAGATTCCTCCGGCTGCGGCGCCGCGGCTGCGTCATCGCTGCGATCGGACTTCTTCTTACGCGAGAAAAGACCCATGTCCCCAGCGTACGGGAGGCGCGGAGAGCCGGTCGTTACAGCTTCTCGATCGGCGCGACCTTGATGAGGAGCTTCTTCGCGCCGGCGGAATCGAAACGGACGTGGGCGATGCGCTTCGCCCCCTGTCCGGTGATCGCGTCAACGACGCCCTCGCCGAAGTCGTCGTGACGGATCCGGTCGCCCGGGTCGAGCTCGAGGTCGCCGTTGTCGCGCACCTTTCCGGTGACGCGGTTGGTGAACTCCGCGAGCGACGCCTTCGACCGCGAGGGCTCGAGTGGTTTGGAGCCCCACCGGTTCTCTCGCGGCGCCGTCGCGTTGAGAGCGCGTGAGCGCGTGCCGCCGCGCGAGTTCACGTCGCCCGGAGACTGCCGCCAATCGATCAGACCGGCCGGGATCTCCTGAAGGAAGCGGCTCGGCATCGCGACCGAGACCTCGCCGAACTGCGCACGCGTCATCGCGAGCGAGAGGAAGAGCCGCTGCCGCGCCCGCGTGATGCCCACGTAGAACAGACGTCGCTCCTCCTGCGGGCCGCCGGGCTCGCCCGCGGAGATGCGGTGCGGGATCAGGTCCTCCTCGACCCCCGTCAGAAAGACCGTGTCGAACTCGAGCCCCTTGGCGGTGTGCAGGGTCATGAGGGAGACCGTGCCCGACGCATCGTCGAGGTTGTCGCTGTCGGCGACGAGCGCGACCTCCGTGAGGAAGTCGATCACCGTGCCGTCGGGGTTGTTCCGTGCGAATTCGCGGGTCACCGCGACGAGCTCGTCGAGGTTCTCGACGCGCGCCTCGTCCTGAGGATCCTGCGACTGCCGCAGCGCATCGAGGTAACCCGAGCGGTTCAGCAGCACCTGCATGCCCTCGGCGACGGCGCTCGGCGGCGCGTCGTCCCCTGACGCCGGCAACAGGATCTCCTGTGCTTCGCGCAGCACCGCGTCGAGATGGTCGAGGACCTTCTGCTGCTTCGGCCCGAGCCCGATCTCCCCCGCGTGCGCCAGTGCGTCGCGGAACGTGAGGTCGTTGTCTGCGGCGAATCGCGCGATGTTCGTCTCGGTCACCGCGCCGATGCCCCGCTTCGGCTTGTTGAGGATGCGACGAACCGCCATCTCGTCGGCGGGGTTGACCACGGCGACGAGGTACGCGAGCGCGTCCTTGATCTCGGCACGGTCGTAGAACTTGGTGCCGCCCATGATCCGGTACGGGATCGCCGAGCGGATGAAGATCTCCTCCAGTGCTCGCGACTGCGAGTTCGTGCGGTAGAACACGGCGATGTCGTCGTAGCCGACACTGCTGGAGCGGAGAGACTCGATCTCATCGGCGACGAACTGCGCCTCGTCGTGTTGCGAGTATCCGGTGAAGCCGATGACCGTGTGCCCTGCGCCCTGGTCAGTCCACAGCTTCTTGTCTTTGCGATCGAAGTTGTTGCTGATGACCGCGTTCGCCGCGTCGAGGATGTTCTGACTCGACCGGTAGTTCTGTTCGAGGAGCACGACCCGCGCGCCGGGGAAGTCGCGCTCGAACTCGGTGATGTTGCGGATGTCGGCGCCGCGGAAGGCGTAAATCGACTGGTCGGAATCTCCCACCACCGTGAGGGAGGCACCCGCCTCGGCCGCATCCGGCATCAACGCGATCATTCCGTCGCCGACGTCGACGCCGTCGCCCGAGGCCGGCTTCGTCAGCTCGCGGATGAGCTGGTACTGCGCGTGGTTCGTGTCCTGGTACTCGTCGACGAGGATGTGCCGGAAGCGCCGCCGGTACACGTCGGCGACCTGCGGAAACGCCCGGAACAGATAGACCGTCTGCGCGAGCAGATCGTCGAAATCGAACGCGTTCGCCTGGCGCAGTCGGCGCGTGTAGTCCTGGAAGATCTCGACGAAGACCCGTTCAGCTGGATCCGTCATGTTCGCCTGACGCGCGTACGCGTCGGCATCCTGCAGCTCGTTCTTCAGCATCGAGATCCGTGCCTGTGTCGACGCCGGCGTCAGCCCGTATGCGTCGGCCTCATGCTCCTTCACGAGCCGCTTCATGAGGGCACGGACGTCGCCAGAGTCGTAGATCGTGAACGCCTTGGTGAAGCCGAACTGCTCGGCCTCGCGACGCAGGATGCGCACGCACGCCGAGTGGAACGTCGAGATCCACATCCCCTTCGCCTGCTCGCCGACGAGCTCCTCGACACGCTCGCGCATCTCGCCCGCGGCCTTGTTCGTGAACGTGATCGCGAGGATCTGGCTTGGCCAGGCCTCGCGGGAACGCAGCAGTGACGCGATGCGGTGCGTCAGCACGCGGGTCTTGCCGGATCCGGCACCCGCGACGATGAGCAGAGCGGGACCGCGATGGAGCACCGCCTCGCGCTGCGGCTCATTGAGGCCGTCGAGTAAGGGGTCGCGATCGGTCGGAACGAGGGGTGCGTCGTGAGGATGTGCCATGGCTCCTGCAAGCTTAGGAGAGACCTCGGACGAACGAGCGCTTGGCGTGAGTTTCCTGCCAACTACCGAATTCTGGAGATGACAGTCAGGGTCGTCTGTATAAAGTTACGGGATCGAGACCGAACACCGAGCAGGGGGAAAAACGGTGCTGAGCGATGAGAAGCCGGTGATGGCGGAGACCAAACGTCTCGCCGATGTCGTGTATGAACGTCTGTGCGAGTCGATTGTCGACGGCACCCTTGCGCCCGGACAGCGTGTGCGCGACGGCGAACTCGCCGACCGCCTCGGCGTCTCCCGAATGCCGGTTCGCGAAGCGCTGCAACGCCTCGAGCGGCAGGGCCTGATCGAGATGGTGGCGAGCCGGTACACGCGCGTCACCGACGTGACGCCGGAGATGCCCGCGAAGTCGCTCGAGTTCATCGGCTACCAGCTGGGCATCGGCCTGCACCTCACTCTCCCGCGGATGAGCGAGGAGGAGCGCGCTCATGCCTCGGACCTGACTCGCGAGATCGCACGCGCGCTCGCCACGGATCCGACGAGCGCATACGCCGCCTACAGCAGGCTGAACGACTACATCGCCGAGCACAGCGGCAACTCCGTCTACGCCGCGACGATCTCCGACAGCTGGCTGCACATGACGCGCAACCTGCGCGGCACGTTCCCGCTCGTCAAGGACGCGGCGGCGCTGACGAGCGACTTCGAGCGCCTCGCCGATCTGATCGGGACGGGCGATGCAATCGACGCCGAGAGCCAGGTGCGCGATATCTTCCTGCTCGGCCCGGGACAGGGCGGCACAGCCCACGCCGTCGCCAACCTCTGGGACGACGCCCAGTAATCACTCTCGCGGGAACAGCTCGCGCGCGAGATCGGGGTGGTCGGCGAACAGCGCCGTCGCGCCGACGTCGCGCAGTTCGCGCCATTCCTCGCGCCATCGGCCGTGCGCCGTGCGCCCACCTGGGCCCCGGAAGCGGCGTTCGAGGAAGGCGTTCTCGGGGCGGCACGTCCAGGTGAACAGCTCGAGCCCCGCGTCGCGGACGCGGGCGGCAAGCTCGGCGCCGTTCGCGGCGAGGAGGAGGTGCTTGTGCACGCTCACGCCGTCGACGGCGGGGGCGAGCACGGCGGGCGCGCCGAACTGGTCCCGATACGTCGGGGCGGCCCGTCCGTCGCGTGCGATGCGATCGGCGGGCGATCCCGTGCGCTCGATGAGATAGACGTATCGTGCGCGGATCCCCTCCTCGCGCACGCGCTCGAGCGCGCTCTGCTCAAAGGCCTCGATCACGAGCGCGGGATCGCCGTCCCACCCGCTTGCGCGTATGTCGCGCGCGACGAGAGCAGCCAGATCGATACCGATCGACGCGAAGTACGTCGCGTGCTTGAGCTCGACGACCACGCCGATACCGCCGTCGCGCGCGAGCGTGAGGACCTCCGTGAGCGCCAGGATCGGCTCGTCGTCGTCGTGAGCCGCGCTCGTGGGGCGGATCTCCGGGATCCGTTCGCGCGCCCGAAGCGTGCGCAGCTCGTCCCACGTGAAGTCGTCGGTGAACCAGCCGTCAGTGGTGCGCCCGTCGATCACCTTGCGGGTGCGGCGGTCGGCATATTCCGGACGCGACGAAACGTCGGTGGTCGACGAGATGTCATTCTCGTGCCGCACGACGAGCACCCCGTCGCGCGTGGCCACGACATCCGGTTCGATCGCGTCGACACCCTGCGCGATCGCCAGCAGATAGGACCCGCGCGTGTGCTCCGGCAGGTGTCCGGGAGCACCTCGGTGGCCGATGATCGCGATCATCGCTCCAGCGTACGAGCGCGACGCGCGAATCCACCGGAATACAGCCGAGACATAGTAATTGGCGGATACGCTTGACGAATCGCGAAACGCGACCGGCAGATCAGGAGTGTGACCGCAGCAATGGCCAGCACCGGATTCAATAACCCTTACTTCTCGAACGAGCGTGGCGCGTCCCAGGGCGCATACGCCACGCCGCTCGCTCCGCAGCCCGCGCAGGCGCCGTCCGCTGGCGAACAGGCTCACATCGAGGGCATGTACGCCGCCCCGTCCGCGGGAACGCCGCAGACGGGCCGCATG
>DWXU01000203.1:0-2742 GCA_019119065.1 Candidatus Microbacterium pullistercoris | reverse complement strand
TCGCCGGTGACAGTGGAACGCGACGCGACGAGGTCAGCGGGCGTGCCCTCGAACACGACCCTCCCGCCGTCGTTTCCCGCGCCCGGACCCATGTCGACGATCCAGTCGGCGTGCGCCATGACCGCCTGGTGATGTTCGATCACGATGACCGATGAGCCCTGGTCGACGAGACGGTCCAGCATGGCGAGCAGGTGTTCAACGTCGGCCAGGTGCAGGCCCGTCGTCGGCTCGTCCAGCACGTACACCTCCGCGCCGTCGGCCATCTGCACGGCGAGCTTCAGCCGCTGACGTTCGCCGCCCGAGAGCGTGTTCAGCGCCTGTCCGAGCGTGACGTACCCGAGCCCCACGTCGACGAGCCGACGAAGGATCTTCGCGGCCGCCGGCACCGTCGCCTCGCCGTCGGCGAAAAACTCGAGCGCCGCCACCGCAGACAGATCGAACACGTCGGCGATCGATCTGCCGCCGAGGGTGTACTCGAGCACCTCGGCCATGAAGCGCCGCCCACCGCAGTCCTCGCACGGCGTCGTGACTCCCTGCATGAACCCGAACTCGGTCGTGATCGTGCCGTTGCCCTTGCACGTCGGGCACGCGCCCTCGCTGTTCGCGCTGAACAGGGCCGATTTCACGCCGTTCGCCTTCGCGAACGCCTTGCGCACCGGTTCCAGCAGCCCGGTGTACGTCGCGGGGTTGCTGCGCGACGAGCCCTTGATGGCGGTCTGGTCGACGAACACGACGCCATCGCGTTCCGCAACCTGATCGGCGATGAGCGAACTCTTCCCGGATCCCGCAACTCCCGTCAGTGCGACGAGCACACCCGTGGGGAGGTCGACGTCCACGTCGCGGAGGTTGTTCGCGCTCGCGCCGCGCACCCCGATCGCACCGGTCGGCGTGCGCACCTCCGGTTTCACGCGCGCTCGATCGTCCAGGTGCCGTCCGGTGACCGTGTCGGAGGCGCGCAGTTCGTCGACCGTGCCCTCGAAGCACACCGTGCCGCCGTCCGCGCCCGCGCCCGGACCGATGTCGACGACGTGGTCCGCGATCCGAATCGTCTCGGGTTTGTGCTCCACGACGAGAACCGTGTTGCCCTTGTCGCGCAGCTGCCGCAGCAACGCGTTCATGCGCTCGATGTCGTGCGGATGCAGGCCCGCCGTCGGCTCGTCGAAGACGTACGTCACATCTGTCAGCGGCGAACCGAGGTGCTTGATCATCTTCAGCCGTTGTGCCTCGCCGCCCGAGAGGGTGCCCGCCGCGCGATCGAGCGACAGATATCCCAGACCGATCTCGACGAACGACGCGAGCAGGTCGTCGAGGGCGCGGAGCAGCGTTGCCGCCCCCGGCTCGTCGAGCGCCCGGACCCAGATGAGCAGGTCGCTGATCTGCATCGCGCAGCAGTCGGCGATGTTCTTTCCGTCGATCAGGGAGGACCGGGCCGGCTCCGCGAGACGCGTGCCGTCGCAGGCCGGACACGGCTGGAACGCCACGGCACGGTCGACGAACGCGCGGATGTGCGGCTGCAGCTGCTCACGATCCTTCATCAGCATCGACTGCTGCACCTGCGGCACGAGTCCGCGGAAGGTCATGTTCGTCCCGCCGATCTTCACCTTCGTCGCGTCGCGATGCAGGAAGTCGTCGAGTTCCTGCGGTGTGAAGTCGCCGACGGGCTTGTCCGCGTCGAAGAAGCCGGATTCGGCGTAGAAGCGCACGCTCCATCCGCCCACCTTGTAGCCCGGCACGAGGATGGCGCCGTCGTTGATCGACAGCGTGGCGTCATAGAGCTGCGTGAGATCGAGGTCGCTCACCCTGCCCGTTCCGTCGCACCCCGGGCACATCCCACCGAGGACGTTGAACTCGGCGCGTTGACGCTTCGTGTTTCCTGCCCGTTCGACGAGGATCGCGCCCGATGCCTTCACGCTCGGCGTGTTGAACGAGAACGCGTTCGGCGGACCGATCTGCGGGTCGCCCATGCGGCTGAAGAGCGTGCGCAGCAGAGCGTTCGCATCGCTCGCCGTGCCGACCGTCGAGCGGATGTTCGCCCCCAGTCGCTCCTGATCCACGAGGATCGCCGTCGTCAGGCCCTCCAGCGCATCCACCTCAGGGCGCCCCAGCTGCGGCAGGAACCCTTGCACGAACGCGCTGTAGGTCTCGTTGATCATCCGCTGCGACTCGCTCGCGATCGTGCCGAACGCGAGCGAGCTCTTCCCGGATCCTGACACCCCCGTGAACACCGTCAGCCGCCGCTTCGGCAGGTCGAGATCCACTCCCCTGAGGTTGTTCTCTCGCGCGCCCCGGACGCGGATCGTGTCATGTGCGTCGGCGGGGTGGAGCTGCGTTGTGGCCATGGAAACGATCGTGGCACGCGCGGACGATAGATTGAAGCCATGTCGACCACGGATTGCGCGAGCTCCTCGTGATCGATGTCCTCACGGGCTTCGCCGTCGTTGCCGTCGCGATCATCACCGGTTACGTCATCGGTCGGATCGACCTGCTGGGCGAGAACGGAAGCGCGATCCTCGGCCGGTTGTCGTTCTTCGTTCTCAACCCGTTCCTCATGTTCGTCGTGCTGAGCGATGCCGACGTGGAGATGCTCTTCTCGTCACTCCTCCCCGCATCGGCGGCGGCGGCTTTTGCCGTCATGGTGCTCTATGGGCTCGTCGCGAGGTTCGTCTGGCGACGCAGTTGGGGCGACACGACCGTGGGAATGCTGTCGGCCGGTCAGGTCAACGGCAACAACGTCGGCATCCC
>DWXU01000202.1:0-39835 GCA_019119065.1 Candidatus Microbacterium pullistercoris | reverse complement strand
CCGTCCTTCATGACGACCGTGTCGTCGCACAGGCTCTGCACGACGCCGAGGTCGTGGCTCACGATGATAAGGGTGATGTCCATGGAACGGCGGAGCTCGCCCAGTAACGCCAGGATCTGCGCGCGCACCGTCACATCGAGCGCTGAGAGCGGCTCGTCGCCCACGAGGAGTTTCGGACCGTGCACGATCGCCCGGGCGAGGGCGATCCGCTGGCGCTGGCCGCCCGAGAACTCGTGCGGGTGACGCGCCGCTGCGGATCCGTCGAGCCCGACCTGCTCAAGCACCTCGCGGACGCGCGTGGTCCGGTCGCCAGCGATGCCGAGCGCCCACAGCGGCTCGCCGACGATGCGCCCCACGTTCATCCGCGGATCCAACGAGCCGTACGGGTCCTGCAACACGATCCCCGACATCCGCCGCAGCCAGTGGAGCTCGCGCGCCCGTGCCGACGGGTCGACGGGCCGCCCGGCGACCTCGACGGATCCCGCCGTCGGCCGGTCGAGCCCCAGCAGCAGCCGAACGAGTGTCGACTTGCCCGACCCCGATTCCCCGACGATGCCGAGGGAGGTTCCGGTGCGCACCTCGAGGTCGGTCGGGTGCAGCGCGACCGTCTCGCGGCGCCGTTCGAAGAGCGTGCGGCGGGGGAGGGTGAACGATCGAGCAAGGCCGCTCGCGCGGATGATGGCGTCAGTCATCGCGTCCCCCGTTCGGTCGCCAGGTCGTCGCGGCCGCATCCCGCAGCAGGCCGCGCGTGACCTCGTGCTCCGGGCGCGTCAACAGGGATCCCACCTCACCGCTCTCGACGACGCGGCCGCTCTCGAGCACGACCGCGTGCGTCGCGATCTGGGCGAGCACGGCGAGGTCGTGGGTGATGAAGAGCAGCGACATGCCGCGTTCGTCAGCCAGGCGGGTCATCAGCGCGAGCACTTCGGCCTGGATCGTGACATCGAGGGCGGTCGTCGGCTCGTCCGCGATGAGCAGCTCCGGGCCGTTCGCGAGGGCCATCGCGAGCGCGGCTCGCTGCCGCTGGCCGCCCGACAGCTGGTGCGGATAGCGCGCGACGATGCCGTCCGGATCCGCGAGCGCGACCTGGCGAGCCAAGTCGACGGCGAGACGCGCGGCCTCGGCACGACCGACGCGACGGTGGATGCGCGCCGGCTCGGAGATCTGCCGTCCGATCCGTCGGATCGGGTTCAGGGCCGTGCGCGGCTCCTGGAAGACCATGCCGATCTCGTTGCCGCGGAGCTGTGCGATCTCACGCTCCGTCGCTCCGATCAGCTCGCGCCCATTCCATCGGATCGACCCGCTTGCCTGCGCCCCGCTCGGCAGCAGCCCGAGGACGGCGAGCGCGGTGAGTGACTTGCCGGATCCGGATTCGCCGATCAGCCCCATTCTCGCCCCGGCCGGAACATCGAACGACACGCCGTCCACGGGGCGCGCGTCGCCGATGTCGATCGTGAGGTTCGAGACGACCAGGGTCATGCGACCACCCCCGGCGTGTGGCGCGCCGCGCGCGATCCGCGGTGGGCGAGGGTCGGATCCGTCGCTTCGCGCAGCGCGTCGCCGAGGAGATTGAGCGCGAACACCGTCACCGCGATCGCAAGCCCCGGCCACACCACGCTCAGCGGATGCAACGAGATGTAGTCCTGGAGCTCGCTCAGCAGCAGCCCCCAGCTCGGTTGCGTGACCGGGGCGCCGAAGCCGAGATACGACAGCCCGGCCTCGGCGAGCACGGCGGCGGCCATCGACCACGACAGCTGCACGATGAAGACGGGGGCGACGTTCGGCAGCAGATGGCGCACGAGGATCTGACTGCTCCCGAGCCCCGACGCCCGTGCCGCGAGCACGAAGTCGGACTGGCCGACACGGCGCAGCTCCCCGCGCGCCACGCGGGCGATGTTTACGCCGAAACCGACGCCCACCGACCACACGACGACCCACAGGGATCCGCCCCAGACGGCCGCGAGCATCATCGCGATGAGCAGGACGGGGAACGCGATGAGGATGTCGACGAGGACGGCGACCGCCTCGCGGACCGGTCGCACCGTGAGCGCCCCGAGAGCGGCGAGCACGACGCCGATGATCGTGGCGACGACGCCCGCGCCGACCGCGACGGCGACGGTCACGCGCGCACCGGACATGAGCAGCGAGAGGATGTCGCGGCCCGTTCCGTCTGTTCCGAGCAGGTGGGGCCAGCCGGGGGCTCCCCACGCGGAGTAGGCGTCGGCGGCGCCCGGGGGAAACGGCGTCCACACGATCGAGACCGCCGCGGTGAGGGCGACGCATGCGAGAATGACCGCCGCCGCACGGCCCGCCGGGGCCTGCCACAGTCGCACCGCCCACCTCATGTGCGCTCCCGCTGGCGGGGGTCGACGGCGTGGTGGGCGAGGTCGATGAGGAACCCGACGATCAGCACGAACCCGGTGAGTACGAGCAGCTCGCCCTGCACCATCACGAGGTCGCGTTCGCCGACGTCCGAGACGAGCATGCGGCCGATGCCCGGGAGCGTGAAGACCTGCTCGATCACGACTGCGCCGACGACGATGCCGGCGATCTGGATTCCGAGCACCGTCACGATCGACAGACCGACAGCGGGCAGTCCGTGCCTCACGAGGGCCTGCGAGCGGGTGAGGCCCTTCGATGCGGCCGTGCGGACGAAGTCCTCGCCGGTCGCCTGCAGGGTGGCGCTGCGCACGAAGCGCATGAGCATCGCCCCCTCCACGATGCCGATCGTGAGCGCGGGGAGGAGGAGAGCACGAATCGCCGCGGCCGGATCGTCCCAGCCCGCCCGCGGGAACCCCTGCGCGGGAAGCCAGCCGAGCACGATGGCAAAGACGACGACGAGCATCAGCCCGGCCCACACGACCGGGACGGCGGCGAGCAGCTGCGCGACGACGGTGAGCGCCGTGCCGGAGGGGCGCCCGCGACGGATCGCGGAGACGATGCCGAGCGGCACGGCGAGGGCGAGGGCGATGACGAGCGACAGCACTCCGAGCGGGATCGTCACCTGCGCCTTGGCCGCCAGCTCGCTGCCCACGCTCGCACCGGTCAGCAACGAGTTGCCGAGATCGCCCGACAGGACCCCGCCGATCCACTCGACGTATTGCTGCGCGAGCGGTCGGTCGAGTCCGAGCTCGGCGCGGATCGCGGCGACCTGTGCGGGCGTTCCCTCGGTGCCCGCGATCATCTGCGCGACGTCGCCCGGCAGGATCCGCAGCGCGCCGAAGATGACCGCGCTCGCGACGAGCAGGCCCAGGGCGAGCAGCAGGATCCGCGTGAGGGCGTAGCGCAGCATGGCGGTCAGTTCGAGACGGTCACGTCCGACACGTCGAGCCGCGTGCTCGTCGCCGATACGGGGAAGTTCTCGATGCCCGGTGCGATCGCCACGATGTCGCTGCGCGTGAACAGCCAGTCGGCCGGGTGCTGCTCGGCGACGACGCGAGCGGCCTGCGCGATCAGTTCAGCCGAGGCGTCGGGGTCCGTTTGCCGCATCGCCTCCGCGTAGAGCGCGCGCACCTCGTCGAAGGCCTCCTCGTCGGCGAGGGCGTAGTAGTAGTCGGGGTTCGTCCACGTGTCGAAGTCGCGCGGCTCGACGTGGTTCACGAGGCTCAACTCGTAGTCGGCGTTGCTGTAGACGTCGTTGAGCCACGTCGAGAACTCGACCGTCTCGACGTCGAGCGTGACGCCGACGTCCGCGAACATCGACGCGAGCAGCGTCGAGAGGTAGGTCGGATAGGTGTTGGAGACCGTCAGCTCGAGCGTGAGGTCGTCGACGCCCGCCTCCTCGAGGAGGTCGCGGGCGGCGTCGGGGTCGAAGGAGATCGTGTCGGACAGGTCCTCGTAGCCGGGGTCGAGGACAGGAACGGGGCCATACTGCGCCTCGCCGGCGCCGACGCGCTCGAGGATCGCGTCGTGGTCGATCGCGAGTCGGAGCGCCTCCCGTACACGGATGTCGTCGAGAGGCTCGGCCTGTTCGTTGAAGGCGAGGATGAACTTGTCGGTCGTCTCGCCGTCCGCGAGTTCGAACGCCCCGTCGAGCTGCGAGGCGAGATCGGCCTCGACGGCGGTGAGGACGTCGAGGGATCCGTCGAGTCCGGCTGCGACGAGCGCCGTCGCCTCGGGGATGTAGGCGAAGACGACCTCGGCGACGCCCGCCGGATCCCCCCAGTAGTCGTCGTAGCGCGTGAACGTGAGGCTGTCGCCCTGACTCCACGCCTCGAGCACGAAGGGGCCCGTGCCGTTCGCCGCCGTCTGCATGTCGGTGGTGTCGTCCGCGTCGAAGATGAGCCCGGCCGGCCCGGTCAGGAGGAAGAGGAAGTTCTGGTTCGGCTCCGACAGCGTGATCTCCACCGTGCCCTCGTCGGGCGCGGAGACCTTTTCGATCGTCTGCAGGCTCGGGAAGCCGATCATCGACTCGTCGGAGCGGGTCTCGTCGAGCGTGGCGACGACGTCCTCTGCCGTGAACTCGGCGCCGTCGTGGAAGGTGACGCCCGTCTCGAGGGTGAAGGTATAGGTGCGGCCGTCGTCGGAGATCGTCCAGTCGCTCGCCAGGGACGGCACGACCTCGCCGTTCTCGGCGCGTGAGACGAGGCCCTCGTAGATGTTGTCGGTGAGAGCCTGCTCGAGGGCAGCCCCCGAGGTGTGGCGAATGTCGAGGTTCGTCGGCTCGAGCTGCAGGCCGACGGTGAGCGTGGCATCCGGGTCGACGGCGCCGGTCGGCTGCTCGGCGGATCCGCCCGAGCAGCTCGCGAGCGCGACGGCGCCCACGGCGACGATGGCCGCGGCCGTCAGGCGCGGTGCAGGGGAGAGGGACATCGGCGGATCCTTCCGAAGATCACGTGGTCGGAGCCGCGGCACGAAGGAAGTCACGTGCGAGCGCGTCGAGGTTGAACGAGACGGGCCGGTCGTCGGGCGTTGCCATCGCGGTCATCCTTGATTCAGGGGAGAGAAGTTGGCACCATTCTGTCGGCCCAGCGGCGTCGCTGCGAAATCGAAAGGAAATGTGCCCAAGTTTAGGGATTAGAAGGGCTCAAAATGAGCAGTGAATTCACCATGAGCTGCGCATATCGGATTCTGGTCCGTGCGGGGGAGGCGTCGGTAAGGTGCGACCATGACCGAAAAGCGAGTGCATCTGGCCAAGTCCGCCCCGAGCGCATACGCGTCGCTCGACGCCTTCGCGAAGGAGGTCGGGCGTGTCAGCCGCGACTACGGCATCGATGATCGTGTGAAGGAACTCGTGCAGCTGCACTGCTCGCAGCTGAACGGGTGCGCTTACTGCGTGCGCGTGCACGTCAATGCGGCAAAGAAGGCGGGCATCACGATGGACGAGCTCGGGCAGATCGCGACCTGGCGCGAGTCGGGCGTCTTCTCGGAGCGAGAGCGCGCCGCTCTTGAGCTGGCGGAGGAATTCACCTTCATCCACGACGGCGGGGTTCGCGACGACGTCTATGGCCGTGTCGGCAGCGTGCTGTCGGAGAAGGAATACATCGGTGTGAGCTGGCTCGCGATTTCGATCAACGCCTTCAACCGGCTCGCGATCGCGGGGCGGTATCCGGTGCCGCCGCTCTCCGACTCCGAGTGAGGTTAGGCAACGCTATCCTTCCTGGCGTATGATGAAGACATCATGACGAGCCAGCAGATCAGCATCGCGCACGACGACACCCGTTGTCGCGCACGGCGCCACGCCCGCGCTCAGCACCTCGTCGTCGCTGACGAGACGACCCTCGTGGATGTCGAGCTTCTGCTCGCGACATTGCCGCTGTGCGCGTCGGGTCGCGTGTTCCTCGAGGTTCCCGACGCGTCGTGGATCGGTCGCATCTCCGCGCCCCCGCGGATGACGGTCACGTGGCTCGATCGCTCGGCACGCCGCGGTGCCCCCGGCACCAGCGCACTGTGCAAGCGCGGCGTCGCGATGACGCGCGCGGCCATCGCATACGCGGACGAAATGCTGTGCGACGAGAGCGCATCCGCGACGCACGTCACTCTGCTGGGTGGCTACCTCGCGACGGCGGATATCGTCGAGCACCTCACCGGCGAGATCGGCATCGATCGCTCCGCCATCACGGTGCGCGACGCGCTCGCCGCGTACGTCTGACCCTCACGCCTTCGCGAGGGCGCCGATCACGCGAAGGATCGTGCCGAGGTCCTCCACCGCCTCGGCCGGCGAGTGCGGCGCGAAGCCGACGATTGAGGCTCCGACGAGCGCGAAGCGCTCACGGAGAGCGCCGATGGCCGCGATGAGCGTGGTCGGCTCCATGCCGAATGGCTGCGCGTCGGGGACACCCGTGATTCGACTGGGGTCGAGGACGCCGAGGTCGATATGGACGAACACCTCGGACGCTCCGGTCCTCGCAACGGCATCGGTGATCGTCTCAGCCGAGGCGTCGGCCGAGACGAGGTGCATCCCACGGTCCGCGATGACCTCGGCTTCGTCGTCCTCGTAGGCGCGCGTCCCGATGAGGACGACGTTCCCCGCGCGCACGGCGTCGCGGTCGAGCGCGAGCCCCTCCGGTCCCTCCCCGAGAACCGACCGCAGTGCACCCTGTTCGAAAGCGATCGGGGTGGCCGGATCCGGAACGTGCAACCCGGCGTGCGCGTCGAACCACGCGACGGCGAGCTCGGCGCGCGCAGCGTGTCCGATCGCGGGAACGGCGACGCCGCCGTCGCCGCCGATGACGACGAGGCGCTCCTCCGCGCCCCCGACCCCGTCGAGTTCCTCCGCGAGATGCCTCGCCACCCGACGCAGGGTGCTCGCGCGGAGCACGCCTGTCTCGAGACTCTCGCCAGCTTCGAAGGGCACCTCGACGCGATGCGTCGCCGCGCTCGGGAGATCACCGGCGATCGCTTCCGCGCCGTCGATGAGCGCCATCGCGCGGGTCGAGCGGGAGCCCTGCCACTGGGGGACGACGATGAAGCGTGCCATGGCGATATCTTCCTCTTTTCGTGCTGTGAACGAAACGGCCGGGGCCGAGACCCGTTCAGGTCGCGTCCCCGGCCGTCTGCGTCGTCAGCCTGCGGTGATGGATCCGCTGTTGCCGCCCGACTTGAGTGCGGCCAGCCGCGCCTCGACCTCGGTGAGCTCACCGACGTCCTCGAGCGACTCGAACTGCGCGTCGAGCGAGGAGGCGCTGAGCTCGGCCTTGCCCGCGGCGAGCGACTCCTGGCGACGGACCTTCTCCTCGAAGCGGCCCAGCTCGCTCGTCGGGTCCATGACGTCGACCGACTTGACGGCGTCGTGGACCTTGTTCTGTGCGTCGGCGACCTTCGCGCGCGACACGAGTTCGTTGCGCTTGCCCTTGAGCTGCTCGAGCTTCTGCTTCATGCCGTTGAGGCCGTCCTTGAGCTTGTCGACGACGACCTGCTGCTGCTGGATCTGCGGCTCGACGGCCCTGACCTCGTTCTCCGTCTGCACCTGGCGCTGCAGAGCGACCTTCGCGAGGTTGTCGAACTTGTCGGCGCCGGCGCTGTCGCCAGCCGCCCGAAGCTCATCCCCCTTGCGGCTCGCGGCCAGGGCCTTGTTGCCCCATTCCGTCGCGGCCTTCTTGTCTTCTTCCGTGTCGCGCTCGAGCAGTCGCAGCTGGCCGATCGTCTCAGCGATCGCAGCCTCCGCGTCCGCGATGTTGTTGGTGTAGTCGCGCACGAGCTGGTCGAGCATCTTCTCAGGATCCTCGGCCTGGTCGATGAGGGAGTTGACGTTGGCGCGGATCAGCGTGGAGATCCGACCGAAGATGGACTGCTTGCTCATATCGAGTGCCTTTCGCGGTGAAGGGATGGAAACGGTGGGGTCAGTGTGTCGAATCGGATTATGTGCGGGGTCAGAAGCGACGACCTCCTCCGGTACGGCCGCGGCTGGCGCTGAAACCACCGCCGCTCCGACCGCGTCCGCCGAACCCGGCGCTGAAGCCGCGCGACGAGCGGCCCCAGCCGGATCCGCGGCGCGAGCCTCCTGACAGCGCACTGCCGAGGAGTCCGCCCACGATGCCGCCGACGATGTTTCCGCCGATGCCTGCGCCCACGCCGCCGCCGGTGTTCATGCCGTACCCGCCGGCGCTGTACCGGCGTACGTCGGCGCGCGCGGCCGACGCGGCCTGATGCGCGATGTCGCGTGCGCGGCGAGCGTCGCGCAGCGCCGAATCTGGGTCGGTCGAGCGCAGGTCGTGCGCGCGGTCGAGCAGCGTACGCGCCTGCGCGAGCCGCGCGCGGGCCGAAGAGCCGACTCCGCCGCGCAGTGTGCGCACGAGTGTGTCTGCGGAAGAGAGCTGCCCCGTCGCCTGACGGATGGCCTGATCGAGTTGCTGCTCGAGCCGTCGCCGGGCCTCCGCCGCTTCGCGCGCGGAACCGATCGCGGCATCCATCTGCTCGTTCGCCCGGTCGAGCTCCTGTGCGAGGAGGAGCGGGGTGCGTGCGGTGCCGGAGAGGTTCTCCCGAGCCGCCGCGATGTGACCGCGGGTGGCTTCGACGGCGCGGGCGAGCGCGCCCGCCGGGTCTTCCATCGACTGCGCCTGTGCAATGTCGCTCTCGAGGTCGGCGAGCGTCTGGCGCGCCTCTGCTTCGGCATCGTGGAACGCCTCTTCGAGGAGTGAGGCGGCTCCCGCCAGGTCGAGCGCCTGGGCGAGCGCCTGTTCGGCCTCGTGGAGGTCGAGGGCAGCCTCACCCGCGTCGTCGGCGTCGAGATGCTCGCGTGCTTCCGCGAGCCGCACGTCGACGAACTCCAGGCGAGCTGCCGCCTGCTCATCGTTGTCCTCGACGTCGTCGAGGGCGGGGGAGGCGTAGGTCTCGCGCAGTCGGGCGAGGTCGGCGGCGGCCCGTTCCGGAGCGTCGGCCGCGGCAGCGCGCTCGGACGTGAGGCGCTCGAGCGCCTGCGGCGCGTTGCGTGACAGCGCGCGCAGCTCGTCGAAGCTCTCGGCCTTCGCGTCGAGGGTCTCGTCGGAGCGCTCGAGCAGCGTGATGATCTCCTCGTACAGTTCGTGCTGCTGCTCCAGGGTCTCGGGCGTCTCGTCGTCGAGACGCTGCTGGATCGCGAAGGCCGTGTCGAGGGCGCCGCGCGCCTCGCGCAGCGCCTCGCGGAACTCGACGACGGCGTCTGCGCCGAATTCCGCGACGGCGAACCCGACCTCCTGCTCGGCCGTGCGCAGCGAATCATCCATGTCGACGAGAAGCGCCGAGGCCTCGGACCGGAGACGGTCCACCTCAGCGGTGAGCTGCTCGCGGGCCGCGGCCGCTTCGCGACGCTTCTTCGCCTTGCGCGCGACGCCGAGACCCACGATGACGATGACCGCGACCACGACGAGACCGCCGACGACCCACCACGCCGTGTAATTCGGCTGGGATCGCTCTTGCAGCTCGTCGGCGGCCGCGTCGACCGCGCCGACCCAGTCGTTCGAGCTGAGGGCGGCGCCGGCCGCCTGTTCGATCCCGACGAGCTTCTGCTCGCTCAGCGCGCCCTCCGCGGGCGCCGACAGATACAGCTGCCGCCCCTCCGTGGCGATCGCGAGCAAGTACTGGCCGGCCCCGAGACCGTTCGACTCGGCGGTCTGATCGGCCCAGGAGGCGCTGTCGGCCGGGTTCGTGAAGTCGTCGACGAACACCACCCACAGCTGCACATCGCTTCCCGCGGCGAGCCCGTCGAGTCGCTCGTTCGCAGCGCGCTCCTCGCCGTCGCTGAGGACGTCGGATCCGTCGTGCACGTAGCCGTTGCCGAGCGAAGGCGGATCTGCGGCCCACGCGGTCGCGGGCGCGAGAACGAGTGCGAGGCCGGCGCCGAGCGCGGCGACCCAGCGAACGAGCGTGTTGCGCATTGTTCCCCCTTCGGAGCGTCTCCTTCGATCCTAGAGAGAGCGTGAGACATGGGAAGGTCGTTCACCCGGAAATCACCCGCAGGACGCGTACGCTGACGGTGATGTTCGAAGACAGGTACGGATCCGATGTGCTCGCGCCCGGCTGGCAGCAGAAGGGCAAGAAGGTCTCGCGTCCCGTTCCCGCGGAGCGCGACCTGGTGGTCGAGGTCGCGGGCGACGGGTGGTGCGGGGCCATCACGCGCGTCGAGGCGGGGATGGTCGAGCTCGAGGACTGGAAAGGGCGTCGGCGTTCGTTTCCGCTCGGCGCCGGATTCCTCATCGATGGCGAACCCGTGCGCCTCGAGAAGGCGTCAGCCGCGGCGCGCGGCCGCACGCGCACGGCGTCCGGGTCCTTTGCAGCGGACGACGGCAGAGCCCGGGTCGCGCGGCCGAGCCGCATCCTCGTCGAGGGCAAGCACGACGCCGAGCTCGTCGAGAAGGTGTGGGGTGCCGACCTGCGCGCCGAAGGCGTCGTCGTCGAGTTTCTCCAGGGTCTCGACCTCCTCGAAGAGGTGCTGGCCACAGAGCCACCAGACGCGACGCGGCGCTACGGCGTGCTCGTCGATCACCTCGTCGACGGATCGAAGGAGCAGCGAATCGCCTCCCGGATCCTCGCCGGCCCGCACGGCCGGCACCTGAAGATCGTCGGGCATCCGTTCGTCGACGTGTGGCAGTGCGTGAAGCCGTCCGCGCTGGGGATCCCGGCGTGGCCGGTTGTGCCGCGCGGGCAGGACTGGAAGACCGGCATCTGCCGCGGGCTCGGGTGGCCGGCCTCGTCACCCGAGGACATCGGCATCGCGTGGCAGCGAATCCTGTCGCGCGTGACGACTTTCCGAGACCTGGAACCGGAGCTGCTCGGCCGCGTCGAAGAGCTCATCGACTTCGTGACCGCCGATGGCGCGGATCCTCACTGACGCGCGCTGGGAGGACTCAGCGGTGCCGCGTACGCTGTCAGGCATGACCGAACCCGGTACGCGCCGCTCAGGATCCGTCTCTTTCGTGCGCCGGAACGGCCGCATCTCCTCGGCGCAGGAGCGCGCGTGGAGCGAGCTGGCGTCGACCTATGTCGTCGACGTCCCGCGTGATGTCGCGCAGACGTCCGTCCATCCCGATGCGCGGCTCATTCCATCGGAGGAATATGGCCGCGAGGCGCCGCTCATCGTGGAGATCGGCACGGGGCAGGGCCACGCCATCCTGCACGCGGCCGCGGCGCACCCGGAGACGGATCTGCTGGGCGTCGAGGTGTATCGCGGCGGGATCGCGCGGACCATGCTCGAGGCGGAGAAGGCCGGACTGACGAACCTGCGCCTGATCGAGGCCAACGCCCCTGAGGTGCTCGCGACGCTGTTGCCGGAAGGGTCCGCCGACGAGATACGCATCTTCTTCCCCGACCCGTGGCACAAGAAGCGTCACCACAAGCGCCGCATGATCAGTCCCGGCTTCGGACGGCTCGCCGGGCGTGCGCTCCGCGACGGCGGGCTGCTGCGTCTGGCCACCGACTGGGAGGACTACGCCCTGCAGATGCGGGAGGTGCTCGACGACGAACCGGAGTTCGCACGCGCCTTCGAAGGCGATTGGGCCGACCGCTTCACTGGGCGGCCGATGACCGCGTTCGAGCGCAAGGGGATCGACAAGGGCCGCGAGATCCGCGACCTGACCTACCGACGCGTCGAGAGGTAACGCATGACCGGTCGGCAGCGTCTCGTCGTCCGCGGATCCCTCGCATCCGCGGTCGCGACGCTGCTTGCCGCCATCTCGCACACGCACGGCGGGGGAGCTCCGCCCGCACCCACGATCGTCATCGGCATGGCGGCGCTCCTCGTGTTGCCCGCCGGCGTGCTGATGGGCGGCACCCGTCCGCCGCATCGGGCGGGCACCGGGCGGCGCCTCGGACGCATCGCGGCGACGACCGCTGTCGCGCAGCTCGCGTTCCACGGTATCTTCTCGGTCCTCGGATCCCCGGAGGCCGGAACTGCGGTTGCGTCGAGCCATCAGCACGGCGCACTCGCTCACACGGTGGCCGCGAGCGCGGGGTCGGCGGCCGTGCACTCGCCGATGCTCGCGGCGCACATCGGGGCCGCGATCGCGACGGTCGCGATCCTCGCGTACGGCGAAGGCGTACTCCTGCGCGGCTGGGACTGGGTGCGCGCGTCGCTGCGCGCGCTCGTGTCGACGCGTACGTTCCCCGATGTCCCGCGGGTGGTGGCGAATCGCGTGCCGCGGATCCGACTCACCCCGGTCGCCGCACCCGCGACGGGCGTGCGCGGCCCACCCGTTCTCTCCTGAGATCACGTCATCGTCACCGGTCGAAGGACCGGTGCGTTTCGCATGCTTTCGAAGGAAGAACTATGAAGAACATCACGAAGAAGATCGTCGTCGGCGCCGCAGTCGGCGCGGCACTCGTCCTCGCCCCCGTCGCCGCGTCGGCGCACGTCGGCGTCGACGCGGACGGCGATGCGGTCGCAGGCGGCCAAGCGACCCTCACGTTCGGCTTCAACCACGGGTGCGACGGATCGGCGACGACCGGGCTCTCGATTGAGATGCCCGACGGGCTGTCCGGTGTGCATCCCATCGCGGGCGCGGGCTGGGCGGTCGACATCGAGCGCGGGGGAGAGGCGGGACGGGTATCGACCGTGACATTCACGGCCGAAACGCCCATTCCGGACGCCGCGCGCGGGGAGGCGGAGCTGCTGGTCGGCTTCGCCGACGACGCAGCAGACGCCCTCGCGTTCCCGGTCGAGCAGGTCTGCGAGGACGGGTCGATCGCATGGAGCGAGGTCGCGGCGGACGGCGAGGATCCTCACGATCTCGACGCTCCTGCGCCCGTGCTCGAGCTGACGGCACCGCAGGACGGCGAAGCGGGGAACGCGGAGATGGAGCACGAGGACGCGGCTGAGCACGCCTCGGCCGAGGACGACTCGGCGTCCGGCGGGGGAGGCGCCGTGCCTCTCGCGCTGTCGGGTGTCGCCGTCGTCGTCTCGCTCGCTGCACTCGGTACGTCGATCGTACGCACGCGCCGCAGGGCCTGATGACGCAGCGGATCTCCCGGCCCTGCCATCGTGGCTGGACCGGGAGATCCGCCGGGTCACTCCTGGGCGTATGCGGCGAGGAACTCGGCGCTCGGGGCGATCGGTTGGATCACGTCGACGAGGCAGCCGGGCCCCGCGATGATGAAGTGACGCTGGCCGAAGTCCTCATCGCGCAGCGGGGAGATGAGGTCGTGCCCCATCGCGACGAGGCGGTCGTGTACCGCGTCGACGTCGTCGACCTCGACGTTGATGATGACGCCTTGGGCAAGCGCGCGGTGTGATTCCGGAACGGTCGCGTGGTCGTGCGCGAGCAGGGCGAGCTCGTGGTCGCCCGATCGCAGGCTCACATACCAGTCGGTCGCAAACGTTGTATCGAACCCGAAGCCGTTCCGGAAGAAGTCGGCGGCGGCCGTGACCTCGGAACACATGAGCACCGGGTACACGCTTGTCGTGGGCATGAGAGACTCCTTTACGTACAGCGTGAATGTAACTGCACCGAAGATACGTGCAGTGTGTATGTAAACGCAAGGGGAGAGCCATGCCACGTGCTTCTGCCGCTGACGCCGCGCGCACCGCCGAGACCGTTCTGAACCGCGCCGCCGAACTGTTCGGGGCGCGCGGATACGCCGAGGTCTCCCTCGGCGACATCGCCCAACACGCGGGCGTCACGCGCGGCGCGGTCTATCACCACTTTCGCGACAAAGAGGGACTCTTCCGTGCCGTCGTGCAGCGGCTGCAGGAGCGCGTCGCGGAGACCGTCGTCGCCGCGGCCGACGCGGCGGACCCTGATCCGCGCGCGCGGCTGCGCGCGGGCTGTCACGCGTTCCTCGACGCGGTCACCGACGATGTCGCGCTCCGGGTGCTCCTGGTTGACGCCGCCTCTGTCATCGGCCCTCACGAGTGGCGGCGGTTCGATCAGGAGAACTCCGAGCGACACCTCCGCGAGGCCATCGCGGCGATCGGCGGCGATGAGGAGCTCATCGACGCGACGACGGCGCTGTTGTCGGGCGCGATGAACGAGGGGGCGATGTGGGTCGCTCTCGCCGACGATCGCGTCGCGGCATCGGCGCACGCACACCGCGCACTCGACGCGCTGCTGTCGACGGCGGCATGAACGGAGCGACCCGCACCGGCTGATAAGCTCGTTGAGCCTCCATAGCTCAGGGGATAGAGCGTCGGTTTCCGGTACCGAAGGTCGCAGGTTCGATTCCTGTTGGGGGCGCCAAAGAGCTGTCGTCCGCAACCCTCCTGACGCCGTCCCTGGTGATGCGGTTGTGCTCCGTCTTGCGCAGGTCCAGCGGCCTCCGTGTTGCGATCAGGCTGGGAGGTTGAGGGCGGCAACGAGGCGATGTGCCAGCGCCGTGGAGTCAGATATCGGGGTCCCCGAGTACGCAGCCAGGAATGCCGTGTGCAGCGCGGCTCCGGTGAGAAGATGCGCGATGGCGTCAGTATCGAGGGTCGGCAGTCGACCGAGTTGCACCTCGTCGTCGAGATAGCGCATGACGATCGTTGACGGGCCACGTGGTCCCGCGCCGCGCGCCGCCATCGCTTCCCGGTGGGCTGTGAGCAGTTCCGTGTTGCTGAAGATGGACGCGGCGATCGGGAAGCCTTGTTCGTAGAACTCGAGCAGGTTCACGACCAGATGTTCGAGATTGGCCGTCACTGTCTTGGTGCCTGGCCAATCGATCGCCGCGTCGAGCCGCGGTGAGCGCTCCGTCAGTACGCGTAGGAAGATGTCGTGCTTATCGGGGAAGTGCTTGTAGAGCAGAGCCTCCGAACAACCGGCCTCTCGGGCGATCTTCTTGGTCGTGGCCCGCACGAGACCATCGCGGCGCATGATGGTGGCCGCGGCGCCCAGGATGCGCTCGCGGGTGGATGGTGCGCCGCCCGGCGGTTCCTGGGTTGACGAAGGCGTAGCCATCCTGTCAGTCTAAGGGTAAGTGAATGTTTACTCACCCTGAGAGCTCGGAGAACCATGCCATTCCTGGAGAACGCGCACCTAGCACTGATCGTGGCCCACTTCGTTGGGTTCGCTGCCTTGATCGGGCCTTATCTGCTACAGCTTCGCCGCAACGAGCCTCTTCGCCTGCGCCTGATGCTCATTGGTTCGATCGTGCAGGTTGTTACGGGCAACGCACTCATCGCCGCCAATCGCCTTCAAGGCCTCCATGTCATCGAGCTGAAGATGATCGTCAAGCTCGGCATCGCCGTGGTGGCGCTCGGCCTTCTCGTCGCCGCGATCCTGGCGCGACGGCGTCGGGGTGGAGAGGCGGCCGCGGTCCGGCCACTGTTTCACTCGGCCGGCGGTCTCGCGGTCGTCGACGTTGTCGTGGCGGTGATGTGGAGATGACTCGTCGTACTCTCGCCTGGATCGTGATCGCGTTGGTGGTGTTGATCATCGAACTCGGCGCGACGATCGGCAGCACCACCGGTGAGTCGTTCTCGCCGGTAGACGGTTGGGGAGAGACTCGCCACGCCGACACATTGACGTTCGTCATCGTGGTCGTCGGCTGTGGGACCCTGGCATTCTTCGACCGGTTTCCCCGTACGGTGGCGATCATCAGCACGGCGTCCTATCTCGTCTTCGCCCTTCGTGACCACGAGCTGGGGATGTTCTTGCCGCCCATGGTGGTGATCTTCGGGCTCGCGGCGCACGGCGGGCGCAGGTTCGCCGCGATCAGCTTCGCCGTGGCAAGCCTCGCGGCCGGCCTGGTCTGGGTGGCCAGTCGCGCGGGCACCGTTGAAGAGCCTGGAGTTGCCCTGCTGGCGTGGGTTGCCTTCGGCAGTGTCCTCGCTGCCTTCTTCTGCGTGCCGCTGCTGATCGGCGAGATCGTGCGCGCCCGCTCGATGCTGCACGATGCTCGGTCAGCCGCCGCCGGCTGATGTCTTCCGAGCCTCTGACGAGGGTTTCCGCGACCCCGCAGTCGTGCCGAGGATCCCCAGGTGGGTGTGACCGAACGGGCCGAGCTTCAGCCCGAAGCCCAAGGCGCGGTCGACGGCGACGTGGAAGCCCCAACTCGCGGCGACGACCGCGATCCAGTCGAGACTGACGCCGCCGAGCTGCAGCCCCGCCCACACTGTGATCAGCGCGGCCGGCGCGGCGTAGTTGTGGACCAGGTTGTAGCAGAACGCGCCCACCCGCTCGTTGATCACGTATCCCAGCGCCGAGATGTCGAAGGCGAGGAAAGCGGCCAGCAGGATCCACCAGGGCTGGCCCCACGCGATCATGGCGACGACGATTGCGCTCGCGACAAGCGCGTTCTCCAGTCTCTGCCAGCCGACTGCGCGGCGCTGTGGCTTCTGGTCCGACATCATCTGGCTCCTCTTCTGCAGCACGGTGACCACCGATTGAACGCCGCTCCGGCACCCGCGAGAGGGAACAGCGGGGTGCGCCGGATCATTCCGTGGTCGACGCCGTCCCGCGACGGATATGCAGTCGCGCTCAGGGTACCGGTGGCTGGGAAGTCGGCGTGTGGACCGCGGACGGGGTGGAGCTATTGCTCGACGCGTTCCGGGTCGACGATGGTTCCGGCAGCGAGACCCTCGAGAAACTCCTCTGCCGTCCACCCGAACACCCGATCGTCGCCCGTCGCCAACCAGTGGGACGTCGCGTCATCGCAGGGGCCGAAGGTGCTGCTGCGGTCTCCGTCGGGACGTGAGCGCGAGGCCCGCTCGTGCGCCGCGCGCTGCTCCCGTGCGATCTCGCGCCGCTCTTCCGCACGGCTCTGCTCGGCCCTGCGCGCCCGCTCCGCCGCGAGCCGCTCCTGTTCGAGTTCGGCTGCGCCCGGCGTCTCCTGGAAGAAGACGCGGCTGACCGGCTCGTCCGTCACGACTTTTCCTGTCGGCGTGGTCCATTCGAACACGCCACCTCCGACCTGCCGTACGCCCCAGGCGTCCTGATGTTTCATCTGGTGGTGCGCGGCGCACAGCGACTCGAGGTTGGACAGTTCCGTCGTGCCGCCGCGCGCATAATCGTGCGCGTGATCGACATCACATCGGTGTGCGGGCACACGACACCCCGGGAAGCGACACGCCATGTCTCGCGCGACGAGTGCTCGGCGCTGCGCCACAGTGGGGCGGTAGTGGTCGACGGCGGTGATCGCGCCGTCGACCGGTCGGTGGAAGATGCGCTCCCAGCCCACGGTGTTGCCCGCCACGATGCGCGCGGTGTCGGGGGAGATGAGCGCCCCGCCATCGATCCACGCGACGCCGTCGTCGGGGTCGATCAGCTGTGAAGTAGGAACGGTGACGTGCACGCTTGCCCGTACGCCGCTCAGTGAGGATCCGGTTCCCGAGGCGACGAGGTCGTGTCCGCTCGGCGCAGCGGTGAGGAGGAGATCCAGCAGCAGATCGACACGGATCTGGTCCATCGTCCGCCGATCGGTTGCCGCGATCGCGACCGCGTCGCCGCCATCGATCTCGCCCGACACGGGAGCCGTCCAGCCGTCCTCCGGGAGATATCCGTGGTCGTCGCGGAAGGCGCTCCGCGCGCGGGACCGGTCGGCCTTGATGGCCCGGCCCATCTGCGTGAGGCGATCGTGCAGCGCGTGCGTCTCGAACGTGGGCGCGAGGAGCAGCAGCTCGCTCATGCCGTCGTCGAGGTCGGTGATCGTGATCCTGCGCTCGGTGCGCGCCTCGGCGTGCCGCTCTCGCAGCGTGCGGGGAGCGAGGTCTGCGGCCTGCTTGGCGAGGATGCGCCGGAGTTCGCCCGGGGTGCGCGTTTCGGCGAACCGCACGGCGTTCTGATCGAGTGACGCCCGGCCGCCGGCGTCGAGGTTCGCGCCGGCTCGCGCGACCTGCTCGGCATGCTTCCGTGTGCACTTTCCATCACGCATCGACTCGAGGATCGCCGGGGAGTCGTCGTGGATCTGTTCGGCGATCGCGAGCTGCGCGGACGCCGAAGACGGGTGGACGCGCATCGCGAGCGCGACCTGCGCGGACATCGAGCGCCGCGCGTACTCGCGGGCGGCGTGGTTTGGCGATCCGGCCGCTGTCGCGTCGGCGAGCTTCGCCAGGCGCGCCTGGAGCGACAGGATGTGACCCTCGATCATCGACGCGGCCTCGACGGCGTCGGCGAGTTCGTCGAGCGCTGCTCGCGCCTCGACGCGCTGTTCGGGCGTGAGGCCCGCCAGTCGGTCGTCGAACTCGTCTTCCGTCATGAGCACATTCTATCGAGCAAAAATACGGGAAACAAGAGTAGAGAGTAAGGAAAAATAGAACAAAGGTGCTATGGATGCAGTGAATCCATCGAGCCCCGATGCCTGCGCCGACTCGTAGACTCCGGAGGACGGACCCGGGAGGAGCCCCGATGGAATCACAGATACTCGACGTCCGAAGCGTGCCGAAAACTGAGCGTCATCCGCGCATCTTTGCCGCATACGACGCGCTCGCCGCCGCGGAGTCCTTCGTTCTCGTGAACGACCATGACCCGAAGCATCTCCGCGATGAATTCGACCGCGAGCACCCCGGCAGCTTCGGCTGGGACTACGAGAGCCGTGAAGACGGCGACTGGCGGGTGCGCATCTCGAAGCTCACCTCGACGCCGTTGCCGCGCATCGTCGGCGACAGTGCCGCGGAGGGCAACTCGGGCGCCGTGTGGAACCTCGGTCCCCGTGACCGCACGCTCGACGCCAACGTGATCTCGCTCCCCGCCGGTGACGGCATCGCCGAGCACGCCGGTCCGGATCTCGACGTGCTCGTGCACGTGGTGAGCGGATTCGGGACCCTCTCGACCGAGCGCGGCGACGTCGAGCTCGTCCCCGGCGCGCTCGTCTGGTTGCCGAAGCGGTCGAGGCGCGCGTTCACGGCCGGATCCGACGGGCTGCGCTACCTGACCGTGCACCAGCGCAAGAAGATGCTCGGCCTCAGCCCGCGCCCGGTCGACTCCGCGGGGTGACGCGCGCTCAGTTCACGAGGAAGAACGCGTCGAGCGTCCCCGGATTGTGTGCGTGGACAAGCACGGCGAACACGACGGCGTCAAACAGCAGGTGCACGGTCACGACGTAGGCGAGTGACCGTGTCCGCAGGAAGATGACGCCCTGGAGCAGAGCGAACGGGATCGTGAGCACGGGACCCCACGCGCGGTAGCCGAGCTCCCAGAGGAACGACACGAACACGATCGCCTGCAGGAGGTTCGCCGTCCAGTTCGGCAGGTGACGCCGCAGCAGTGCGAACACCGTGCAGATGAAGAAGAGTTCGTCCCAGATGCCGACGGCGCCGACGCCCACGAACAGGCGTGCCATGAGGTCGGGCGTGTCCACGACCGGCCAGTTGAGATAGACGTCGCTCGTGATGAAGTAGAACGGCAGGATCAGCCAGCCGAGGACGAGCACCGCGGCCAGCCAGATCCACTGCACCGGGCGCCAGCGCTCACCCGTGCGCCACGGGAAACGGATCGCGTGGTCGCGGAACACGAAGCGCGACAGCAGATAGGGGACGGCGACAGCACCCCCGAGCGCCACGGTGAACCGCAGCATCGCGGCATTGTCGAGTTCGGCGGCGAGCGGGATCGCGCTGACGATGAGCATCCCGACGACGATGAGCGCGAGGTCGCGCAGGAGGCCGGACCGCGTGCGCCGATCCGCCAGCCAAGCGCCCGCGAGGCCCACTGCCGAGAGGATCCAGCCCACCCACGCGATCTCCAGGACGAAGAAGGCCGGAGCGGCGAGGCAGACCGCGAGTGCAGGGGGGAAAGCCGCCCTCGCGCTGCCCGCGTGCGCCGGGACCGGCTCGTCAGCTCCCATCCGCCGTCAACTCGATCGCTTCGAGTTCCTCGGCGAGCCGCTCGGCGAGATACTCGTGGCCGCTGTCGGAGGGGTGGTTTCTGCTCTTCGACGAGGTGTCGATGACCTTCGCGAAATTGTCTTCGGTGATCCACTGCTCGGTGAGCGGCGAGATGTAGGTGACGCCTTCCACGTTCGCGAGCCGGTTCAGGATGGTGTCGATCTTGCGAACGGCCGCGTCGACGGGAAGCACGCTCGGGGCGGGCCCCAGCACCACGAGCTCCGCCCCCGGGTAGTGCGTCTCGAGCGCGCGCCAGACAGCGTGTGCCGACGCCGAGAGTCCGTCGAGGTCGGCGCCGCGATCGTTGATGGACCCCTGAATGACGATGACGTCGGGCTCGAGCTCCGGATCCAACTGCAGAACCCTCGTGCCGTAGACCCCGCCGAGCTCGCCGGGACGCAGGTATCCGCTGCCGTTCTCGCCGTCGACGGTCGTGTCCCAGCCGAGCGACTCTCCCGCGAGGTAGGCGTATCCGCCCGTCGGAGTGGTCGCGGCCATCCCGTAGGTCCAGGAGTCCCCGAATACGAGCAGCGACGGTTCGTCACTCTCGGCGTGCGTGTCCTCCGGCGCGGCGTGGGGCAAGCCGCCCGAGACGTCGACGCCGTACGACTCGGTGGCGCATCCGGCGAGCGCGAAGGATCCGATCAGGGCGGCGGCTGCGGCGAGGCGGGCGTGACCACGGTGCATGCTCCAAGCGTATGGCTTCTAGGATTGATTCCCTATGAACCCCGACGCTCTCGCCTCCGCCCTGCTCGCCGTCCTCGACGCCGTCGCGGAGAAGCGCCGCCCCGGCGAGCCGCTCGGAGTGACGGCCGATGACATCACGTTCGAACGCCCGCGCAACCGTGACCACGGAGACTGGGCGACCAACACCGCGATGAAGTTCGCGGGGCGTGTCGGGCAGAACCCGCGCGAACTCGCGCAGGAGCTCGCGGACGGCCTCGCCTCCGTCGACGGCGTCGCCTCGGTCGAGGTCGCGGGACCGGGCTTCATCAACATCCGCCTCGATGCCGCGGCCGCCGGGCAGCTCGCGAAGACGATCGTCGACGCCGGCGCCGCATACGGACGCAACGACGCCCAGGCGGGCAACCGCGTGAACCTCGAGTTCGTCAGCGCGAACCCGGTCGGGCCCCTGCATGTCGCACACACGCGCTGGGCGGCGCTCGGCGATGCGATCGCCCGACTGCTCGAGGCATCCGGCGCCACCGTCGCCCGGGAGTACTACATCAACGACGCCGGCGCGCAGATGGATCGTTTCGGCGCGTCGATCGTGGCGGCGCTGAACGACGAGGAGAAGCCGGAGGGCGGCTACTCCGGCTCGTACATCGACGAACTCGGCCGCGCCGTGCTCCAGGAGCGTCCCGATCTGCTCTCGCTGCCCCGCGACGAGCAGCTCGTCCTCGCCCGCGATCTGGCGTACCCGCATCAGCTCGCCGAGATCAAGGCCTCCCTCGCCGCGTTCAATGTCGAGTTCGACGTGTGGTTCTCGGAGCGCGACCTGCACTCGGGGGATCCGAGCCTCATCGACGGCGCCGTCGATCGCCTGCGTGAGCAGGGGCACGTCTATGACGCCGACGACGCCGTGTGGGTGCGGACGACCGATTTCGGCGACGACAAGGATCGCGTCATCCGCCGCGGGAACGGCGTCTACACCTACTTCGCCGCGGATGCCGCGTACTACCTCGACAAGAGCGACCGCGGCTGGATCAGCAAGATCTACCTGCTCGGAGCCGACCACCACGGGTACGTGCACCGCCTCAAGGCCCTCGCGGGCGCCGCGGGAGAGGATCCCGAGAAGAACATCGAGGTCCTCATCGGCCAGATGGTCTCGATCAATGGCGCGCGCCTCTCGAAGCGTGCGGGAAACATCATCGAGATGGACGACATCGTCGCGTGGGTCGGGACCGACGCGCTGCGATACTCGCTCGAACGCTCGCCGGCCGATTCGCCCCTCGACCTGGATCCCGAGCTGCTGCAGAAGCGCACGAACGACAACCCCGTCTTCTACGTGCAGTACGCCCACGCGCGCACCCACAACGTCGCGCGCAATGCCGCTGACTCCGGCGTAGCGCGGGAGGGGTTCCACCCGGAACTGCTCACGCATGAGACGGAGGCGGCCCTCCTCGGCGCATTGCAGGAGTTCCCGCGCATCGTCGGCTACGCCGCAGAGGTGCGCGAGCCGCACCGCGTCGCTCGCTATCTCGAGGAGCTCGCGGGCCTCTACCACCGCTGGTACGACCGGTGCCGTGTCACGCCGAAGGGGGACGACGCCGTCGAGCCGGTGCACCACACGCGCCTGTGGCTCAACGACGCGACCGGCCAGGTACTGCGCAACGGCCTGTCGCTGCTCGGCGTGAGCGCGCCCGAACGGATGTGACCGAATCTCCCGCGACACCGCCCGCCCGGCGCTCACAGTAGACTCTGAAACACCCGGCGTGACGGCGATCACGGCCGGTCCCTGCCTCGTCAATCCGTAAGGTCGTACCCGCTCGATGGTCTCCGCGTCCGGCACTGCTCACCCGCTCGCCCCCTCGTGGCTCAGCGTCCCCGCGGACGCGAATGACCTGGTCGAGCGCGTCTGGCCCGCGTCCGCGCACCGGGCAGGCGGAGAACTCGTCGTCGGCGGACTGACGGCGACCGAGCTCGTGTCACGTCACGGCACGCCCGTCATGGTCCTCGACGAAGACGACGTCCGCGGTCGCGCGGACCGGACATATCGCGCCTTCTCTCACGCGACGTCCCGTCACGGCGGTATCTGCCGCGTCTACTACGCGGGCAAAGCGCTCCTGACGGCGGACATCGCGCGCTGGGTGCTCGACGCCGGTCTCAGCATCGACGTGTGCTCGCGCGGCGAGCTCGAGACCGCGCTCGCGGCGGGCGTGCCCGCCGACCGCATCGGATTCCACGGGAACAACAAGTCCTTCGGCGAGCTCGAACGGGCGGTCTCGGTCGGCATCGGCACGATCATCGTCGACTCCGACATCGAGATCGAGCGGATCGGCGCGATCACGGAGCGCCTCGGGCGCGACCAGCGCGTTCTCGTTCGGGTGCGCAGCGGCGTTCACGCCGACACCCACGAGTTCCTTGCAACGGCGCACGAAGACCAGAAGTTCGGTTTCTCCCTTGACGAGGGCGAGGCGGCGGTGCGCCGGATCCGCGAGCTCCCGCACGTCGAATTCCTCGGCCTGCATTGCCACATCGGATCCCAGATCTTCGGCGTCGACGGCTTCCGCGAGTCGGCGTCGCGCGTGCTCGACCTGCACCAGCGTCTGCTCGACGGCGGACCAGTGCCGCTGCTGAACCTCGGCGGCGGATTCGGCATCGCCTACACGCGCGTCGAAGACCCCGCCCCGATCGAGGAGCTCGCGGACGGCATCGTCGACGCGGTCCAGACGGAATGCCAGGCGCGAGGGATCGCGTTGCCGGAGCTCGCGTTCGAGCCCGGTCGATCCATCGTGGGCCCCGGCGGGATCACGCTCTACGAGGTCGGCACGACCAAGCAGGTCGCGGTCGACACCGCGCAGGGCGCGGCTGATCGCCTCTACGTCGCGGTCGACGGGGGGATGAGCGACAACATTCGCCCCGCGCTGTACGGCGCGCACTACTCGGCGCGGATCGCCTCGCGGGTCTCCGCGGCGGATCCGACGCTCGTGCGCGTCGTGGGCATGCACTGCGAATCGGGCGACATCGTCGTGGACAGCGAGTACCTCCCGAGCGATGTCGCACCCGGCGACCTGGTCGCCGTGGCGGCGACCGGCGCGTACTCGGCCGCGATGGCGAGCAACTATAACCACGTCCCGCGCCCGCCCGTTGTGGCGGTGCGCGACGGCGAGACCCGCGTCCTGCTGCGCGGCGAGACGATCGACGATCTTCTCGCGCGCGATACGGGCCTCCTGCCACCCGTCCGCAATCAGGGAGAAGAATGATCGAACACCGAACTCTGCGCGTCGCGCTGCTCGGAGCCGGATCCGTCGGGTCGCAGGTCGCGCGCCTGCTTCTCGACAACACGGACGAGCTTTCGGAGCGTGCGGGTGCCCGTCTCGAGCTCGCGGGAATCGCTGTCCGCGACGTCAACGCACCGCGCGACGTCGAGCTGCCGCAGGAGCTGCTCACGACAGACGCACACGAGCTGATCGTCGGCGCTGACATCGTCATCGAGCTCATGGGTGGGATCGAGCCGGCGCGCACGCATATCATCGAGGCGCTGCAGTCCGGTGCCGACGTCGTGACGGGCAACAAGGCCCTGCTCGCGAGCCACGGCGCGGAGATCTTCGACGCGGCAGACCAGGTCGGCGCCTCCGTCTCCTACGAGGCATCGGTCGCGGCCGCGATCCCGATCCTGCGCCCGCTCAAGGACTCCCTCGCCGGCGACCACGTCCGACGCATCTTCGGCATCGTCAACGGCACGACGAACTACATCCTCGACCGCATGGACCGTGAGGGTGCCGACTTCGACGAGGTACTCGCCGACGCCCAGGCGCTCGGGTACGCCGAGGCGGATCCGACGGCCGATGTCGAGGGGCACGACGCCGCGCAGAAGGCGGCCATCCTCGCCAGCCTCGCCTTCCACACCAACGTGCCGCTCGAGGCCGTGCACTGTGAGGGTATCGCTTCGATCGACGCCGCCGCGATCGAGAACGCGAAGAACGCCGGCTACGTCATCAAGCTCCTGGCGACGTGCGAGCAGCTGCCCGGCGAGGGGGCGGACGGCGAGGCGATCTCGGTGCGCGTCTACCCGGCCCTCGTCGACCGCGAGCATCCGCTCGCGAGCGTGCGCGGCGGAAACAACGCTGTCTACGTCGAGGCCGCAGCGGCTGGCCCGCTCATGTTCTACGGCGCCGGCGCCGGCGGGCGCGAGACGGCCTCCGCGATCCTCGGCGATGTCGTCTCGGCGGCGCGCCGCCACATCGCGGGCGGGGTCGGGATCGGCGAGTCCGCGCGCGGCGATCGCCCCGTTGCTCCGATCGGTCGCATCACGACGCGCTACCAGATCACGCTCGACGTCGCCGACAAGCAGGGCGTCCTCGCGACGGTCGCCAACATCCTCAGCGACGGCGGCGTCTCGATCGCCCGGCTCGAGCAGACGATCGCCGAAGACGAGACGGGCGCCAACCGCGCGCGCCTCGTCATCGGCACGCACCGCGCGCGCGAGCAGGCCCTGAGCGACACCGTCGAGACCCTCGCCGCGAGCGATGTCGTCGTGCGCGTCGTCACGGTGCTGCGCGTGGAGGGGGAGTGAGCGTGAACTCGTCGCTCCGCTCCGTCGCGGTGCGCGTGCCGGCGACGAGCGCGAACCTCGGCCCGGGCTTCGACACGCTCGGTCTCGCGCTGAGTGCGTATGACGAGCTGACCATCACGGCCCTGCCCGCGGGCGAGCTCGACATTTCGGTGACCGGATCCGGCGCCGACGAGATCCCGGTCGACGAGAGCAACCTCATCGCCCGCACCGTGCGATACGCGTACGAGTCGGTGGGCGTCGCGGCGCCGGGGCTCCGTATCGACGCCCGTAACGGCATCCCGCACGGCCGTGGCCTCGGGTCCAGCGGATCCGCCGTGGTCGCGGGCCTGCTCGCGGCCAAGGGGCTGCTCGAGGGGCGCGCGGAGTTCAGCGACGCCGACCTGCTGCGTCTCGCGACCGAACTCGAAGGGCACCCCGACAACGTCGCGCCGGCTCTGTTCGGCGGCCTCACGATCGCGTGGACCGACGACGAGACGCCGCGCCATACGAAGCTCCTCGTGCACCGGGGCGTCGCGCCCGTGGTGTTCGTTCCCGACCGCACGATGTCGACATCGACGGCCCGCAGCGTGCTCGACCCGGCCGTGTCCCGCGAGGACGCCGTGTTCAACGTGTCGCGGTCGGCCCTGCTGATCGCCGCGCTCACGCAGAGTCCTGAGCTGCTGATGGCCGCGACCGAGGACCGGCTTCACCAGGAGCGCCGCGCTCAGGCGATGCCGGAGACCGACGCGCTCGTCCGCGCGCTTCGCGCCGAGGGCTTCGCCGCGGTCGTGTCGGGCGCTGGCCCGAGCGTGCTCGTGTTGGCCGACGGCCCGGGGCGCCGGCTGGAGGCGGCGGCACTGGCGGAGCGTCACACCGGCGGCACCTGGCAGGCGCTGATGCTCGCTGTCGACTTCCTCGGTGGTACAGTGAGAGAACCAGCGGAGGGTGCCTCGTTGCACGAACTCTGAACCTCCGTCGCAACTCTGCGAAGCCCCGTACGGATCCCCGACGGCAGCGCGACATCGCGTTGCAACCGGGAGATCAGCGTGCTGAACGGCGCGCGTCTTCGCGACATCTCTCGCGTGCGGATCGGCTCTGATACATCCCGTTCTCATTGAAGGAGCACTCGTGGAACCCACCACCGAGACCCCCGGCGGCGACAGCGCTGCCGATACCCAGCAGCAGATCGACCAGGCGATCGCGGCCGCCGACGCCGCCGCGCCGAAGAAGGCGACCACGCGCAAGCGCGCTCCGCGTCGCGCCACGTCGAGCGGTGCAGCGGCCGACGCCGCGGTGACCGCGCCGGCGGAGGCCGAACAGGCCGCGACGCCCGAGGCCGAGGAAGCGCCGAAGACCGCGCCCAAGAAGCGCGCCCCGCGCCGCACGAAGGCTCAGATCGAAGCGGACAAGGCTGCCGCCGAGCAGGCCGCGGCCGACGCGGCTCCGGCCGCCGACGCCGCCCCGTCAGAGCCCGCCGCCGACGCGGCCGTCGAGCAGAAGCCCGCGCGCGCAACGCGTTCGCGTGCCAAGAAGGCTGCGGAGCCCGCAGCCGAGCCGGCCGAGACCGCCGAGGCGGCGACTGCCGACGCAGCGACTGCCGAGCCCGCGGAAGACGCGCAGAAGCCAGCGCGCTCGTCCTCGCGACGCAGCCGCTCCACCAAGCCCGCATCGACCGAGACCGACGAGGAGTCGGCTGAGGCTGCGGCCTCGGACGACGGCGCGACCGACGGATCCGCCGACGCCCCCGCACGCGGATCGCGCTCGCGCAAGAAGTCCGCCACCGCCACACAGGACGAGAAGCCCGCCGACGCCGCGAAGACCGACGACGCAAAGGCCTCCGACGCGAAGGCCTCCGACGCATCGGACGCCTCCTCGCGCGACAGCAATGGCGCGAGCTCGTCCGATGACACGGGCTCCTCCGACGACAAGGGTTCGTCTGAGGGTAAGGACGACGACAGCGATTCCGACGAGCAGGAGGGCTCCGGCCGCAACCGTCGTGGCCGTGGTCGCAACCGCCGCAAGAAGAGCAGCGGCGACTCCTCGGACGACTCCTCGGACGACCGCCGCAACGGCCAGAACGGCCAGCGCGGCGGCGGACAGCAGCAGAAGCAGCAGGACCAGAACGGCAACCGTCGTGGCCGCGGTCGTGGCCGCGGCCAGGACGAGTTCGAGCCGGAGATCAACGACGACGACGTGCTGATCCCCGTCGCCGGCGTGCTCGACGTGCTCGACAACTACGCGTTCGTGCGCACAACCGGCTACCTCCCCGGCAAGCAGGACGTCTACGTCTCGCTCGGCCAGGTCAAGAAGTACAACCTGCGCAAGGGTGACGCGGTCGTCGGCGCGATCAAGCAGCCGCGCGAAGGCGAGCAGTCCGGGCGACAGAAGTACAACGCGCTCGTGAAGGTCGACTCGGTCAACGGTCTATCGGCCGACGACGCAGCCGGCCGCGTCGAGTTCTCCAGCCTGACGCCGCTGTACCCGCAGGACCGTCTGCGCCTCGAGACGGCGCCGGAGAAGACGACGCAGCGGATCATCGACCTCATCGCTCCGATCGGCAAGGGCCAGCGCGGCCTCATCGTCGCGCCGCCGAAGGCCGGAAAGACGATCGTCCTGCAGCAGATCGCGAACGCGATCGCGCAGAACAACCCCGAAGCTCACCTGATGGTCGTCCTGGTCGACGAGCGTCCGGAAGAGGTCACCGACATGCAGCGGTCGGTGAACGGCGAGGTCATCGCCTCCACGTTCGACCGCCCCGCTGAGGACCACACGACCGTTGCCGAGCTCGCGATCGAGCGCGCCAAGCGCCTCGTCGAGCTGGGTCGTGACGTCGTCGTGCTGCTCGACTCGATCACCCGCCTCGGTCGCGCGTACAACGTCTCGGCCCCCGCCTCGGGACGCGTGCTGTCCGGTGGCGTCGACGCGGCCGCGCTCTACCCGCCGAAGAAGTTCTTCGGTGCGGCGCGCAACATCGAGAACGGCGGCTCGCTGACGATTCTCGCCACGGCTCTCGTCGAGACCGGATCCAAGATGGACGAGGTCATCTTCGAGGAGTTCAAGGGCACCGGCAACTCCGAGCTGCGCCTCAGCCGCCAGCTCGCCGACAAGCGGATCTTCCCGGCGGTGGACGTCAACGCGTCGTCCACGCGCCGCGAGGAGATGCTGCTCAGCCCCGACGAGGTCAAGATCACCTGGAAGCTGCGTCGCGCGCTCGCGGGCATGGACCAGCAGCACGCCCTCGGCGTGATCCTCGAGAAGCTCAAGGAGACGAACTCGAACGTCGAGTTCCTCGTGCAGATGCAGAAGAGCATCCCCTCGGAGAACAGCCGCTGAGGAACGCCGTGTTCGAATCCGTCCAGACGCTGATCGACGAACACCGCCGGGTGCAGGAGGAGCTCTCCGACCCGGCGGTGCACGCCGATGCCGCGCGGGCGAAGCGCGTCAACCGTCGCTTCGCCGAGCTGTCGCGGATCGTGCGCGCCCACGAGGAGTGGGAGCAGGCGACGGGCGACCTCGCGGCAGCACGTGAGCTCGCCGTCGAGGACGATGCCTTCGCCGACGAGATCCCCACGCTCGAGGAGCAGGCCACGGAGGCACAGGAATACCTGCGCCGCCTGCTCATTCCGCGCGACCCCGACGACGCGCGCGACGTGATCATGGAGATCAAGGCGGGGGAGGGCGGCGCCGAGAGCGCACTCTTCGCGGCGGATCTGCTGCGGATGTACTCGCAGTTCGCGGCTCACCAGGGGTGGAAGACCGAGATCATCGAATCGGATCCGTCCGACCTCGGCGGCTACAAGAACGTGCAGCTCGCGTTCAAGGGATCCTCGAACGACCCCGCCCAGGGCGTGTGGGCGCACCTCAAGTACGAGGGCGGCGTGCACCGGGTGCAACGCGTGCCCGCGACCGAATCCCAGGGGCGCATTCACACGTCGACGACGGGCGTGCTCGTCTTCCCCGAGGTCGACGAGCCCGAAGAGGTCGCACTCGACCAAAACGATCTCAAGATCGACGTTTACCGCTCGTCGGGCCCCGGCGGCCAGTCGGTGAACACGACCGATTCGGCCGTGCGCATCACCCACCTGCCGACCGGCATCGTCGTGTCGATGCAGAACGAGAAATCGCAGCTGCAGAACCGTGAGGCCGCGATGCGCGTGCTGCGTGCGCGGCTGCTCGCGAAGCAGCAGGAAGAGCTGGCGGCGGCCGCCTCGGACGCGCGCAAGAGCCAGATCCGCGGTATGGACCGCTCCGAGCGGATCCGCACCTACAACTTCCCCGAGAACCGCATCGCCGATCATCGCACCGGCTTCAAGGCCTACAACCTCGACCAGGTCATGGACGGCGCACTTGAGCCGGTCGTGGCCAGCTGCATCGCGGCCGACGAGGCCGAGCGGCTCGAGCACCTCGGCGACTGACCGACCGCGGTCGTCCGTCCCGACGTGAGAGAATGGGGCGTCCCTGCCGTCCCTGACCTGAGGAGCCCTGCGTGCAGTACATCTCGACTCGAGGCGGTTCGGATCCGATGTCGTACAGCGAGGCCCTCCTCGAGGGGCTCGCGCCAGACGGCGGCCTCGCGGTCCCCGCGGAGATACCGCAGGTCGATGCCGCGACGCTCGAGCGCTGGCGTGCGCTGAGCTACGCCGAACTCGCGACCGAGGTGCTGGGACTGTTCGCCACGGACATCCCCCGCGACGCCCTTGCCGGGATGACCGCGCGCGCCTACGCCGGGTTCCCGCGCCCCGTCGTCCCCGTGCGGCGGCTCGACGCCGACATCTCCCTCGTCGGGCTGTCCGAGGGGCCGACACTCGCGTTCAAGGACATGGCCATGCAATTCCTCGGCCAGGTGCTCGAGTACACGCTCGAACGTGTCGGCTCCGTCATGAACGTGCTGGGCGCGACGTCCGGTGACACCGGATCCGCCGCCGAGCACGCGTTGCGGGGCAAGGAGCGGGTCGCGGTGTTCATGCTCTCGCCGCAGGGTCGGATGAGTGCGTTCCAACGCGCGCAGATGTACTCGATCGACGACGCGAACGTGCACAACATCGCGGTCGAGGGCGTGTTCGACGACTGCCAGAACCTCGTCAAGGAACTGGCGGGAGACCTCGACTTCAAACACGCGCACCACCTCGGCGCCGTCAACTCCATCAACCTCGCACGGATCACGGCGCAGGTCGTCTACTACTTCTGGGGCTGGCTGCGCGCGACCGACGAGACCGGCGCGCAGCCCGTCTCCTTCGCGGTGCCGACGGGCAACTTCGGCAACATCCTGTCCGGGCTGTACGCCCGGCTGATGGGTCTTCCCGTGCGCCGTCTGGTGCTCGCGACCAACGAGAACAACGTCCTCGACGAGTTCTTCCGCACGGGTCACTACCGACCGCGCGGCGCGGCTGACACGCATGCGACGTCGAGCCCGTCGATGGACATCTCGAAGGCCTCGAACCTCGAGCGGTTCATCTTCGAGCTCGTCGGCCGCGACGCCTCGCGCGTCGTCGCGGCGTGGGACGCACTCGCCGACGGCGGCGAGGCGGACTTCTCAGCCGAGCAGGCGCGATTCGGCGAGGAGTTCGGCTTCGTCAGCGCGACGTCGACGCATGCCGACCGGCTCGCGACGATCCGTGCCGTCCACGAGGCCACCGGCGAGATCATCGATCCGCACACCGCCGACGGCGTGGCCATCGCCCGTCAGCACCTCGACGACGGGGTGCCGATGCTCGTGCTCGAGACGGCGAAGCCGCAGAAGTTCGCCGAGACGATCCAGGAAGCGCTCAACGTCGACCTCGATCTCCCGGAGGATCAACGGGCCATGATGCACGCGCCGCAGCACGTCACCGAACTCCCTGACGACGCGGCCGAGCTGCGGGCGTTCATCGAGCGGCACGCTCTGAGCTGACGCCGGCGCCCTCTGGGCGCTGATGCTGCCTTCACCTGACGCAAATGCACCCAAACGCGCGATTTTGGGTGCATTTGCGTCATCTGGGCGGAGGCGGGGGAGGATGGGGACGTGACTCTCGTGGAACTCGTTCGTCAGCTGCAGTGCGGCGAGGTGACGCCTCTTGAGGCCGTCCGCGCGTGCCTCGACCGCATCGAGGGGGAGTGGCTTGGGGCCTTCGTCGAGGTGACCGCCGAACGCGCGCTCGCGCAGGCCGCGGCGCTCGGGGCGCCGCCCGAGGATCCGCCCGCGCTCTGGGGCGTGCCGCTCGCGGACAAGGATCTCGTCGGCCGCGCCGGGGTGCCGACGCGCTACGGGTCCCGCGCGTTCCGCGACAACGTGCCAACCGTTTCGGATCCGATCGCGGCCGCACTCGATCGGCTCGGATCCGTCAGCCTCGGCAAGACGTCGACCCCCGAGTTCGGCATGACCGGCTACACCGAGCCGGCCGCGGGCGAACCGGCGCGCAACCCGTGGGATCCCACGACGGGCGCGGGCGGTTCCTCCGGGGGAGCGGCGATTGCCGTGGCCACCGGCATGCTCCCCGCGGCTCCGGCGTCCGACGCAGGCGGCTCGATCCGGATCCCTGCCGCCACGGTGGGCGTCGTCGGGCTCAAGCCGTCGCGTGGCCGGCTGCCGTTCGCCAACGGGCTCAGTGGCCCGGGCGGCCTCTCGACGGCCGGGCCGATCGCGCGCACCGTGGAGGACGCGGCGTACCTGCTCGACGCGTTCGTCGGATCCGCGCCGCACCGGAACGCGACTCGCGCGCCGGACCCCGTTCCGACCACCTCGTTCGCCGCGGCGGTGCGCACGGATCCGGGCAGGCTGCGGATCGGGGCGACGCTCGTCACGCCGTGGGATGGCTGGACCGACACCACGCTCGATCCGGGCGCGCGCGAGGCCTACGACTGGGCCACTCGCACGCTCGCAGCGGCGCACGAGGTCGACGACGCCGCCTGGCGCCCGCGCGGCTACCCGGAGATGTTCACCACGATCTGGCGCGCCTCCGCGGGCGGACTCCCCGTCGCCGACGACGATCTCGATGCGCTCGTCGAACCCTTCACCGCGTGGATGGCCCGCGAGGCGCGCGCCATGCCCGCATCCGAGGCCATCGGCGGGTTCGAGGCCGCTTCGGCATTCGAACGCCAGACCATCGAGGCGTTCTCGCCCTTCGACGCCGTGCTCACCCCTGCGCTCGCGATGCCCCCACAGCCGCTCGGATGGTTCTCGAGCGACACCTCACCCCTGGAGAACTTCGCGCGCCAGTGCCAGTACGCCCCACACACGAGCTTCGCGAACGTCGCCGGTCTGCCGGCCATCACCGTCCCTGCGCCGGCCGCTCCGGGGGAGCGACCCTGGAGCGTGCAGCTGGTCGGGCGGCCCGGCGGTGAGACACGGATCCTGCAGCTCGCGGCACAGCTCGAGCGGGCGCGCGGCCCACTCCCGTGGCCGGCGAACGCCCCCACCACGCCCTGACACACGCGGAGCACCACCCACACTGCCCACCGCGAGCGAATCAACGCGCCCCTTCTGAGCCTGCCGCACTGCTGAATCTGTCCCCGTGTCCGCGAGCGAAGCGAAGCGGTCACCCTCTCGGCGACGCTGGCATCGGGCCTGGCGGGAGACATCGCACCCGCGATGTCGGGGGACTGCGTCGCCGAGAGGGTGACCGCGCAGCGTCGACGGAAACCCGAGGCCGGCAACCCAGGCCGGCACAACCCAGGCCGGCGTCGTCAGATCTGGTACTCGGGCGCCGTGAGAATGTCGCGGACGCGATCGTTGGACTGTCGCGCACGGGCCTTCGCGGGGATCCCGACGACGATGCTGTCGGCGGGCGCGTCGCGGGTCACGACGGCGTTGGCGCCGACGGCGCTGCGCGCGCCGATGTGCACGGGGCCGAGGACCTTCGCGCCGGATCCGACGACGACGCCGTCGTCGAGAGTCGGGTGGCGCTTGCCCTTCTCGAGCGTCGAACCGCCGAGGGTGACGCCGTGGTACAGCATGACGTCGTCGCCGATCTCAGCGGTCTCGCCGATGACGACGCCCATGCCGTGGTCGATGAAGAAGCGGCGGCCAATGGTGGCACCGGGGTGGATCTCGATGCCGGTGAGCCAGCGTGTGACCTGGGAGAGGGCGCGCGCGACGAAACGCCAGCGACGCCGCCACAGGCGATGTGACAGGCGGTGGGCCCAGATCGCGTGCAGTCCCGAGTAGAGGACTGCGATCTCGACGGAGCCGCGGGCGGCGGGATCCCGCCGCCTCGCGGCTTCGATGTCCTCGCGGATGCCGATTCCCATAGATGAAACCAATCGAACGATGCCTGGGCTTCAGTGTGTCACGCTGAGCGGCGTGCGGGTGCTGTGGTGGCAAGGCGGAGGAGGAAGGCGCACCGAGAGTGCGCCGCCCGACGACAACGCGGCCAACGCGGTGCCCGCAGGGCGCTCAGTCGCGGAGGTGCTCCCAGAGGAAGGTGGACACGTACCGCTCACCGGTGTCGGGGACGACCACGACGATGTTCTTGCCGGCGTTCTCGGGGCGCTTGGCGACCTCGACGGCTGCCCACACGGCGGCGCCGGAGGAGATACCGGCGAGGATGCCCTCGCTCGCGGCGAGCGCGCGAGCCGTCTCGACGGACTTGTCGAGCGGCGCGGGCAGGATCTCGTCGATGACCGACCGGTCGAGGATCTCGGGCACGAAGTTCGCGCCGAGGCCCTGGATCTTGTGCGGGGCGGCCGTGCCCTCGCTGAGGAGTGGGGAGTCGACGGGCTCGACGGCGACGATCTTCGCTTCTGGCTTGCGCTCGCGCAGTACCTGGCCGACACCGGTGATGGTGCCGCCCGTGCCGATGCCGGCGACGAAGATGTCGACGGCGCCGTCGGTGTCGGCGAGGATCTCCTCGGCGGTGGTCTCGCGGTGGATCGTAACGTTCGCCTCGTTCTCGAACTGGCTCGCGAGCACGGCGCCGGGGGTCTCCGAGACGATGCGTCGGGCCTCTTCGACGGCGCCGTTCATTCCCTTCGCGGGGTCGGTCTGCACGAGCTCGGCGCCGAAGGCGCGCAGCAGCACCTTGCGCTCGTTCGACATCGACGAGGGCATCGTGAGGATCACCTTGTAGCCGCGGGCGGCACCGACGAGCGCGAGCGCGATGCCCGTGTTGCCCGACGTTCCCTCGACGATCGTTCCGCCGGCGGGCAGATCGCCGGACTTCTCGGCGGCGTCGATGATCGCGACGCCGAGACGGTCCTTGACGCTCGAACCGGGGTTGAAGAACTCGAGCTTGGCGTAGACGTTGGCACCGGCGCCGTCCGTCACACGGTTGAGCTTGACGAGCGGAGTCTTTCCGAACGCACTCGAGATGTCGTTGTGGATCGCAGCCATGGATATGCCTTTCGCGTCTGATCGGGTGGGGCCGCGGGGCGCAGGCCTCGCATGCCTGTGCCCCACCCTAAAGGGATGCGCCGTGGCGGCGGCGTGTGTGACGGAGGATTTCACGCGTAGGCTCGGGTGCCGTGACGACGAACGAGGAAGCCGTTCCGCTGGCCGACGCGCTGCGCGGTGCGGCGGATGTCCTGCAGTCAGCCGGGGTGCCGGACCCCGTCGTGGACGCCGAACTGCTGATCGCGTACGTGCTCGGTCCGGACGTCTCGCGCGGCGAGGTGCGTGCCGCCCTGTTCCGCGGTGACCGGTTGTCGAGCGCACAACATCAGGGCCTCCGCGCCGCGCTCGTGCGCCGGGCAGGACGCGAGCCGTTGCAGCACATCACCGGTTTGGCGCCGTTCCGGCACCTCACGCTCCGGGTCGGGCCGGGAGTCTTCGTGCCGCGACCGGAGACGGAGACGGTCGCGCAGTTGGCGATCGACGCGCTGCGCGCGGTCGCGGATCCGGCCCCTATCGCGGTCGATCTGGGAACCGGCTCCGGCGCGATCGCGCTCGCGATGGCGACCGAAATCCCGCATGCGCGGGTGCACGCCGTCGAGAAGTCGGCCGACGCGCTGGCGTGGACGCGGCGGAACGTCGACGCGATCGCCCCCGAGGTCGATCTGCGTCATGGCGACCTCGCGGACGCCTTTGGCGACCTCGACGGCCGGGTGTCGGTCGTGGCGTCGAACCCGCCGTACATCCCGACCGGCGCCGTGCCACGCGAAGAGGAAGTGCGCCTGCACGATCCGGAGCTTGCGCTCTACGGCGGCGACGACGGCCTGGACGTCGTGCGCGTGATCAGCGCCGTCGGCCTGCGCCTCGCCCGCTCGGGCGGCGTCATCGTCCTCGAGCACGGGGAGGAGCAGGGGTCAGCGATCCGTGAGCTCCTCGCCGCGGATGGTTGGCTCGGTGCTTCGACCCACCCCGACCTGACCACGCGGGATCGCGCGACCACGGCCCTGCGTCCGTGAAGCCTCAGAGCCGATCCGTAGACTCGAGGCCGTGAATCCCCCCGTCTTCGACTGCCGCGACCGCGAGCAGATGCTCAGCGGCACGCGTCACGCCCGTCAGGCGATCGCGCGCGGCGACGTGATCGTGATGCCGACCGACACGGTCTACGGCGTGGCCGCCGACGCGTTCGATGCCGCGGCCGTGCAGAAGCTGCTCGAGGCGAAGGGGCGCAGTCGCCAGCAGCCACCGCCCGTTCTCGTCGGATCGGTCGACGCCCTGCACGCCCTCGTCGAGAGCGTGCCGCCGGAGGTCGAGCGGCTCGTCGAGCGATTCTGGCCCGGGGGTCTCACGATCGTGCTCCCGGCGCAGCCGTCGCTGACGTGGGATCTCGGCGACACGGCCGGGACCGTCGCGGTGCGTCAGCCGGATAATCCCATCGCGCTGGAGCTCCTCGCCGAGACGGGGCCGCTCGCGGTCTCGAGCGCGAACCTCACGGGGAAGGCCGCCGCGGTCGACGTCGATGCCGCACGGCGGATGCTCGGCGCGACCGTCGCCGTCTACCTCGACGACGGCCCGGTGTCGACCGGCGTGGCCTCGACGATCATCGACGCGACGTCGCTCGCGGGCGGGCGCGGCGAGCCCGCGGTGCGGATCCTTCGCGACGGAGCCGTCTCGCGCGAGGAACTGCGCGAGGTACTCGGCGACCTGCTCGACATCGACGACGAGGAACCGCGTCGGTGAAGCTCTATCTCCTGACGGCCCTCATCACCGCGGCGCTCACCTTCGCGCTGTCGTGGGCGGTGTGGCGCATCGCGCTGCGGTACAAGCTGTATCCGGCCGTCCGCGAGCGAGACGTGCACCGGCGGCCCACGCCTCGCCTCGGCGGCGTGGCGATGTTCCTCGGCATCGTGGCGGCGTTCCTCATCTCGCGGGCCTTCGAGTTCTTCGACATCATCTGGATCGAACCGCGGGTCGTCTGGTCCGTGCTCGGCGCCACGGTCGTCATCGCCCTCATCGGTCTGGCCGACGACCTCTGGGACCTCGACTGGTTCATCAAGCTCGGCGCGCAGTTCCTCGCGGCCGGGATCGTGGCGATCGGGGGCGGCGTGCAGATCTACGCGCTGCCGATCGGCGGGATCGCGGTGTGGTCCAGCTCCGTCAGCATCATCCTGACGATGTTCGCGATCGTCATCGTCATGAACGCCGTCAACTTCATCGACGGACTCGACGGTCTTGTCGCGGGCGTCTGCCTCATCGCCAACGGCGTGTTCTTCATCTACTCCTACATCCTCGTGCGGGACGCGGGTGCCACGACGTACGCCAACCTCGGAACTTTCATCGCGGCGGTCGTGATCGGCGCGTGCGCCGGTTTCCTCCCGATCAACTGGAACCCCGCGAAGATGTTCATGGGCGACACCGGCGCCCTCGTGATCGGCCTGCTCATGGCCACGAGCGGCATCGCAATCACGGGGCAGATTCAGCCGGCCGCACTCGACCCGGACGTCACGGGCCGATCGCAGATTCTCGGCACGCTGATCCCGGTGATCCTGCCGCTCATCGTCGTGCTGCTGCCGTTGCTCGATTTCGGGCTGGCCGTGATCCGCCGCATGAGCAGGGGCAAGTCTCCCTTCTCACCGGATCGCGAGCACCTGCACCACCGCATGCTCGACATGGGGCACTCTGACCGCGCCGCGACGCTCATCTTCTACGCCTGGACCGCGATCGCGTCGCTCACAGTGCTGCTGATGTACATCTTCACGGGCGAGGACTGGTTCGGCGACCACTGGTTCGGTGAATACTGGCTCGCCGTCGCGTATGGCGTGATCGGCATCGCGGCGTGCCTCGTGCTCGCCCTTGTGCCGTCGCGGCCAACGCGCCGTCCGCACGCCGCGGGGGAGGGGAACGCGCATGTTGGGTGATCTTCCCCTCGACCGCATCAGCGCCGTCAGCGCCATCGTGTGGGCTGCCGTGGGACTCGTCGCGTGCGCCGTGGCATGGCCGCTGGTGGGTGTCCCCGGCCTCGGCAGCGCCGCGACCGGGGCGGGGGCGGGGATCCTCTTCCCGATCCTCACGGTCGTCACGGTCTTCTTCGTCACCCGGCGTCGCGACTCGACCCGATACGCCGCGATCGCTTTCTTCGCGTTCCTCGGCGGCTTCGTGATCAAGGTCGCCGTGTTCCTCGTCGCACTGACGCTGCTGGTGCAGCTCGCCGAGATCCACCCCGGCACGCTGTACGGCGCGCTGACGGCGACGGCAGTGGCATCTCTCGTGGTCGATCTCATCGTCGTCAACGGCATCCGGGTCCCCGGCGACCGGGGAGTTCAAAGCGGCCGCAGGTAATCTCGTCAGAGCGCGCATCGCGTGTGACCCTTCCGCGACCTCAGGAGAACGCCGTGGCACCCTCGCCCGTTTCGAGTAATCCGATCATGCGCAACGTGCTCCTGTGGAGCGCCGTCATGAGCGCTGCGGTGCTCGTGGTCGCCGCGATCATCGGCGCCTTCGTCGGCGGATCCGCGGGGGCCGGAAGCGGCGTGCTCGGCTCGGTGATCGGGTTCGTGTTCCCGGCGCTCACCGCGGCGACGATCCTCTTCGCCAACCGGTGGTTCGGCACGCCGAACTACCTCGTGATCTTCTTCGGCGTCTTCATGGGCGTTTTCCTCGTGAAGGTGCTCGCGCTCATCATCGCGCTGAACGTCGTCTTCGGCCTTGACTGGGTGGTGCCCGGGGTGCTCTACGGGGCGCTGATCGCCACGGCTCTCGGATCGGTCATCGTCGACGTGGCGGTGATCGCGAAGATGCGGATCCCGGCCGTGAGCGACATCGAGCTGCCGGGTGATAACGAGGATCCGACTCCGTGAGCACGGCGGATTTCTACAGCGTGTCAAAGCACGGCTCAGTCTTTGATAGTCTGAACGAGGTCTTCCGTCGGATGCCGGCACGGCGAAGCGTCGGCCCGCAGAAGATCGCCCCACTCCCACCGCACACCCGCAGGCACCGTTCTGCGCGAGAAGCAGGAGCCACGCGTTGACTCAGGCGAGAACGATCGCACCGATGGCCGATGAGGTCGAGTTCCACCCGCCGTCCATCGGCGACTTCTTCCCGGAAGCAATCCTCTTCGAGGGCACGCCCTTCGAGTTCACGCGTATCAACCTCGTTCAGGTCATCGCGACGGTGTTGCTCGTGCTGTTCATGGTGCTCGGCACGCGCCGGATGACGGTCGTCCCGGGGCGCTTCCAGCAGATCGTCGAGTTCGGCTTCGGATTCGTACGGGAGCAGATCGCCTACCAGGTGATCGGCAAGCGCGAGGGCAAAGGATTCGTCCCGCTGCTGTCGGTGCTGTTCTTCGGGATCTTCTTCTTCAACATCATGGGCGTGATCCCCGGCACGAACATCCAGGGCACGAGCGTCATCGGTGTGCCCCTTCTGCTGGCCGTCGTCGCCTACATCGCGTTCATCTCGGCGGGTATCCGCAAGCAGGGCGTCGGCAAGTTCATGAAGAACTCGCTCGTGCCGAGCGGCGTGCCCGTGTATCTCATCCCGGTCATCGCGGTCATCGAGTTCATCTCGACCTTCATCTTCCGTCCGGTATCGCTGACGCTGCGACTGCTGTTGAACATGATGGTCGGCCACCTCATGCTCGTGCTGTTCTTCGCCGCGACGCACTTCTTCCTGCTCAGCTTCAACTGGCTGACCTTCCTCGCGCCCGGTGCGCTGGCGTTCGGCTTCGCCTTCACGCTCTTCGAAATCTTCGTCGCCTTCCTGCAGGCGTACGTCTTCACCATCCTGACCGCCGTCTACATCCAGCTTGCGGTTGCAGACGAACACTGATTGCCGACAGATAGTCGACCGGCTATCTGCCATATGAAAGGAAACACCTAGTGGACGCTACGACGGTTCTCGCGGAAATCTCCGGAAACATCGCGACCATCGGTTACGGCCTCGCCGCCATCGGCCCCGCCATCGGTCTGGGCATCGTGGTCGGCAAGACCATCGAGTCGACGGCTCGCCAGCCTGAGCTCGCCGGCCGCCTCCAGACGCTGATGTTCATCGGTGTCGCATTCATCGAGATCCTTGCCTTCATCGGCATCGCGACGCCCTTCATCTTCGGTTGACCTACCCGCCTCACAGATAAGGAGACAGGATGCTTAACGCTCTTGTCACAGTCGCGGCGGAAGAGGGGGACCAGAACCTTCTGCTCCCCGCCGACTACGACATCATCTGGTCTGCGGTCTGCTTCGTCGTCATCGCGTTCGTGGTGATCAGGATCGCATTGCCGCGTCTGAACAAGGTGCTCGATGCGCGCTCGGCTGCGATCGAGGGCAACATCGAGAAGGCCGACGAGGCTCAGCGCCAGGCGGAAGCCGCGCTGGTCGAGTACACGCAGCAGCTGGCGGACGCACGTCGCGAGGCGGGCGAGATCCGCGAGGGCGCGCGTGCCGATGGCAAGAAGATCGTCGATGAGGCACGCAGCACCGCGGTGGCGGAAGCCGATCGCATCGCCGCGTCGGCCCAGACGCAGATCGAGGCGGAGCGCCAGTCGGCGATGGTCTCGCTGCGTCAGGACGTCGGTTCGATCGCTCTGGACCTGGCAGGCAACGTCATCGGCGAGACGATGAACGAGGACGCGAAGGCCCAGGCCGTCGTGGACCGTTTCCTCGCCGACCTCGAGGCT
>DWXU01000201.1:0-8708 GCA_019119065.1 Candidatus Microbacterium pullistercoris | reverse complement strand
GTAGTGCGCGGCACCGACGCGAAAGGTCCCGCCGGAACGCCGGCGGGACCTTTCGCGTGTGCGTCTCAGCGCTGGCGGTCGCCGGGGGTCAGAAATACCTCGTCGCCGTCGACGGTGAAGCCCGTGTCCAGTCCCGCCTCGCGGCTGATGTCGCGCACGTAGTCGACGACGCGGTCGAAGCGCGGGTCGCCGGCCGAGAGCGGCTCGGGAACCGCCATACGGTCGATCATGACGGGCCGGTACCGGACGCGGGAGGCCCCCGCCGCGTCGAGGTCGCAGTGCACGATCATCGACATCCGCGCATCCGGGGGGAAGTTGAACATCCCGCCGATGTCGGGCTCCCACCCGGGGTGGAGGCTCAGCAGGTGTCGGAATGACGGCCGCGCGGCGTGCTCGGCGTCCATCGGGAGCTCGATGGCGAAGTTGCCGAGGCTGTGGAAGATCGGCTTGCCCCGATGGAACTCGACACCCTTCAGGATGTGTGCGTGGTGGCCGAGCACCATCTCCGCGCCGGCCTCGATCGCGGCTCGTCCGAGCGCCCGCTGGTAGTCGGCCAGCTCCGCGCGCGTGAAGTGGATCCCCCAGTGGCACGACACGATCACGACATCTGCCTTCTCTTTGGCCGCCTCGATGTCGGCCACCATCGCCGCCTCGTCACCGGGGTGCGGCACCGTGTACATGCGGTGCGGCGTGCCCGGCTGATCGGGTTCGATCGCCTCGTGAAGCGTGAAGGCTCGCAGCGGCGCGATGCCCGCGCGCTCGGCGGTCGCCCAATAGCTGTCCGGAAGGATGCTGCAATACGCGAGGAAGGCGACGCGGAGGCCGCCTCGTTCGACGATGCGCGGTGCCCGTGCCTCGTCGATGTTGCGCCCCGTCCCCAGCGGGATGAGCCCCGCGGCCTCGATCGCCTCGACGGTGTCGAGGAACCCTTCGGTCCCCCAATCGAGCGAGTGGTTCGAGGCCCACGAGACGACGTCGAACCCCGCCCGGGCGAACGCCCCAGCCGCATCGGGGTGCGTGCGCGACGTGTGCTTGGTCTGCGGCACACGCGCCCCGCGCTCGGTGAGGGTCATCTCCAGCTGCATGAACGCGAGGTCGGCCGAGCGGATCTCGTCCGCCGTCTTCTCGAAAAGCGTGTCCACGTCGCGCCGCTCGGGACCGACGTCCCCGACCGCGCAGAACCGGACCGTACCTGGCGCGGGTCGCGTCACTTCGACCACGTGAACTCGCCCTCGACGTCGACCGGACTGTACAGGTCGTTCTCGTTCGTGACGGTGAAGCCCTCGATCTCCGGGCTCACGTAATAGATGCTCGACTGCACGTACAGCGGCGCGAACCACGCCTGGTCGACCACACGGTTCGACAGCGCGCGGTAGGCCTCCTCCTGCTCGTCGGGATCGATCGCGTCGGTCGCCTCCTCCCAGAGGCGCGTGATCTCGTCGTCCGACGACTGGAAGGGGTTCGCCGAACCGCCCAGGTCTTCGAGCAGGAGCGGTGCGAACTCGGACGCGACCGTGCGCATGCGCTGCATCGCGGCGGGATACTCGCCGCTGGCCACCTTCTCGTCGAACGCCGCCGTGCTCACCGCGACGGTCTCGAGATGCACGGTGATCCCGACGTTCGAGAGATCGCCGGCGACGGCCTCGGCGGCGGTGCAGTTGCCGACGGTCTCGGCGCAGATGAGCGTCATCTCGAACCCGTCGCCGTAGCCCGCCTCCTCCAGGAGCTCCTGGGCCGCGGCGACGTCGTGCGCGTAGCGGCCGACGAGATCGGGGTCGTGTCCGGGCTGTCCTTCGGCGAGGATCTGTTCGGTCGGCACCCCGTACCCGCCGGGCAGCATCGACTCGGTGATCGCCTCGCGGTCGAGCGCGAGGTTGATCGCCTGTCGCACACGCACGTCGCCGAGCGCCGGCACCACCTCGCCGGCTCGGTCGATGAGGCCGATGCCGTGCACGGATCCGCCGACCTGGTACACGTCGAAGCCCGCGGCCTCCGCCGACGCGGCCGTCATCGCGCTGCCCTGGGTCACGTCCACCTGGCCGGTCTGCAGCGCGGCGAGGATCGTGCTGGAGTCGTTCATCACCTGTACGGTCAGGGTGTCCGCCTTCACCGCCTCCGGGTTGTAGTACTCCGGGTTGCGCTCATATACGTAGGTGGTGTCGATGACGCTCTTCTCGGGCGAGTACACGTAGGGGCCGGATCCGGCCGTGGCGTTCTCGAGAGAATCGGGGTCGTCGATCGCGTCGGGGTGGATGATGAAGCCCGCGCCGCCCGATGCGGTGAGCACGAACGGCAGGTTCGCGACGGGCTCCGACAGCGTGATCGACAGCGCGTGCTCATCCGTGGCCTCGATGCTCTCGAAGGCCGCGAACCGCGAGCTCAGATAGAAGTTTCCGTCGCGCACGTACTCGAGCGACTTCTTCACGGCCGCTGCATCGATGTCGGTGCCATCGGCGAAGGCGGCGTCGTCGCGCAGCGTGATGTCGAAGCGCAGGTTGTCGCCGTCCGGGTACCCCCAGTCCGTCGCGAGATCGCCGACGATCTCGCCCGTGACGCGTTGCGAGAGGAGGGTGCTGTAGGCCGGCACCGCGTAGGCGTAGGCGGAGGTCGTCCCTCCCGTCGCCGCGGGATTCAGGCCCGAGAGCGGCGGGCCGGCGAACTGGAAGGTGATGCCGGGCGATCCCGGGGTCTCGGCCGGATCGTCGCCCGAGCCGCAGCCGCTGACGACCAGCGCGGCGGAGAGAGCGAGACTGAGCGCGAATCCGCGCAGGACCTTGTTTCGTTCACGCCGCATCGCGATCTCCTTTGACGGCAGGTGCGTGGCGACGCGCCTCGATTATATATCGTCTATAGAGGCGATCGACGCGTCAGGTGTCATATTATGGGCTGGCCCACCGGAGTGTCAAGCAGAATGATGTTCCTGTGGCTGCGGCCAGAGCGTGGTCCAGGGATCCGTGCTGGGTGTGACGACGATCCCGTCCCACAGGCGCACCCGTTCGTGCCGCGGCGCGCGGGCAGTCTGCAGTGCGTCGTCCTCGATGACGAGCTGGTCGGGCTGGGGTGGCGTGTACGGCGCCCATGTCTCGGATGCGCCCAGCTCGTCATGTGCGAATGCGACGAGCTGGGCGCTCAGCGCGGAGGCCACGGCACGCCCCGGTGTGGCCGGCGTGGTGTTGTTGAAGAAGAGGGGCATCTCGATGCCGTGAAAGGCGCCGTGCGGAGTGTCGTGGGCGGTCTCGCAGAGGTACACCCACGACGGTCGGCCATCCCCCAGGTGTTTCGCGTCGGCGAGGCGGAGTGACCGGATGCGGAACTGATCGCTCGTGATCGCGAAGAAGTGGTCGACGTTTCCGGCCGCAGGATCGAGTTCGCGGTACGCGGCGACGAGACCCTCGGCGTCGTCGGGATCGTCGAGGCCGGGCCGCACCCGTGCCACGAGGTCGTCGTCGCTGATCTCGTCGCCGGTCAGATAGGCGGGGTGGGCGAAGGCGGCAGCGCGAGACTCGTCGAGCGCGGTGCCCACCATGAGGGCGACGTCGGATGCGGCCCCGGCCGCGAAAGCCTGGAGCGGGTCGGCAGGCAACTCCGGCGTGGCGACCGTCGGTGCGAAGCGCATCCCGTCCGGGCCGGGAGCTCCGTGCACGCCGAGATCACGCTGAACGGCCAAGAGGCGCTGGAGGGGGACATCGCGCAGCCGATCCGCGCGGGTCGGCGGGATCTCGAGCAGGGCGAGCGCCTGCTCCGCCGTCTCGTGGGCGGTCGCGGCGTGCTTGAAGCCGAACGGCGGGCCGCCGTGGATGGCGGCGCTGCGAAAGAGTCCGCGTGCGGCCGGCATGGAGCACAGCGCGGCGACCTTCCCGCCCCCGCCGGAGTGGCCGTGGATCGTCACGGCGTCTGGGTCGCCGCCGAACGCCGCAATGTTGTCGCGGATCCACGTGAGGGCCGCGACGAGGTCGAGCATGCCCGCGTTGCCCGAGCCCGCGTATTCGCCGCCGCAGAGCTCGTCGAGGTGGAGGAACCCGAGGAGCGCGAGGCGGTGGGCGACGCTGACCACGACGACGTCGCCCGTCCGCGCGAGCGCGGTGCCGTCGGCCGGCCGGTGGTGCGGCATGCCTGAGGCGAAGCCGCCGCCGTGGAGCCACACGAGAACCGGGCGCCGCCCCGCGGTCGAGGGGGTCCAGACGTTCAGCGCGAGGCAGTCCTCCGACATCGCCTCTGCGCCTCCCGGCTTCGCGTGGGCGCCGTGCTGCGGCGCGATGGGCGCGAACGCGTCTGCCGTGCGGATGCCGGCCCAGGGCGTGCGTGGCTGCGGTGGGCGAAAGCGGCCGGCTCCCCCCGTCGGTGCGGCGTACGGCACCCCGGCGAATCGCAGAACATCTCCGTCGATGCTCCGGCCGCGAATCCGTCCGGCGGTTGTCTCCACGATGGGATCTCTCACGGTGTTCCTCCGGGACATCAGTGTCGCGCTCGGGCATGACAATCGTGCCACTCGTCGATAGATAACACCATAAATGACTATCGAACTCAAAAATGGTATCTATTATGGATCTGGTGGAGGAGAACATGAACGGTCTTTCGAAGAACCTCGTCGGCGTCACCGCTCGCCTGCGGATCGATGATCTGCCGGCCGACGCGATCCGCGCGGCCGAACAGTCGCTGCTTGACGCGGTCGGAGTGTCGTTGGCGGCCGCCGGGCAGGACGCCGGCGCCGCACAGTTCGCCGAGTTGGCGATCGCCGAGGGCGGCCGGCCGGATGCGACCGTGTTCGGAACCGCGCATCGCGTACCGGCGGCTGCCGCGGCCTTCGCCAACGGTGCGATGGCGCACGCGCTCGACTACGAGGACTCCGTCGACGGCCTCCCCATCCACCCCCATGCGCAGACCGTCCCCGCGGTCCTCGCGCTCGCGGAACGCGAGGACGTGCCGGGAGACCGGTTGATCACGGCCATCGCGATCGGGTGCGATGTGACCGCCCGCATCGCGGCCGCCGCCGGGGACGAGATGGGGCGCCGCGGCTGGTACCCGCCCCCGATCCTCGGGGCGCTCGGCGCGGCGGTCGCGTCCGCGAACCTGCTCTCCCTCGACGAGGCTCAAACGCTCGACGCGCTCTCGCTGGTGATCTCACAGGCGACCGCGAGCGGCGAGGTGAAGTTCAGCCCGCGGTCGATCGTGCGCGGGGTACGCGATTCCTTCGCCGCCCACGCCGCCGTGCGCGCGGCCGAGCTCGCGCGGCGCGGCATCACCGGATTCGACGCGCCGCTCGAGGGCCGGTACGGCTTCTTTGCGACGTATGCGGGCGGCGTGTACGATCCCGATCCGATCCTCGACGGGCTCGGCACCCGCTTCTGGGGGACGCAGGTCAGCTACAAGCCCTGGCCGAGTTGCCGCGGCACCCACTCCTTCGTCGAGGGCGCGCTGCGGATGCGCGACCAGATCCGCGTCGACGACATCGAGCGCATCACGCTGTGGGGGGCGCCCGTGAACGCGATGCTCGCGGAGCCGATCGAGGCGAAGCGGCGGCCGACCGAGGCGATCAACGCGAAGTTCAGCCTGCCCTTCACGGTCGCCAGCGCTTTCGTGCACGGAGAGCTGTCCCTCGCGTCCTTCACCGATGCCGCCATGCGCGACACGCGCGTGCTCGCACTCGCGGAGCGTGTCACCTTCATCTCGGATCCGGACAAGGACGTGCCGGAGGCGATGACGCACGGCGAGATCGCCATCGAGCTGACGGACGGCCGACGCATGCATGAAGACGTTCCGGCGCCCCTCGGCAATCCGGCCTCGCCGCTCGGGATCGACAGGCTCCGGGAGAAGTTCGTCGACTGCGCGGCGCGCGCGCCCCGCGGCATGGATCGCGACGAGGCGAATCAGGTCGCCGATCGGATCCTCGCGCTGCGCGGCGTCCCGGCGCTGCGCAGCGAACTGGGCCAGATCGTGGGTGCGCAGTCGTCACCGGTGCCGCACGCGCAGGCGTGAGGCCAGCTCGGCGTCGTGCGGAGTGATCAGCGCGCGCATGCGCTGCAGGGCGATGGGCCCCAGCCGCTCCCACAGCTCCACGAAGAGCGCGCGGACAGACTCCTGCGGCCAATCGTCCGGCAGCAGCGCGCCAGGCAGGCCGGGGTCGGTGAGCGCGATGTCACGCCAGGAGGCCAGCACGTTCGCCCGCAGTACGAGCGCATGGTGGGCGTCGATGCGGTCCGCCCTGACCAGCGGGAGCCACGGCTCGAACGTCATTCGATACTGTTCGTAGCGCGTGCGCACGTCGTCCAGCGGGAACGCGCCGACGGGGTCGAGGCCGCCGCGTCCCTGTGAATCGAACGTCGCGCGCATCGCCGCGAGGTTGACGCCGAGCTCCTCCCCGATCTCGATCACGCGCGCGGCGTGGTCGTGCGGTTGCACCCATACGGCGTCCGTGAGGGGCGCGAACCGCAGCCGCTCGAGCTCGCGTCGCAGCTTCGGCCGCAGCCCGCGCACCGGTTCGGGGATCGAGAACGTCACGACGGTCCAGAGTCCGTCCCACTCGTCGCCGGTCGCACCGAACTCGACGTAGGCGCGCAGGCGCTGCTCGCGGTCGTCGAGGCCGGAGGGATTGATTCTGTACGACGTCTGGCGGCCGTTGCGCACCTGTTCCAGCCTGCCGGTGCGCGCGACGCGGCTGAGGGCGATGCGGGCGCCCGCCGGCGTGATTCCGAAGTCCCCGAGAACGTCGACGATGGCGGCGGACGGCACGGCACCTGCGTGCGCGAAATCGAAGTCGGCGAGGAGGGTGACGAGCATGTTCTGGGAGCTCACCGTCTCCGGCACCGAGACCGCGAGACGGGCAAGTTCGTCCGGTGTCGTCGTCATTTCGCTCCTTCGTCTGCCCACGTCGCGCGCGCGAGGTAGTCCGCGGCATCGTCGGGTAAGTAGTATCCCTCAGATCCGAGTTCGGCGAGGCGCGCGGCCGCGGCACTTCGGTACGCGCTCTCGCTTCCATACAGTGTGCGGAGAGTGTCGCTCGCGAACGGCTCTTCGGATCCGCACGCCCACTCGCGTCCGGCACCCGCGATCGCGGAGACGCGCGCGAGGGGCACGTCGAGGTGCGGCGAGCGGAGCCCGCCGCGCGCATGACCGTGGCGGTCTCTCACGATGCGCCCGTGCTCGTCGGTTTCGATCAGGCGGCCGGGTGGGGCCGCCACGCCGTCCCGCGCCCAGCGGACGAGGGAATCGAGCGCGACGTGCACGACGTGCGCGTTGGGGAACCTGCTCCATCGCTGTCCGGCGGGGAGGCGGGCGGGAGGGCCCGGGGCGGGATCGTCCCTGCTATCGGTGTGCGCCATCCCCGCCACCTCGTAGAGGCGGTGGTGCGCCGAGTCGGCGCGACGGTGCGAGAGCCCGCGCACCTGCCCCGGCAGGAGGAACTGCGCGCGGAGTTCCTCGAGCTCCGATTCGCCGAGCAGCTCGATGACGGGCACGTCGAGGTCGGGGAGGGCGTCTCCGCCCGAGGACATCGGGAGGTAGCCATCGAACACCGCTCCGTCCGCGCTGAAACGCGCGTGATGCTCTGCGGCGAACGCGCGGGCGATTCCGCCCGATTGCGACAGGCCGCTGAGGAAGACCTGCGTGACGCCGGTGAGGGGCGTGAGCCCATCGCGCACCGCCCGTGCGAACTGCGCGATGATCTCCGGTGACTGGACGTTCGCCCGGCGCCACGTCGCGCGGAACGCGTCCGACTCACGCCGAACGCTCTCGAGCGTGCGAGCGGCCCCCGCGTCGTCGCCGATGCGAGCTTCCGACGGCTTCTCGTCGCGGGCGCCGTCGACGAGTGCGATGTCGGCATACCTCGACGGGTCGAACTGCTTCAGTCGGCGAGGTGCTGTCGACTGACAGGCGATCTCGGCCCAGGCGTGTCCCTGGCGAAGGAAATAGCGTCTCGCCGCTCGCCACACGCTGCGCACGCCCATCCAGTGCATCGGCTCGACGAGAACGACGCCGCTGAAGAGCGCGACGTTCTCGGGGGCACGCAGCAGCGCGCGCGTCGTATAGCGCTCTCCGGCCGCGGTGCCGGAGACGAGGAGCTCGGTTTCGACGTAACCCGCTGCGCCCAGCTCCTCGGAGCCGAGATCGTCATGTCCGAGCGGGAACGAATCCTCCCGCGTCGGGTGCAACCTGACGGTGGTGCGGTCTGCGCCCATGTTCGGGTGCCCCTTTGCGCGGATCGGTATTCATGACAATGACATGATCGATCGTACTCTCAAGAGATATCTTCTGCGCGTGTGGCACCTCCGCCGTCCTACGCCACCGGATCAGGTGACGCGGACGACGTCACCGTCCCACGCGAACTGGGTGTCGAGCCCGGCAGCGCTCGTGATCGAGCTGATGTACTCCGTCACGCTGTCGCCCTGGGGGCCGTTCGAGAGGGGGACCGGCCGAGCCTCGTCGTCGATCCAGCAGGGGATGAAGCCCGCGGACAGGGCGCCCGTGTCGTCGACGTCGAGAACCGCGATCGCGGTGTTGCGGCTCTCGGGGTGGAACGGATAGCCGGGCATGTTCGGGTCGGGCGAGAAGCCGAACATCTCCTCCCGCCGCCGCGCCCAGGCTTTCAGCTCCTCCGAGTCGCTGTCGGGGTCCGGCGTCAGCGCGGACGTCACGGTGACGAAGTTGCCGAGCCCGTGGAAGATGGCGCGACCCTTGTAGATCTCGACGCCGCGCATGATGTGCGAGTGGTG